>DATLYH010000385.1:0-8118 GCA_035575035.1 Gemmataceae bacterium
GTCGGCCGGCCCAGGTCGTCACGCCCCTCAGCGTGCCGCAGCACCACCACGGCGCGGACCGGCACCGCCGGCAGCAGCAGCCCTGCCCGGACGATCCCTTCGGCATACCACAGGCGCAGGTCCGGTCCTCGGTAAACCTCACCCCACTGGACATCGCTCCCCTGGCCGTCCGACCAACCGAACCGGCCGTTACCCCGGTCGGTGATCGCTACGCACGGTGTGCCCAGCCGGCGCCAGGCAGCCGAGACACGGTCGTGATGGTCGAGCAGCCAGTGGTACAGCTCCGGCTCGCAGAGGAAGCGCTCGGCTGGGGCGTGGGCGGTGAGGGTCGGCTGCAAGACGACGGTACGGATACGCTCGCGCAGGGAAGGCGGCAGCTCATCCAGCGGCAGGTCGCCGACCAGCGGGCCGGGGGCGACCACTGCCGCGACGGGCGCCCGCCGGAATGCCTGCGCATCCGCCAGGCCCGCGCTTACCCAGAGTCCCCCTGCTACGCAGCCCAGCCAGCCGACCCAAAAGTGCCCACGTCTCATTGGCCACCTCGTGCCGCGCGCCGGGACAGGGACCCCGCGCTGTCCGTCGGGTGTAATCCCTTATTTCATCGAGAGCAGAGACGCAGCGACATGAGCGATTCTGTCCATTGTTCGTCGCGGAGACTTCGGGGCGCTATCTTCCGATTTGCCACAGACATTGCCCTTGCCGGCCATCCCGTCCCGTCCTATACACCTGACCGTTTGTCCGGGCGCGGCCCGCCGTGATTGGCGCGTCGGGATGATTTTCCGGAGGGAGTCGTTATGCGATGGCCTTCGATAGGGAAAAGGCGTTTCCTCATCGGGGCGGCCGGGGTGGCGGTAATGCTGCTGGCCGGGGTGGTCTGGCTCGGGCGGGTGCCGCTGTTGACCTGGTATTATCTTCACCAGCTGGCCCGCGCCGGCGGCGCCGAGCGGGACGCGTGGGCCGAGCGCATCGCCGGCCTTGGCGGTGCCGCCGTGCCGGGACTGCTGCACTTGCTGGAGCAGCAAGACTCGCGCGTCTGCGGCAATGCGCGGGCGGCGCTGGCGCGCCTCACCGAGCGCTGGCAGCCCGATGACCCGCGCTGGGCCGACCTGGCCGACCGACTGGCGGAGGCCTACCCGCAGCAGCGCGTCGCCGGCCGGGAGTGTACGCTCCAGCAGATGGCCGAGTGGCTCCGGTTCGACCCGGCCCGCCCGCCCGAGGGCATGCAATCGGCGGCCGGACGCATCCTGGCGGAAGTGGTGCGCGGCGACGACCGGGAGGTTGAAGGGGCCGCCCTGGAACTGGCGGCGGCACTGTTGGCAAGTCTGCCCCCCCCCGAGCAGGCCGTCGCCATCTGCCGCGAGCTAGCGCGGCGAGGGCTGTCCAGCGCCGAGGCGGAGAACCGGGTCCGGGCAATCCGTCTGACCCTCTACCGGGGCATGAACCTGCGGCCGCAGGTGACCCCGCTGTTGAGCGATCTTCGGCCGGAAGTGCGCCGCGCGGCCATGCTGGCGGTCGGCCCTGCGCCGGAGGCGATTGCGACCGATAACCTCCTCCCTTGGCTCCACGACCCGGATCCCGATGTGCGCCAGCTGTGCGAGGCGTCGTTGCTAGCGCGGGATGACTTCCGACCCGAGCATCTTCCCCTGGCGCGTCTGATCACTTCACCCCAGGCTGCCGTGCGCTTGCAGGTCCTGGCTTATTTGCAGAAAGACACTTCGTTGGAACCAGGAGCCTGGTTGCGCCGGCTGAGCCATGATCCGGCCCCCGAGGTGCGCGCGGCCGCCGTGCGCGCTGCCGCTAGCCAGACGATGGTCGATTTGAGCGAGCTGATCCGTGAACGGGCGCAGAACGACCCCAGCCCAACGGTGTCTCAACTGGCCTGGTACTACCTGCGCAACTCGCAAAAGGAGTAGCTGCACAGAGCGTGCCTGCTCCTTTCATGCGGGTTACAGGGCGCCAAGACTCATGCCAAAGCGTCAAAAAATTGACCAAATTCCTGCTTCCGTCCCTTGACCGGCGCAAACAGAATGGGTAGCATGACTAATGATGAAGTCTCAGCAGGACGGGGAGGTTACATCCCCTCTCCGCCCGTGGCGCACGGACGTTTGCCAGCCGCCGAGACTCACTCCTGGTTCCTCCAGGGGAAGGGGGATCTTCACCGGCGCGTTATGCTTTCATCCCTGGATGTAGCCCTAGCGCGTGGGAACCAGTTCATAGCAAGGCCCCTCAGTTTTGGAAAAGGATAGGCGGCGATGTTAGTACTGTCCAGGAAAAAAAACGAGAGCATCATCATTAACAACGACATCACCGTCACGGTGGTGGAGATCCGGGGAGACAAGGTTCGCCTGGGTATCGTGGCACCCAAGGAAGTTCCGGTCCATCGGCAGGAGGTCTACGAGGCCATCCACGGCAAAGCCAACGCGCCGACAGCACCCCCGTCCCCGGTCGTTGTCAACAAGCCCCTTGATTCCCCCGGGCGCGCCGTGTAAAGGCGCCGGTTGAACCTCTGCAAACCCTCTTTCCCCCGCGACCGACGCAGGAGGGAAGAGGGTTTTATTTTTGAGGGCACGATACCCGTCCGCTGCCAGGGACGGAGCCGAATTCGCCAGCATTCGGGGGAGGAATGAGCTAAACCCAAATTCTGGCGAGTTCGGCTATGATTCCCCGGCATTCGGGTCCATGGAGCGGCGGTCGGGGAGCGCCTGCCCACGGGGGGCACTAACGGGGCGAGCGACCGTATGAGTCGGCCGATTGACACCGACGTTCAACCGCCGGCCAGTCCCCGGCTACACTGGGTCGGGGATCTCGAACGGCTTGCGCCCTTTCCGCTTCAGCAGCTTCGCTGCCTCCTCGTCGCCGATGATTGTCTCCGCCTTCGGGTCGAACTTCAGCGGCCGGCCCACCCGGACCGAGAGGTTCCCCAGATGGGCCAGCAGCGTGGAACGGTGGCCCTCCTCGATGTCGCAGGCCGGCTTCTGTCCGCTCTTGATGCAGGCCAGGAAGTTCTCCAGGTGCGGCACGTCGGAGAAGTTCTCCGGCCGGTCGAGCACCACCTGGTTGCGCTTGGCCACCACCTTCCATGCCCGCCGACCTAGCAGCAAGTAGCCCTCGGTGCCGTAGAAGGCGACGCCGTTCTCGAATCCCTCCTGGAAGTACGGCGACCACAGCCGTTGCTCATAGACCAGAATCGCCCGGCTGTCCGGGAAGGTGAAGGTCACCACCTGGGTGTCCGGCGTCTCCTGGATGTCCCCCTCGAAGAAGAGCTTCCCGCCGGTGCCGTTGGCAGTCACCGGGTAATCGACCCCTAACCCCCAGCGGGCCAGGTCGAGGTCATGGACGCCGTCGTTGCCCATGTCGCCGGTGCCGTAGTCCCACAGCCAGTGCCAGCCGTAGGTGTAGCGGTTTTCATTGTAGGGCCGCTCGGGGGCCGGTCCCTGCCAGATATTCCAGTCCAGTCCCTCGGGCGGCGGGCTGTCGGGGACGGCCATGACCCGGCGGCGGAGCTGGCTATTCCAGGCCTTGGCCATGTGTACCTGGCCGAGCTTGCCGGAGCGGACATACTGGATCGCCTCGATCATGTGGGGCACGCTGCGGCTCTGGGTACCGACCTGCACCACCCGGTTGTACTTCCGGGCAGCCGCGACCATCTGCCGGCCCTCGAAGACATTGTGGGAGATCGGCTTCTCAACGTAGACATGCTTGCCTGCCTGGCAGCCCCAGATGGTGGCCAGCGCGTGCCAGTGGTCGGGGGTGGCCACCACTAGGGCGTCAACCGACTTGTCCTCCAGGACGCGGCGCAGGTCCTGGACCGGCCGCGGCTCGGACTTCTGGATGTCGCTGATCTGCTTGCCGAAGGGGCCGAGTAGCGGGGCGTTGACATCGCAAATGTGGGTGATCTGGGCATTGGGCAGGCGGGCGAAGTTCTGGGCCAGGCTGCGTCCCCGGCCGCGGACTCCGACGATGCAAAGGGTGACGCGCTCGCTGGGGGCGGCCTTGGCGGGATTGGACGACAGCAGCGTCACAGTGGCAGCGCCAGCAGCGGCGCCGGCCGAGGTGCGGAGGAACTGACGGCGGTCGATCCGGTGCATAGGAACCTCCCAGGGGAACAAAGGTGAGCAAGGCAGCGGTAAGGGCATGGTATCCGTCCTTGGGACGGATGCAAGAAGGATTCGCCGCCGCGCTCATTGGCCGGGGGCCTTGGGTTTGTCCTTCCCCTGGGGCACCACCTTGGGGGCGGTCGGAGGAATCTTCGCCTGGTCGGGCTTGATCAGGGGCAAGTCATCGGGCAGCCGCTTCAGGAAGAAGTCCTTGTACTGGACGGTCATCGGTGGGCCGACGTGGACCTGCACGGCCAGCACCCCTTCGAGCTTGCGGCCTTTTTCGTCCAGGTCGATGACATCTATCGTCGGGTGGCCGTCGATCCAGTGTTGCAGACGGTTGCCCTGGGCCAGCACGCGGTATTCGTGCCACTCGCCGGCCTTGAACTCCTTGAGGGGCAATTCACCAACCACCCACGGCTGCCCTGTGGTGTCGATGATGACCTTCTCGCCGGTGTGGGCCAGGATGCGCCGCCCGCGCTCCTCATAAAGCATGCCGTTGTAGTCGGCGCGGTTGGCCACCACGTCGCACTGGTAGCCGGTAACGACCGACTCGCCGAGGTCGGGACGCTCAGTGCTGCGGTAGTTGATGCCGCTGTTGCCGCCGGGGCTGACCTTAACCTTGACCCGCAGCTCGAAGTTCTTTACCTTGCCGCCGCGCCAGATGATGAAGCGGTTGTACTTGAGCTTGCCGTCGGCGGTCCCGGTGAGGCAGCCGTCCTCGACCTTCCAGTACGAGGGACTTCCCTCCCACCCGGTGAGGTCGCGACCGTTGAAGATCGCCTCGAAGCCCTCCGGCGGCCGTGGCCCCGGCTGACTGCCGCCGAGTTGGTTCAGGCCGACCACGCCGAGAAAGAGCATTCCTCCGAACAGGGCAAGTCCCGCCCTCCCGTTTCGGCTCATGGTGTCACTCCAACGCTGCGGAGGTAGATCAAGCCGCCATCTCACGCCTGCCGCAGCTCGCGCAGGTTCGCCTCGATGGCCCGGATCTGGTTTTGCAGGTCGGCCACCAGGTCGCGTTGCTGCTGCACCACCTCGGCCGGGGCCTTCTCCCGGAAATTCGGGTTCTCCAGCTTAGCCTGGGCGCCTTGCAGGTGCTTGCGCTTCTCGGCCAGCTGCTTTTCTAGGCGCTTGGCCTCGGCGTCCACATCAATCAGGCCGCGCAGCGAGACATAGGCCTCGAAGTCGGGGTGGACGTGCGTCGCCGACTGCGGCGGCTTCTGCACGTTCGGCCCACACTCCAGCCGGCCCACGCCCGCCAACAGGGTGATGAACGCCGCCAGCGCCCGGAAGTCGTCGGCCACTGTCTCGCCGCAGCGCACAAAGACATCAACGCTCGTTTTGAGGTCGTAGCGGCTGCGCACCTCGCGGACGGCCCGCACCAGGTCCTGCATGCGGGCGATACGCTGCTCCACGGCCAGGTCGGTCCAGGCGGCGGGGAACGCCGGCCAGGGGGCAATCACCACGCTCTCGGCCGATGGCTCCGGCACCGGCAGGCCCCGCTCGAAGGCCGCCTCGTTCAGCGCCTGCCAGATCGACTCGGCCGCGAACGGCATGACCGGATGCACCAGACGCAGAATGGCATCCAGCACGCCGACGAGCACCCGCTGCGCCGCCGCCCGGCCGGCGGGGTCGCGCAGCCGGCCCTTGCTCATCTCCACGTACCAGTCGCAGAATTCCGACCAGGTGAAGTCGTAGATCGTCCGGGCCACGTCACTGAAATGGTAGCCCTCTAGCTGCTCGGTAATCGCGGCCGTGGCCGTCGCCAGCCGGCTCAGGATCCACCGGTCCTCGATCGGCAGTTCCTCCACGCGCAGCGCCCCCGGCGCGTAGCCTTCCAGGTTCATCAGCAGGAAGCGGGCCGCGTTCCACAGTTTGTTAGCGAAGTTCCGGCCGATCTCGAAGCGCTCCGAGGCCTGCTTCGCCGTCGGCAGGTCCGGGTCCTCGTCGGGCCAGGGGCCGCCCGGGCGGAACGGCTTCTTGCAGCTCGGGCAGGTGACCTTGCGCGTCTGCATGTACATATGTTCGCGCTTCACTGGCACCAGGGTGCCGCAGTGCGGGCAGACGTTCGACACCGGCATCCGGCTGTCCTGCGTCTCGGTGGCGATGTGGACCATACCGAAGCGCAGGGCATCAGCGCCGTAACGCTCGATGATATCGAGCGGGTCGATGCCGTTGCCCTTGGTCTTGCTCATCGTCTCACCGAAGGCGTCGAGGATCTTCGGATGGATGTAGACGTGGTGGAACGGCACTTCGCCCACGTTGTACAGTCCGGTGATGACCATGCGGGCCACCCAGAGGGTGATGATGTCGCGGCTGGTCACCAGGACGCTGGTGGGGTAGTAGTAGCGCATCTGCTGCCAGTCGGGGTTGGCCGGCCCTGGCTCCTGATCGGGCAGCGCGGGCCCCGGCCAGCCGAGCGTCGAGTGCGGCCAGAGTGCCGAGCTGAACCAGGTGTCGAGCACGTCGGGGTCCTGCTCCAGCGGATACTTCGGGCCCAGGGCATCGGGCGGCAGGTCCTCCAAGGCGCAGATCAGCCAGCGCGTATTCTCTTCGTCCAGCCGCCAGACCACATCATCGCGGCCGGCAAACGCCCGCTTTAGCTCGGCCTCCGGGCAGTAGGCGTACCAGATCGGGATGCGATGCCCCCACCACAGCTGTCGGCTGATGCACCAGTCGCGCTTCTCGCCGAGCCAGTCGAGGTAGGTCTTGGCGTAGCGTTCGGGGAAGAACTTCACCCGGCCGTCGATCACGGCGTCCATCGCCGCCTGGGCCAGGTCAGCCATCTTCACGAACCACTGGTCCGACAGGTACGGCTCGATCGGCGTCTTGCTGCGGTCGCTATGGGCCAGGTCGATGTCGCGGTCCTCCCGGCCGTCGAACAGGCCGAGCTTCTCCATGTCCTCGGTCACCCGGCCGCGGGCCACGTAACGGTCAAGCCCGGCGTAGGGGCCGCCGTTCTCGTTGATGGTCCCGTCGGGGTTGAGGATGTTGATCATCGGCAGCCGGTGCCGCAGGCCGCACTGGTAATCGTTGGGGTCGTGGGCCGGCGTCACCTTCACCGCTCCGGTACCGAGCGTCGGGTCCACCAGCTGGGCGTCGGCGATGATCGGGATCTCGCGATTGACCAGCGGGATGATCGCTGTCTTGCCGATCAGGTGCTGGTAGCGCGGATCGTCGGGATGCACCGCCACTGCTGTATCGCCAAGCATCGTCTCGGGGCGCGTGGTGGCGAAGCGGATGAACTCGTTCGTCCCCTTCACCGGGTAGCGGAAGGTGTAGAAAGCGCCCTTGACCGTCTCATGGAAAATCTCGTCATCGGCCACGGCGGTCTGGAGCTGGGTGTCCCAGTTGACCAGACGCTTGCCGCGGTAGATAAGGCCGTCGCGGAACATCTTGAAGAAGGTGACGCGCACGGCGCGGGCACAGACCGGGTCGAGGGTGAAACGGGTGCGGGCCCAGTCGCAGCTGCAACCCATCTCGCGCAGCTGACGGAGAATCCGCGCCTCGTACTGGTCCTTCCACTGCCAGATGCGTTTCACCAACTCCTCGCGGCCGAGGTCGTGGCGGGTCTTGCCCTCCTCGACGCGCAGCCGGCGCTCCACCACCGCCTGGGTGGCGATGCCGGCGTGGTCGGTGCCCGGCATCCAGAGAGTGTTGTAACCCTGCATGCGCCGCCAGCGGATCAGGACATCCTGGAGGGTGTTGTTCAGGGCGTGGCCCATGTGGAGGGCGCCGGTGACGTTGGGGGGCGGAATGACGATGCAATAGGGGGTGCGGCCAGGCTCCGGCCGGCTATGGAAGAAGCCGTGCTCGTCCCAGAAGGTCAGCCAGCGCTGCTGTGCCTCGTGGGGATCGTATTGCTTGGGAAGTTCGATGCTCATGGGTTTAGCTATACTGTAAAACCGCGGCCGCTGCCAGCCGGGCTCGGGGTCCTCGGATGCCGGCACACTCACCGACGACAGTTGAAAGATGGTGCGGGGAAGCGAGAGGTTCACCGAGTGAAGGGGGATACTTGCCG
>DATLYH010000386.1:0-11437 GCA_035575035.1 Gemmataceae bacterium
GGCCGCGGCCGTCGATCGGCTCGCCGAGCAGATTGAAGACCCGGCCGAGCGTCTCCTTGCCGACCGGCACCATGACCGGACCGCCGGTGTCAATGACCTCCATGCCGCGGACCAGACCATCGGTCGAGCCGAGGGCAACACAGCGGACACGGTTGCCCCCTAGGTGCTGCTGCACCTCGCCGGTCAGGTGGATCTTCACACCCTTGTACTCGGCGTCGATCTTGAGAGCGTTATAGATTTCAGGCAGGTGCCCTTCCTCGAATTCGGCATCGAAGGTTGAGCCGATCACCTGGACGATCCGACCGACGTGCCGGCCGTCCACAGAAGCCATACGGTCGGTGGCAGTTGCCATTGGAAAGCTCCGTGATAAGGTTCTCACAACTTGATCTGGCGGCCGGCGTCGATGTCATCAACCATCTGCATGATCTCCTCGCCACCGCCCGGATAGACCTTTTCTCCTAGCCGCTTCAGTTTCTCCAAATCGATGTCGTCTCGGTTGTGCTTGATCACATTAACGAAGTCGCCTGCATCGATCAGTTTCTTATCTTGCTCCCGGTTCGGCGAGACCATGGCCGCAAACTTCGACGCCAGCGCCATCTCCAGGTCGGGAATCCGGTGAGTGCCTCCCACCGAAATCGAGTGCCGGAAGACGATCTGATAGACCGGCTGGGTCGGTTTCATCAGGTCGATGACTGGTTTGCCGGTGGTCGGGTCGATGAACCGGGTCACAGCCGGGGTGTCGTTCACCTCCAGGTCGGGGTACGCTTCGGAGAGCGCCCGCACCGATTTGCGAACATCTCTCTTTGTCACCAGCACATCCACGTCCTGAGTGGCTCGCGGCTCGCTCCGGTAACAGTTGAGGCCATATGTTCCCATCAGTACGCAGTTAACACCTGCTTCGTGCAGGGCGGAGATTACGTCCTCCGGTGTAATCATGGCGGCCCCGCGTTCATACTTGCGACGGAAATAGAGTGTCAACTCGCTGCTGATGTGCAGGGCCGCGAGGTGACGCCGCACGAGGTCCGTCGTATGGGCCGGTCGGATCATGACATTATTTTAGGGCTTCGGCGCCTCCGATGACCTCCGCGATTTCCTTGGTAATCTGCGCCTGGCGGGCGCGGTTGTACTGCCGCGTCAGGGTCTTGATCATCTCGTCGGCGTTCTCAGTGGCGGCTTTCATGGCGACCCGGCGGGCGATCTGCTCGCTGACCGCCGCGTCCAAAAAGCACTTGAACAGCCGCACCTTGAACGACACCGGCACAATCTCCTCCAGGATGTCGCGGGCATTGGGCAGGAACTCGTACTCCACCGGCTGTCGCATTGCGGCCGGCTGTCCTTCACGCGGCGCGGCGGCGGCCAGCGGCAAGAGCGTCTCCACCACCGGCACCTGCCGGGCCGCGTTGAGGAACTTCATGTACGCCACCTCCACCCGATCAAGCTTGCCGGCGACGTAGCCGGCGATGTAGCGGTTGGCCAGGACCTCCACCTCGTCGAAGCGCGGCCGGTCCTCGAAGTGGGTGTAGGTCGCCTCGGCCGGGATGCCCTGGTAGCGGTAGTAAGTGATGGCCCGCTTGCCGGACAGCTCCAGGTGAAGGGCCGCCCCTTCCGCGCGAAGCTCGCCGAGGCGGCGGCTGGCCTCGCGGAGGATGGCGGCGTTGTAGCCGCCGCACAGCCCACGGTTGGAACAGATCACCAGCAGCAGGCTGTCCTCGACCCGCTCGCGCGCCTCCAACAGCGGGTGGGTGACAGTGACGGCACTGGCGCTGAGGTCGGCGGCCAGTTCGGCGATCTTGCGTGTGTAGGCCTCCGCCTCGACGGCCCGGTCCAGCGCCTTCTTGAACCGAGCCGTGGCGATCAGCTCCATCGTCCGCGTGATCTTGCGGATGTTGCGGATCGCCTTGCGGCGTTTGACTAAGGCTCGGGTCTTGGCCATGAGACTCAGTTCCCTACTAGAGGATCAGCGTTTCGCCCGCTCGCACCCGCCGAACAAGCTCGACGATTTCTTTGCCCCCCTCCGGGTAGACCAAATTGCCAAGCGCGGCGAGTTTCTCCAGGTCTATGTCCGGGTTGGCTCGGACAATCATGATGAAGTCGTGGGCGTCGATTAACTTCTTGGCCCCGTCTCGGTTCGGGCTGATCATCGGCGCAAACTTCATGGCGAGGCTCATCTCCAGGGAGGGAATCCGATACTTCAGCTTCCCCTGTGCAACCGTGTGCGTGTGCTTGAAGGCCGCACGGTACAACTCCCTGGGTTTCATCACGTCGATAGCGACCTCTTGGGTGTCTCGGTCGCGGAGCCTTGTGACCACTTCCCACTCAACTGCCTCCAGACGCGGGAACTCTTCCAGGAGCAGCCTCACTGCCTTGGCGTGATGCTTGGCGGCAACCACCACGTCAACACCCTTGGTGGCCCGTGCCTCGTGCATCCAGCCAAAAGCCGCGTGGGCACCGACCAACACGAAAGAGATTTTGCCTCGGTTCAACACCCGGACGACATCGGCAGGCAGGATGACATGGGGCATATAATAGCGCGACAGCGCCTCCGATGTCGCCAGGGTCCGCGCATGAACCTCTTGTGCCGGCCAACTCTTCATGCCACACCCCAGAAGGGGCGAATAAACCGCTGCTCCCTGCATTATACCGCCGAACCGGGCTACACCTCCCCTGGCGGCGCCGGCTGCTTCAGCGGGCAGCGCTGCTTCCGGCGGGGGAGGCGCCGCCGCAAGTGGGCGAAGCAGATGTAGCCCAGGCGAAGCAACGGCCGCAGCACCGGATGGTCCGCCAACCGGGCCAGCCACCCGTAGCCGGGCACCACTTTCCAGAGCTCGATGACGGCATCGATCCCTAGCCGCAGCTGGCCGTCGGCGAGCTTGACGTGCAAGGAGCGGTCCAGGGCGGCCGGGTCGAGCCCCTCGGCCTGGGCGTCGAACTCCGGGGCGGTGTAATCAATGAAGTCAATCCTCGCGGCGGCGCGGCGGTGGAAGTAGCCCATCTCCCGCGAGCAGAGGTGGCAGTGGCCGTCGTAGAAGACCTTCAGCTTCATCAGCAAGCCCGCCGGACTGCACCCGTCACAGCGCCCCGTCCGTCGGCGGCTGGAACTGCGGCTGGAAGTACTCGATCGACTCCTTCAGTTGCTGCTCGATCTCCGGGGTCAGCTTGCGCTCCCGGATCAACAGGTCGCGCACCTCCGGCTTCTGCTCGCGCATGAAGCGGAGGAACTGCTCCTCCCAGGCTGCCACCTGCCGGACCGGGATCTTGTCGAGGTAGCCCTTGGTGCCGGCGTAGATGATCATCACCTGATCGGCGACATGCAGCGGCTTGAACTGCGGCTGCTTGAGGATTTCCACCATGCGATAGCCGCGGTCCAGCTGGGCCTGGGTCGCCTTGTCCAGCTCGGTGCCAAGCTGGGCGAAGGCTTCCAACTCGCGGAAGGCGGCCAGGTCGAGCCGCAGGCTGCCGGCGATCTGCTTCATGGCCGGGATCTGCGCCTTGCCGCCGACGCGCGACACGCTGATGCCGACATCGATGGCTGGCCGCACCCCCGCAAAGAACAGGTCGGGCTGCAGGTAAATCTGACCGTCGGTGATCGAGATAACGTTGGTCGGGATGTACGCCGACACCTCTCCTTCCAGAGTCTCGATGATCGGCAGGGCGGTCAGCGAGCCCCCGCTGCCGACCACCTTGGCCAGCTTGTGGCCGGGATATTTCGGCAGTTCCTCCTTCAGGGCGTGCTCTTTCTCCAGCGGGCCGACGAAGACCACCGGCGCGTTGTCAGGCTTGCGGATAACCGACCAGTCGTCGGTGACCTTGCTCTCGTCGGCGTCGGCCGGCACAATCACCCAGCGCTCGGCCAGCTTGGCGGAGCGCTCCAGCAACCGGGAGTGGCAGTAGAAGATGTCGCCGGGGTAGGCCTCGCGTCCCGGCGGCCGGCGGAGCAAGAGCGACAGCTGACGGTAGGCGGCCGCCTGCTTCGACAGGTCATCGTAGATGCACAAGGTGTCGCGCCCCTGCTCGTACATGTAGTATTCGGCCATAGCGCAGCCGGCGTAGGGAGCGACGTATTGCAACGGCGCCGGGTCGGACGACGAAGCCGTCACCACGATGGTGTAGTCCATAGCGCCGTACTTGCGCAGGGCCTCGACTACGCCGGCGACGGTCGATTCCTTCTGGCCGATGGCCACGTAGATGCAGATGACATTTTCTTCCTTCTGGTTGATGATCGTATCAATGGCAATCGCGGTCTTGCCGGTGCGGCGGTCGCCGATGATCAGCTCGCGCTGGCCGCGGCCGATAGGGGTCATCGAGTCGATCGCCTTGATGCCGGTCTGCAACGGCTGGTTGACCGGCTGGCGCTCGGCCACGCCGGGAGCGGGCGACTCGACCGGCCGACTGAAGGGGGTCACGATCGGGCCCTTGTCGTCGCGTGGATTGCCCAGCGGGTCCACGACGCGGCCGATCAGGGCGTCGCCGACCGGCACGCGCAACAGCTGGCCGGTGGTCGTGACTTCGTCCCCTTCGGCGATCTCCAGGTAGTCGCCGAGGATGATGACGCCGACCGAGTTTTCCTCCAGGTTGAAGGCCAGCCCCTTGACGCCGGTCCGCTTGAAATCGACCATCTCGCCGGCCATGACGCCCGACAGGCCGTAGATGCGGGCGATGCCGTCGCCGACCTCCAGCACCCGGCCGACCTCCTCGGCGCCGAGTTTGCCGTCGTACTCGGCGATCTCACGTGTCAGAACTGAAGTGATCTCGTCGGCTTTGAATCTCATAACTGCTTCTCTCGATCAGTTGTTTGCGAAGGGTTTCCAGCCGGGTGCGGACCGAGGCGTCGTAGAGCCAGTCGCCGACCCGCACCACCATGCCGCCGATCAGCTCGGGATCGACCCGGGTTTCGAGCACCGGCTCTAGGCGGAAGGCCTGGCGCAACTCCTGGGCCAGCCGCTCGCGCTGGTCGTCAGCCAGGGGCACGGCAGAGCGGACCTGGACGCGGATACGCCGGGCCCGTTCATCGAGCAGGTCGCGGGCGGCCTTGTAGATGCCGCGGAGCAGGTCGAGCCGCTCGTGGTCGTTAAGAACCAGCAGAAAGTTCAAGAACAGTTTGCTGGCCCGGCCGCCGAAGACCTTGCGGAGTACCTCGGCCTTGGTCCGGCGGCCGATGGCCGGGGCCGCCAGGAACGCCTCGAAGCGGGGATCGGCCGGGAAAACATCGTGAAGGAGCGAGCCCAACTCCTCGACCACCTCGTTGGCCTGCTCGTCGCTGCCGGCGGCACCGATCAGCGCCTCGGCGTACACCCGGGCGATACGCTGGGCGCTGACATCGAGGACCGTCCGGTGGCGGGCAGCCTCGGCGAGCGCCGGCTGGGCCTGTTCGCCGTCCGGGTTCCCACTTGGATTCATGTTCCTCTGCTCATTATAAAGGGCCGCTTGCGCCGTCCGGCGGCGCGTGCTTCCGGAGACACCTTCGCACCTTGACGGACGCCAGACCCTGCGCCAGGGCGACGGCGTCTCCTTACCCCCGACCGATTTTCTGGCCATTCTTCGGCGCCGCGTGGCGCAGCTCAGCCAGGGCCTCGTCCACCAGCCGGCGGTGATCCTCCTCGGAGATGTTCCGTCGGATCGCCTTGGCCGAGATCAGGGTGGCCAACTCGACTGCCCGGTTCCAGATTTCCTGCAGGGCCTGGTCACGGGCCAGCTCGATCTCGCGCCGCAGCCGCTGGCGGTCGGCCTGGATCTCGGCGGCGGCCTTGGCCCGCATCTCCTCGGCCAGGCGCTGGGCGTCGCGGCGGGCCTCGTCCATCATCGCCGGGATCTTGGCGAAGGCCTCTTCCATCTCGCGCTGGAACTGGGCCCGCACCCGCTCCGTTTCCTTGCGGGCCTCCTTGGCCTCCTCGATGGCGCTGCGGATGGCCTCCTCGCGCTTGTGCAGTCCCTCAAGAATCGGCCCCCAGGCGAACCGCTTCAGGATAAATAGCAAGAGAAGGAAGACCAGCAACGTCCAGATGAACAAGTCGATCCGCACCGGGGTAAAGATGTGCGGCTTGGTTTCCCCCTTGGCATGGCCCTCTTCCTTCTCGGCCGAGACCGGACCGGCCGGGGTGAGGCCGGCTGCCGGTCCGGTCAGTACCACTGCTATCAACACTACAACGATCGTCATCCAGCCGTGTTGCATGTTCACCTCACCCCCGGTACGGGGTCCGCGACAGGGGCCGGCCTAGAAGGTTGCCTTGCCGTTGACCAGGATGCACACGATCAGACTGAAGAATGTGGCCCCCTCGAGAAGGGCGGCGATAATCAGCATCGCCGTCTGAATGCGGCCGGCGGCTTCCGGCTGACGGGCCATGCTCTCCAGCGCTGCCGAGCCGATCCGTCCAAAGCCGTAACCGGCGCCGATGATCGTTAATGCTGCGCCAAGGCCGGCGCCGACACCCGCACCCGAGAGCGTCGTGCTGCTCGGGGCTTGGGCCAGCACGGGGGCCGCCATCACGAACAAAATCATGATCGCCACTGCCGCCAGGTTCAACAGTCTCATGGGGTCTTTCACTCCTACCTAATCTTGGTTGGAAGAGGAGTCGCGGTATCGACCGGCCGGCTGACACCGGCCGCTCGCCCACACCGGCCGGCTGACACCGGCCGCTCGCCCACACCGGCCGGCTGACACCGGCCGCTCGCCCACACCGGCCGGCTGACACCGGCCGCTCGCCTAATGCTGCGGGTGCAGCGTCATGCCCATGAACAGCGCCGTCAGGAACACGAAGATGTACGACTGCAAAAAGGCGACAAACAACTCCAGCAGGCTCAGGGCCACCACGCCCAACACGCTGGCGCTGACCACCAGGCCCCAGATCATGGCGCTGGCGCCGACGGCCGTCACGATGAACGCCAAAATCATCGCCAGCACCGTGTGGCCGGCGAACATGTTGGCGAATAGACGCACCGCCAAGACCGCGCTCTTGATCACCGTCCCCATCAGCTCGATGGCGAAGATCATCGGCTTGAGGAGGTAGCCCATACCAAACGGGACATCCAGGTGGGGCCACAGAGACTTCACATAGTGACCGAATCCCATTTTGGCAATCGCTGCCCCGTGCATGGCGACAAAGGCGCACAGGGCCAGCGCTCCGGTTACATAGAGGTTGCCGGTCGGCGAGCCGAAGTTCGGGATCATGCCGAGCAGGTTCGAGAAGAGGATGAACAAAAACAACGTCCATAAAAACGGCACGTACTTGTCGGCGTCGTGCTCGCCGATGTTCGGCTTGGCGATGTCGTCGCGGATGAAGGTCAGGATTGCCTCGAAGAAGTTGTCCCAGGCTCCCCGCGGCGGCTCCCCGCTCTGGATGCGGCGAGCCAGCGGAATGTAGATGGCCGCCGTCAGCCCGGCCGCGATCAACTCCAGGAGCATGAACTTGCTGATCCCCCGGAAGATGATGACCTGGTCATGGTCCGCGTCGATGTGGGCTGGGCCGATGCGCGGCAAGGGAATGCTGATGTGGCGGACGTGGGAGATGGCCCACTCGTAGGCGTCGTGCAGCTCATCAAAGGGGCTGAAGTGCGGGGGAGCGGCCCCCTCGGGGGTCGGTTCGATAACGGCGGCCCAGGCGATCAGGCCCCCAACCGCCAGCGCGGCCACCAACAGCACCAAAGCGACTCGCGGTTTCATGATGTAGAGGTTCTCTCCTTGGCCCCCTCACCCTCACCCCCTGAAGGGGTGAGGGGGCAGCATCAGGGACTTGCTCCGCCGGCCCTGTCGCCGGAGCGGCCGTCCAGCGCCCGTCGGCCCGTGACGATGAGCACCATCTCCAGGGTCAGCGTGAGCAGGTAGTAAACCAGCACGGCCAACCAGAAGCCCGGCTGTTGGAAGTACGGCACCGAATAGTACAGGACCAACCCTGCTCCCAGGACGAAGATCATCCGCACCCCCGTGCCGCCCAGTACCAGGGCAAGCTGCTGCTCGGGCGTGCCATCGGCGACCCGGTCGGCCCAGAGAAGCGTCGCGCCGGTCGGCACCAGGCAAAGGGCCAGGGCGGCCGCGCTGTAAACCAGGGCGGTCTCGCCCCACAGGGTGTGGGCGGGGTAGGCAGCCAGGACCCAGAAACCGAGCGAGCCCGCGATCAGAAACCCCAGGCGCTTCTTCACGACTCTTCCCGTTGGGGATTGGGGGGGATGCCCTGGTCGCGCCGGTTGGTGAGGGCGATCAAGTGGGCCACCCCGCCGATCAGGCCAAAGACCGCTCCGCCAATGGTCGCCCAGGGGCTCCACCCCAGGTAGTGGTCCAGGGCGATCCCGATCCCGACCGGAGCGACCATCTCCAGCCCGACCTGCGCCAGGCTGACGTAATAGCCGAACTCCCGTGGATGAAGAGAGTCTTTGGCCATGGATGCCTCCCTCTTTCCAGCCGCTGCCCCCTCACCCTACCCCCTCAAGGGGCGAGGAGATGGGGGAGAGCGGAGGTATTCTCCGGATCGAGGAACCAAAGTCAACTACCTGTTCGTGTAATCTTTCACAAAGTCATTCCATCTGATCATATCTTCATGAAACTATTATACGTGATCATTTTTTCAATTGTCGGCGAAAAGGCGGGAAAAATGGTTTCTCATTGGCGGCAGCGAAAAAATGTCCCGAAGCGTCAAAAAGCCGGGGGTTTTGTAGTTGACAACGATTTAAGCGTATTTTAAAATCGGTCCACGCGGAGAGGGGGGAGAGGGTTCACGTTCCTTCCCTTCCGCTCTTAACAGGGATTCCACCAATGTCAGGGGGCGCGACGTGTGTGAAAGGGTGTTGCGGTCCTTGACGCCTTAAACCTATAGGCAATCCTTCCTCACTGTGAAGGATTGCCTTTTTTTTCGCCTCACACCAGCTAACGACCAGGCAAAGGGCTTTGCCCCTTCTGCCTTCCTTCCGACGCATGCCGGGGCGGCCCTTTCCTTGAAAAGCCGCTTGGCCGCGTTTTAAACGCATCGCTTCACCTCCCCCGAGCAAGGACGGCGGGGGTTCTGAACAGCTGCACGGAAGTCTCCCGTAAACCCTTGACAAGGCACCGGCGGCGGGGCGGTGTCGGAGTTGGCCGTCATGAACAGCGAACAGCTGCACGCCTGCACCAAGAAAAAGTTGGCAGACCTGGCCCGGCGCAAGGGGATCGCCGGCTGGCATGCGATGCGGAAGGAAGAGTTGGTCGAAGCCCTCTGTGAGCGCAAGCCCAAACGGAAGAAAAAAGCCTCCCGTCCCCACCCTCAAGCCGCCGCCGCCCGCAACACCTCAAGCTCCGGCGAAGAGCAGGTCGAACGCAGCAAGTATGATGTCGGCGTCCCCACCAAGGACCTCTCCGCCAAGGTGCCCAAGGATCTCCCCAAAGGCTACGGCAAGGACCGCATCGTCGTCATGGTCCGCGACCCGTACTGGCTGCATGCCTACTGGGAGATCACCCGCCACGCCATCCAGCGGGCCGAGGCCGCTCTGGGGCAGGAATGGCACACCGCCCAGCCGATTCTGCGGCTCCTGGACGTTTCCAGCCACGACACCACCAGCACCGCCGAGCAGGTCGTCCGCGACATCGCCATCCACGGCGGCTGCAACAACTGGTACATCGACGTCACCAACCCGCCGCGCTCCTTCCGGGTGGACATCGGCTACCTGGCCAAGAGCGGCCGGTTCTACGTCCTGGCCCGGTCCAACGTCGTCACCACCCCCCGGGCCGGTGTCAGCGATGTCATTGACGAGAACTGGTCCGACATCGACCCCAAGAAGGCCGACCGCATCTACGCCATGTCGGCCGGCTTCGACCCCTCGGCCAGCAGCCTGGAACTGAAGCAGCTCTTTGAGGAGCGGCTGCGGCGGCCGCTCGGCTCGCCGGCCATCACCAGCTTCGGCTCGGGCGGCCTCCTCGGCGGCCGCGGCCGGAAATTCTTCTTCCAGCTCGACGCCGAGTTGATCGTCTACGGCGCCACCGAGCCCAACGCCCGCGTCACGCTCCAGGGCGAGCCGGTCAAGCTCCGGCCTGACGGCACCTTCACCATGCGCTTCAGCCTCCCCGACAGCCGCCAGATCATCCCCGCTGTGGCGATCTCCCCTGACGGCATCGAGGAGCGTACCATCGTCCTGGCCGTGGAACGCAACACCAAGCAACTGGAGCCGATGATCCACGACGGCAATGAATAACCTGTCCGTAGGCCGTGGTCCGTAGGCCGTAGCAAAAAAACTTCTGGCTACGGACTACAGACTGCGGACTACGGACCACCACGATGCACCGCCGCGATTTCCTCCACCCCCGCCATATCATCCGTGCTGCCGGCCAGGTTCTGGGCGCGGCGGACGAACTCCGCGCTGCGGCCGGCGACCATCCGGCGCCAGTCGAGGACGTTGCGCTGCTCCGCATCGGCCGGCAGGCAATGGCCACCACCTTCGAGGTCCTTCTCCCCTTCGGCACGCCCGACGCGCTGGCCATCGGCGAAGCGGCCCTGAACGAGATCGACCGCCTCGAAGCCCAGCTTACCGTCTACCGCGACGACAGTGAGATGAGTCGGATCAACCAGCAGGCCGCCGACCGGCCCGTGCCGGTGGAGGAAGGGCTGTTCGGCCTGCTGAGCCTGGCGGCGCGCATCACGGCCGAGACCGGCGGGGCCTTCGACATCACCGCGGGGCCATTAATCAAAACCTGGGGCTTCTTTCGCCGCCAGGGGCGCGTTCCCTCGGACGCCGAACGGGCGGAAGCGATGCGGCGCGTCGGCATGCCGTATGTGCAGCTCGACCCCCAGCAGCGGACGGTGCGTTACCTGCGGCCGGGGATGGAAATGAACCTGGGCAGCATCGGCAAGGGGTACGCCCTCGACCGGGTGGCGGAATTGCTCCGGGAGTGGTGCCGTTTGCCGTCCGCCCTGTTGCACGGGGGGACGAGCAGCGTGTACGCTATGGGGAGCGAGCCGGGCGCGGAGCGGGGATGGGCGGTGGGGATTCGCCACCCCTGGGATCCGGAACGGCGGCTGGCGGTGGTCCGGCTGCGCAACCGCGCCCTGGGAACATCGGCAGCCACCTTCCAGTATCTGGAGTATAACAACCGCAAGCTGGGGCACATTCTCGATCCACGGACCGGTTGGCCCGCCGAGGGCCTCGCCAGCGCCACGGCCGTGGCCGACACGGCTGCCGAGGCCGACGCCCTGGCCACCGCCTTTTTCATCCTCGGCGTGGAGAAGACTCGCGCTTACTGCGAGAGTCACCCGCGCGTCGGCGCCGTCCTGCTGCCGACCGGCGAGGAGGCATCGCCGGTGGTCATTGGACTTGACCCGGAGGAGATCGAGCAGGCGACGGAGGACGCTTCATGCCCCTGACGGTTGAGGTGGAGCAGGAAGATGATGGCCGCTGGTTGGCCGAGGTGCCCGAGTTGCCCGGCGTGCTAGCCTACGGCCAAAACCGTAGGGAGGCCATCGATCGGGTGCAGGCCCTCGCA
>DATLYH010000387.1:0-37072 GCA_035575035.1 Gemmataceae bacterium
GCCGTCTTCCCGGCATCTCCCAGGCGCCGCTCGTGCCGCTTGATGATGCGGGTGTAGCCGCCCGGCCGGTCGCGGTAGCGCGGCCCCAGGTCGTCGAACAGCTTCTGGATGATCCGCCGGTGGTCGGCTTCGTTCTCGTCCTCGCTCGGGTTGACCTCCGCGTTGCGGGTCGGTCCGAGGATGGCGATGGCCCGCCGGCGGGCGTGTAGCGTCCCCTTGCGGGCCAACGTGATTAGCTTCTCGACGAAGGGGCGTACTTCCTTCGCCTTCTCCACCGTAGTGATGATCCGCTCGTGGCGGAACAGGGCCAGGGCCAGGTTGCGCTTCAGGGCCAGGCGATGGCTGGCGTTGCGGCCCAACTTGCGGCCGGCTTTGCGGTGTCTCATGGATCGCAGTCCGTAGTCCGTAGTCCGTAGTTAGCAGCACTCGGCAGTCATTCGCGGCCCCGGTCCGCAGCTACGGGCTGCGGACCACGGGCGCCGAACTAACGTCGCAGCGACGTCGGCAGCTTCATGCCCAGGTGCAGGCCGCGCTCGGCCAGTTTGTTCTTGACCTCGCGCAGCGTGGTCTCGCCGAAGTTGCGGACTTCCAACAGTTCGTCGTCGGTGCGGATCACCAGGTCGCGGACGGTGGTAATCCCCTCCGACTCCAGACAGTTAGTTGCCCGGACCGACAGTTCCAACTCGGCCAGGCTCATGTTGAGCTTGCGCTCCAGCTCGTGGTCGATCGGCTCGCCGGGGGCGCCGGCCGGCACCCGCTCCTCGACGGCGATTTCCGGGCCCGGCTCGGCATACTGGATGAAGGGGTTCAGGTGCTTACGCAGGATCTTGGCCCCCTCGACCAGGGCCATCTGCGGCGTGATGGTGCCGTTGGTCCAGATCTCCATGATCAGTTTGTCGTAGTTGGTCCGCTGGCCGACGCGGGTGTCCTCGATCTCATACTTGACCCGGACCACCGGCGAGAAGCTGGAGTCAACCGGGATGACGCCGATCTCCCGCTCCTTGCCGGCGTTCTCGTCAGCGGTGCGGTAGCCCCGGCCGTTCTCCACCGTCATCTCGACGACGAAGGGGACATCATCGGTCAGGGTGGCGATGATATGGTCGGGATTGATGATGTGGACCGACTCATCGGCGATGATGTCGGAGGCCTTGACCACCCCTTTCTCGTGGCGGTTGATGGTGATGGTCTTGGGCTGTTCGCTGGTGTTGCGGACGACCAGGCTCTTGATATTCAGGATGATATCGGTGACGTCTTCGACAACCCCGGGAATGGTGGTGATCTCGTGCTGAACGCCCTGGATCTTGACCCGGGTGACAGCGCTGCCCTCCAGGCTGGACAGCAGAATGCGGCGCAGGCTGTTACCGACGGTGACCCCGAAGCCGCGCTCGAACGGCTCGGCGATGAACTTGCCGTAGGTGTCGGTCAGCGTGCTGCGGTCGCTGACCACCCGGCTGGGCAGTTCCAGACCACGCCAACGAATGCGCATAAGAGGGGATCTCCTGTCACAAGGGAAACGAATCAACGCGCCGAAACTTCGATGACCAGCTGCTCACGGATGTCACGGATGCGCGGGTCCACGTCGTCCCGGGTAGGCAGCCGGAGCACCCGCCCCTCGGGGGGCTCGGTACCGGTGCGCTCCAGGAAGTCGGGGACGGGCGGCGGGTTCTCTTGCAGGTTGAGCTTGACCAGCTGCAAACTTCGCGGCCGGCTCTTGACGGTGACCGTGTCGCCGGCTTTCAGCAGCAGGCTGGGGATGTTGCAGGCCCGGCCGTTGACCATCACGTGGCCGTGACTGACGAGCTGGCGGGCGCTGGCGCGGCTGGGGGCGAAGCCCAGCCGGTGCACCACGTTATCGAGTCGGCGCTCCAGGATGCTAAGCAACATCTCGCCGGTGTTCTCCGGCGAGCGCGAGGCCAGCGCGAAGTAGCGGCGGAACTGGCGCTCGAACACGCCATAGAACCGCTTTAGCTTCTGCTTCTCGCGCAGGCGCTTGCCGTACTCGCTCGGCTTGCCGCGTCGGGCCCCGTGCATGCCCGGCGCCGGCCGCTTGCGGTCGATGGGGCACTTCGGGCTCTCACAGCGGCTGCCTTTGAGATACAGCTTGACGCCCTCACGACGGCAAAGTTTGCAAACCGGATCCAGGTAACGACCCATGGTAGTCCGTAGTCCGTAGTTAGTAGTCCGTGGTAGCTTGGGGTCAGGGCCGAGTAGTCCGCCGTCCGGCACGTCTTTGCTCCGGACCACGGACTCCTGACGGCTGACTAAACGCGCCGCTTCTTGGGGGGGCGGCACCCATTGTGCGGCAGCGGGGTGACGTCCTCGATGGCCTTGATGTTCAGGCCGGCGGCCTGCAAGGCGGTGATGGCCGACTCCCGGCCGGAGCCGGGGCCCTTGACCCGCACCTCGATCTCCTTCAGGCCGAACTTGGCGGCCCGCTCGGCGGCCACCTCGGCGGCCCGCTGGGCGGCGAACGGCGTGCTCTTCCGGCTACCCTTGAAGCCGACCGTGCCGGCCGAGGCATAGCAGAGCGTGTCCCCGTTGGGATCGGTGATGGTAACGATGGTGTTGTTGAACGTCGCCTTGATGTGGGCGATGCCGCGGCTGACGTTGCGCCGCGCCTTGCGTTTCTTGCTCTTGGCCACTGCTTCCGCTCCCTCAATCCCCTCGCCCCTCCTCTGCGGCGGGAGGGGAGAAAATCGCTAACCGCGCAGCTCCTTGACCCCCTTCTTGCCGGCGACCGTCTTGCGTGGGCCCTTGCGGGTGCGGGCGTTGGTGCGGGTCCGTTGGCCGCGGACCGGCAGGCTGCGCCGGTGGCGGAGGCCCCGGTAGCAGCCGATGTCCTTCAGCCGGGCGATGTTTTGCTGGACCTGGCGGCGGAGTTGCCCCTCAACGACATACTCGCGGTCAATGAGGTTGGCCAGCCGGCTTAGCTCGTCGTCGGACAGCTCCTTGGCCCGCCGCTGGGGGTCCACCCGCGCTTGCTCGCACAGCCGCAGTGCTAGCGTCGGGCCGATCCCGTAGAGGTAGCGCAGGGAGATATGCGTCGGTTTGTCGCCGGGGATGTCCACACCAAGGATGCGCGGCATACCTTGAACTCCTAATCTTCCGGGTGGGTGGCAGGCGGGTAAACGAGCCCGCAAGCAATCCGCACAACTAGCCCTGGCGCTGCTTGTGACGCGGGTTGGTGCAAATCACGTACAGCCGCCCGCGCCGGCGGACCAGCTTGCAGTTCTCACAGATCCGTTTGACGCTGGCTCGTACCTTCATCGTCCCCTCCCTCCGGAACGTCATCTGTGCGCATAAGGGGAGAATTCATTCTTATATCACACTCGGTTAAAACAGACAAGGGGGAAAACTTGGCAATTGGCGTGCCCCGCGAGGCGAGCGGCCGGTGTCAACCGGCCGGTTGCCGGTTAACCGAGGGCAGCATCAGGCGAGCGGCCGGTGTCAACCGGCCGGTTCACACCGGCCGCTCGCTTGATGGGCGGAACGATACGCAGGGAGAGTTTTGCTTTCCCACCGATACCAGCCGCCGTTACAATAGCACCAACCTGCGTACCTTGCTGCTGCCCCAGGGGGGACTGCCTGCCTGCCGTCCTGTTGATCCCGCCTTCATTGACCTTGCCGCCGGAAGGGTTCGTTCCATGATGACGCTTCGGGTCCGAGATGGCTGCTGTCTGGGTCTTCTCGTGGTCGGCCTGCTGGCGCCGGCAGTCCGGGCGGAACCGGCCAATGCCCTCGTGCGTCTCGTGGTGGAGCCGGCCGAGGTGGTCCTGCGCGGGCCGTGGGACCGGCAGCAGCTGGTGATCACCGCCCATCATGGAGATAATGTCCGCGATCTGACGGGGGCCGTCCCTTGCATTTCGTCAGCGCCGGAGGTGGCGGAGGTTTCCCCCACTGGAGTGGTGGTGCCGCACGGCAACGGCGAGACCGTGCTGACCATCGGGCCGGATAGCCTGGCGGTGAAGGTGCCGGTGCGGGTGAAGGGCATGGACCGGCCGGCGCCGGTCAGTTTTACGCACCACGTCCTCCCCGCTCTGACCCGGGCCGGCTGCAACGCAGGGGCCTGTCACGGTACGCCGACCGGCAAGAACGGCTTCCGCCTCAGTCTGCGCGGCTACGATCCGCAACTTGACATCGGTACCCTGACCCGCGAGGTCCAAGGGCGGCGGATCAACCCGGTCCAGCCGGATGCCAGCCTCCTTTTGCTCAAGGCCACCGCCCAGGTTCCCCATGAAGGAGGCCGGCGCTTCACGAAGGACAGTTACCTTTACACCCTGCTGCGTCACTGGATCGCCCAGGGAGGGCAGGACGATACCTCCACGGCCGCCCGGCTGACGCGGCTGGAAGTGTCCCCGCCGTACCGCCTTCTCGAAGCGCCGGCCGCCGGTCAGCAGCTGCGGGTACTGGCCCATTACGCCGACGGCTCGGTGCGCGACGTGACCGCGCTGGCCCGTTACAGCGTCAACGATGAGGCGGTCGCCCGGGTGACGCCGTCCGGCCGGGTCGAGAAGAACAAGCGCGGCGAAGCGGTCGTGGCCGTCGAGTACCTGGGCCGCATGGCCACCGCCCGGATCATCTTCCGCGAGGAAGTGCCGGGCTTTGCCTGGCCCGACCCGCCTGAGCGCAACTACATCGACCGGCACGTGTTCGCCCAGCTGCGCCTGTTGCGGATTGAGCCGTCGCCGCTGGCGAGCGATGAGCATTTCCTCCGCCGCGCTTACCTGGACGCCATCGGCCGGCTCCCCACGCCGGAGGAGGCCCGGCGCTTCCTGGCGGATACCGATCCCGGCAAGCGCGACCGATTGATCGACACCCTGCTGGAGCGGCCGGAGTTCGCCGATTGGTGGGCGCTGAAGTGGGCCGACCGCCTCGGCTGCAATCAGCGCTTCGTCGGCAAGATTGGGGCAGTCAAGTATCACGAGTGGATTCGCCATCAGATGGCGGCCAACGTGCCGGAGGATGAGTTCGTCCGGACCATCCTGACCAGTGCGGGGGGCAACTACGGCAACCCGCCGGCCGGCTTCTACCGCCGTCTCCGCGATCCGCAGACCCGGGCGGAGGAAGTGGCCCAGCTGTTCCTCGGCGTCCGCCTCCAGTGCGCCCGCTGCCACAACCACCCCGGCGAGCGCTGGACGCAGGATGATCACCTCGGCCTGGCCGCCTTCTTCGCCCGCCTCCGCTACCGCGACGGCCCCTTCTTCATCCAACGGTATGACAAGGAGGAAACCGTCTACCTCACCCGGGAAGGGGAAGTGACTCATCCGCGTACCGGCCAGGTGGTGCCGCCCCGGTTCCTCGGTGAAGCCGCCCCGGCGCCAGCGACCGCCGGCGACCGCCGGGAGGTGCTGGCCCGCTGGCTGACCAGCCCGGACAATCCCTTCTTTGCCCGCGCCGCGGTCAACCGCATCTGGTATCACCTGTTCGGCCGGGGCATCGTCGAGCCGGTGGACGACCTGCGCAGCACCAACCCGCCGAGCAACGAGGCACTGCTCGAGGCGCTGGCGGCCGACTTCGTCCGGCATGGCTTCGACCGCAAGCACCTGATCCGCACCATCATGAGGTCTCGGACCTACCAGCTCAGTCCCGAGCCGACGCCGAGCAACGCCGATGACGACAAGTATTTCTCTCATGCCCGGCTGCGGCGGTTGGGGGCGGAGCAACTGCTTGATGCGCTCAGTGACGCTACCGGGGTGCCGGAGAAGTTTCCTGGCCTGCCGCTAGGCACGCCGGCCGCGGCCCTGCCCGACGGCGAGTACAAGCACCCGCTCCTGGAGGCATTCGGCCGGCCGGCTCGGGCGATGGCCTGCGAGTGCGAGCGCGACCCGGATACCAACCTGGGGCAAGCCCTGCATCTGGTGGGCGGCCTCACGGTCCACGAGAAGATCGCCAGCGCCGCCGGCCGGGTGGCCCGCCTGCTCACCGCCGGCCGATCCGACGCCGAGATTATCGACGAGCTGTTCCTGGCCACGCTGAGCCGGCCCCCAACCGAAGAAGAGCGCCGGGCGATGCTCCGCCACTTCACCCGAGCAGGCCCGGAGCGGCGCAAGCGAGTGGCCGAGGACCTGCTGCATGCCTTGCTCAACAGCACCGAATTCCTGTTCCAGCATTGAGCCGCAGACCCACTTCCGCTCACGAAGCAGGGCCCCCGGTATCTCCTCATGCCGCCCGTGAGACGAGATTGCCCACCTCTGCCGCGGCCGTGCCCACCGGGGTTGCTCGGGGCGTTTTCCGGGCCGAAAACGGCCCCGGTTCGGAGACCTTTTCTGGGCCGGATCACTTGCCGGTAAAGGGATTTAGGGTAGCTTGACAAGGCAGGGGAAGTTTACTACCAAGAGAGTACGATCCACCCCCCTGGCGACTCCGCGAAGCGGCCCCGGCGGTCGGGCGGCATGCGCAGGCCAGTCACCAGCGCCGGGCGACAGTCACGTAACCCGAACGCCGATAAACAAGGGGGAGAAACAGGAGGCGTTCCCCCTGATCGGTTCTTCCCAATGATGAGGGCACTCTGATGTTCGCGGGCACACGGTTGGTTCCTTCCCGGTTGGCAGCGGAACTGGAAGCGCCATGGCGGCTGCTGCCGGGCAGTCGTCCTGAGGAACTCCCTCCCCTGCTGGCGCGGGACGAGGACGATGACGACTTCGACGAGGACGAGGAGGACGAGGAGGACTGGGACGAGGAGGAGGACCTCGACGAGGACTTCGACGAGGACTTCGAGGATGAGGACTTTGAGGACGAAGACCTCGAAGACCTCGACGAGGACGAGGAGTTCGACGACTACGACGAGGACGAAGACCTCGACGAGGAAGACGAGGACGAGGATTGGGACGAGGACGAGGACGAGCCTCCGGATTAGTGGACCGGCGCGGGAGGCGACCGCGGGTGCGGGGCCGGCGGCTGGGGGGATGTCTGTGCGCCGCGGGGTCCTGCGGGCATCACGGCGCCGGGCCGCTTGCAGGTCCGATCGGGAACGCCAGCACTTGCCTGAGCCGCGCGCCCCGGGCGCGCGGCTCGGGTTGCTTTGGGAGGCCGCGGGAGACCCCCACGCCGAGCGATCCTCTCCCGGCCGGCGGAAACCAGCGCGGCCGCTGCCAGCGCTTTGCACTTCCAGACGACCTGGTTATAATCGAGGTGGGCCAGGGAGGGGTGGGCCGGCGCCGGAGTCAGCCCCCTCCCGCCTCGCCCAGAACTGCAGGGGGAAGTTATGGCACACCAGGGGAAGTACTCCAACGAGGGACCTGACCCCACCTCCGTCGGCAACCCGAGCACGCGGCTGGCCGACCAGAGCCAGCTCGATTTCGAGCTGGAGTTTTTCGGCGGCATCCTCAAACGGTATCCCGACTATGTGGATGTGTTGCGCGTCATGGGCAATCTGCTGACTCTCAAGGGGCGCTACGCCGAAGGGCTGCAAGTTGACCGCCGCCTGGTGCAGCTGCGCCCTAACGACGCGCTGGCCCATTACAACCTGGCTTGCAGCTACGCTCTGTTGAAACGGGCCGACCAGGCCCTCAAAACACTGCGCCGGGCCGTGGAGCTGGGCTACCGCGACTTCCGCTACATGCGCGAGGACCGCGACCTTGACGCCATCCGCCACGACCCACGCTTCCGCCAGCTACTCCGCGAATACGAAAACCGCTAACCCAGAATTGCGGATTGCGGATTGCGAATGGCGGATTTTCTCGCCGCTCTGCAATCTGCAATCCGCAATCCGCAATCCGCAATGGAAACCCTCTCCCAGGGCGAAGGCGTCCTGTTCACCGACCCTTCCGCCGATCGCGCCCGTCAGTTCTTCGCCTCCAAACCCCGCGCCCTGGTCGATAAGGTCACCACGGTGGCCGACGCCGTCCATCGGCTGGTGCACGACGGCGATTACCTGGCCATCGGCGGCTTCGGGGCCGACCGCATCCCAACCGCCGTCGTCCACGAGATCCTGCGCCAGGGCAAGCAGAACCTGCGTTTTGCCGGCCACACCGCGACGCACGACTTCCAGCTGCTCTGCGCCGGCAATCTGACCGGCCGAGGCAAGACGCTGGCCAAGGTGGACATTGCCTATGTGGTCGGGCTGGAGGCACGCGGATTGTCGCCGCACGCCCGCCGGGTCCTGGAGTCGGGCGAGGTCGAGTTCACCGAGTGGACCAACTACACCCTGGCCGTGCGCCTGAAGGCGGCCGCTATGGGCCTACCGTTCCTGCCGGCCCGGTCGCTGTTGGGGACCGACACCTTCCGCCATAGCGCCGCCCGGGTGATCCGCTGCCCGTTCACCGGCGAGCGGCTGGCCGCCCTGCCGGCGCTGTACCCCGATGTGGCCGCCATCCATGTCCACGAGGCCGACCGCTACGGCAACTGCCGCATCCGGGGGACCACCGTTGCCGACCTCGACCTGGCCCGCGCCGCCAAGCGCCTGATCATCACCTGCGAGCGGCTGATCCCCGCCGACGAGATCCGCCGCGACCCGACCCAGACGGTCATCCCATTCTTCTGCGTGGATGCGGTCTGCGAGGTGCCCTACGGCAGTTACCCCGGCAACATGCCCTACGAGTATTTCTCGGACGAGGAGCATTTGGCGCAGTGGCTGGAGGTGGAGAGAGACCTGGACGCCTACCGCCGGTTCCTCGATCAGTATATTTACGGCGTGCGGGATTTCACCGAGTACTTGCAGCTTTGCGGCGGCCTGCCGCGGCTGCAGCAACTGCGGCAGCAGGAGTTCCTGTTACACCGAGGTCGCTGACAGTCCGTAGCCGTAGTCCGTAGTCAGTAGCAGAAGACGACGGACTACGGGCTACGGACTACGGGCTACGGACATGACTTACAACGCGATGGAGCTGATGATCTGCTGCGCCGCCCGGCTGCTGGAGGACGGGCGCACGGTTGCGGTCGGCACGGGGGTGCCCTGCGCGGCGGCCATGCTGGCGCAGCGGACCGGCTCGCCCAACCTGGTCATCCTGTTCGAGGCCGGCGGCATCGCCCCGCAGCTGCCGACCATGCCGATCAGCGTTGGCGACTCGCGCACCTTCTACCGCGGTGTAATGGCCACCAGCATGGCCGACATCATGGAGACCTGCCAGCGCGGCCTGATCGACTACACCTTCCTGGGCGGGGCACAGATCGACGCCTACGGCAATCTCAACTCAACGCAGATCGGCAGCGACTATGCCCGGCCCAAGGTGCGCCTGCCCGGCAGCGGCGGCGCCAACGACCTGGCCTCGCTCTGCTGGCGCGTTCTGGTGGTGACCAACCACGACCGTCGCCGTTTTGTCGAACAACTCGACTTCCTGACCACGCCCGGCTACCTCACCGGCCCCGGCGCCCGCGAGGCGGCCGGCCTCCCCCCCGGCACCGGCCCGTACCGGGTCATCACCGACCTGGCGGTGCTCGGCTTCCACGAACAGACCCGGCGAATGGAGGTCCTGAGCCTGCACCCGGGCGTCTCGTTGGAGCAGGTGCGACAGGCGACGGGCTTCGAGCTGGGCGTGCGGGAACCGCTGGCCGTCACCGCCCCGCCGACCGAGCACGAGCTGCGCATCCTGCGCGAGGAAGTGGACCCGTACCGATACATCATCGGGCGCTGCTGAGCCGAGGTCGCCGGGGATGGTTATCCTTGCGGGCGGCTGATCTCACTGGGTGCCGGCTGCGGCTTGGACCTGAAGGCCCACCTGGCCCGCCACGCCGGGCACGGCCGCACATGTCGTGGAAGTGGGGCTCGTTCGGCTTCCGCCGGAGGGCCTGGGTAAAGTCGTCGCGGGCCCGCACGTCTCCCAGCCAACGAGCCCGCCCTCTGCTCACTTGTTGGGATAGGGCTTCTGCCAGAAGTTCTCGCCGCACCAGTTGAACTCCGGCCGGGTCTCGATGGTGCAGTCGCCGTGCACGTCCACCTGGCAGGAAAGGCGCATCTCGTCCTCGTGGCCGATCACCGCCAGCGACTTGGCCAGGGTGAAGCGCTCCCGCAACGTCTTGGGGACGCCGTTGACCGTGCCTTCCTTGAGCTTCTTCTGGTATTCCTCCCATTTTTCCTTGGACATCCCCTTGGGGCTGAGGTTTTCCATACCTTTCTTGACCAGCACCCGGCAGGTGCCGCACAGGCCAAGGCCGCGGCAGTTGAGGAAGCGGTCCAGCCCCTGGTAAATCTGGATGCCGGCCGCCCGCGCTGCCTGACGCAGGTTGGCCCCTTCGGGGACCTCGATCTCGACCTTCTCTTTGACAAAAGTAACCTTGGGCATGGAGCCGGGTTCCTTATGCGGTAAGATCCAAGGGAGTCCACCTCCGCGACAGGGGAGGCCGCTGAAATTGTACAAAGCACCCCGGCCAGCAACCAGGGAGCCGGATGGCCGGCGAGAGAGGAACCGCAAATGGGCGGGACCGTTAACCCGAAAGAGGCCGTCGTCCGCCTGGCCCATGTCAGCGACATCCACGTGACGGCGCGGCCGCTCGGCTGGCAGCGGCCGGATTGGTTCAGCAAGCGGCTGGCAGCATGGCTCAACCTCCGCCTCCTGGGCCGCGGCTTTCGCTTTCGCCGGGCGGAACAAGTGCTCGCCGTCCTGACGGCCGAGCTGCGCCAGCGCCGGCCTGATCGGATCATCTTCTCGGGCGACGCCACCGCCCTGGGCTTCGAGGCCGAGCTGGTGCGGGCGACGGCCCTGCTCGGCGTCCGCGGCGCCGATCCGCTCCCCGGATTGGCCGTGCCGGGCAACCACGACTACTGCACCCCCCACGCGGCCGCCTCCGGCCTGTTCGAACGCCACTTCGCTCCCTGGCTGACCGGTGAGCGCATCGCCGGCCACACCTACCCCTTCGCGCAGCGCGTCGGCCCGGTCTGGCTGGTGGCGGTCAATTCCAGCAGGGCCAATCGCTGGCCCTGGGACGCCAGCGGCAGCGTCGGCAGCGAGCAGCTCAAGCGTCTTGATCTCCTACTCCGCCGCCTGGATGGCGGGCGGCGCATCCTGGTGACACACTACCCGGTCTGCGTCGCCAGCGGCAAGCGGGAGCGGCGCAGCCGTGCCCTCCGCGATCTGGCCGACCTGATCGCCGTCGCCGACCAGGGGGGTGTCTGCCTCTGGCTGCACGGCCACCGGCACAATTGGTATTACCATCCCCGGCCTTCGCTTGCCCCTTTCCCGGTCATCTGTGCCGGCAGCGCCACACAGAACGGCCTGTGGTCCTACGGCGAGTACACCATCGCCGGCCGGCGCTTCCGGGCAGTGCGCCGCGTTTTCGATGTGGGCCGGGGCTGTTTCTGCGAAGGTGAATCGTTCGAGCTGGAGCTGAGGGAGTGAGGCTCCCGCGCTCGCCCGTGCTCGCCGCTAAACGGCTTGTGAACCGATCGGCCTTCCCTTACCATCATCTCGTGAACGATGCCCACCAAGGTTCCCACCGCATGGAGTTCCTGATGTCCCTGCTGCGCTTCTGTCTCCTCGCCGTCCTTGTTTGTTGCTGGGCCGCGTCGGCCGGACTCGCCCAGAAGCAGTTCGGCTTTGACAACCGCAAACCTTCCGGCCAACCGTACCTGACGCCGGAGGAGTCAGTCAAGCGAATGAAGGTAGCACCCGGTTACGAGATCAAGGTCTTCGCCGCCGAGCCGGACGTTATCAACCCTATCGCCTTCACCATCGACGAGCGCGGCCGGCTCTGGGTCGTCGAGTGCTTTGAGTATCCCAAGCGCACCCCCAAGGGGCAGAAGCCGCGCGACCGGATCAAAATCCTGGAAGACGCCGACGGCGACGGCCGGGCCGACAAGGTCACCGTCTGGGCCGAGGGGAAGGACCTGCCGATCGGTTTCGACCTGGCCAGCGGCATCGAGGTCGGCCACGGCGGCGTTTTCCTTGGGGCTCCGCCCTACCTCTTCTTCCTGCGCGACACCGACGGCGACGGCAAGTGCGACCACCAGGAGGTACTGCTCAAGGGATTCGGCAGCCAGGACACCCATGAGACGCTTAACACCTTCCAGTGGGGCCCTGACGGCCGGCTCTACGGCCTGCACGGCGTTTTCACTCATTCCGAGGTGGACGGCGTCAAGCTCAACGCCGCCGTGTGGCGGTACGACCCCTCACCCCCAACCCCTCTCCCCTCCCGAGGGGAGAGGGGAGGGAAAGCAGATTCCCTCCCCCCTCCTGAGGGGCGAGGGGGAGGGAAAGCAGATCCCCTCTCCCCCCCAGGGGGGAGAGGGGGAGGGGTGAGGGGGAAGTTCGAAGTCTTTGCCGAAGGGACCAGCAACCCCTGGGGAATGGACTTTGACGCGACCGGCCAATGTTTCCTGGCTTGCTGCGTCATCCCGCATCTGTTCCACATGGTGCCCGGCGGCACCTACAAGCGCCAGGCGGGGAGCAGTTTCAATCCCTATGCCTACGGCCTGCTCAACGAGATCTGCGACCATCAACACCACCAGGAAAGCGGCTGGGCCCACGCGGGACTGCTCTATCTCGACGGCGACCACGTCCCGGCCGAGTACCGCGGCAGCCTGATCATGGGGAGCATCCACGGCTGTTCCATCAAGCGCGATCTGCTCCGCCGCAACGGCTCGACTTACACGGCGCCGCACGCCCCGGACTTCCTGGTCTCCGGCGACAAGAACTTCCGCCCGATTAACCTGCGCTGGGGACCCGATGGCTCGATCTACGTCATCGACTGGCACGATCAGAACCCCTGCCACCAGGCCCCGCCCGACAGCTGGGACAAGGAGCATGGCCGCATCTACAAGATCCAGCGCACCGGCCACAAGGCTGCCCCGGCGGAGGACCTGGGCCGCCGGTCGAACCATGACCTCATTGAGCTGCTGAACCACTCCAACCCCTACATCTATCGGACGGCATTACGGCTGCTGGCGGAACGGCGGGGTAAACTCTCGGAACGCGACCTGGGCCACCTGCGGGCCGGCTTCACCGCCGCTTCCCTCCGTGCCTTCTGGGCGCTGTACGCCGTCGGTGCCTTCGATGAAAAACTGGCCGCCCAGGCGCTGACCCTTTTCAACCGGGACGAAGGCAATGACCCGGCGATGCGCCTTTGGGCCGTCCGCTTCCTTGGCGAGTCGGGCAAGGTGTCCGAGTCGATGCTGGCCCGCCTGACAGAGTTGGCGAAGACGGAGAAAGCGCCCGAGGTGCGGCTACAATTGGCGAGCACGGCCGGGCGTCTGACGAAGCAGGACGTGCTGCCCCTACTGCACAACCTGATGCAGCACCGGGAGGATGCCCGTGACCCGTGCATTCCGTTGATGATCTGGTTGGCCTATGAGCCGCGCCTTGTACCGCAGCGGAACGCTGCCCTGGACTGGCTGAAGGAGCACGCGGCCGGCAACCCCCTGATCACCGACGAGATCGTGCCGCGAACCATGCGCCGCCTGGCCGTGACCGGCCGGCCCGAAGACCTGGCCGCCTGCGTCGCTTTCCTGGACGAGGTAGCCGATCCCGCGGTCCGACGGCGGGCCCTGGAGGGGATGGCGCAGGCGCTGGCCGGCCGTCAGGTTGATCCGCCGGCCGACTGGAAACGGGTCCGCGCCCGGCTGATGAAGGATCCCGACAGCGACGTGCAGCGGCTGACAGCGAAGCTGGCCGTCAACTTCCGTGATGTGGAGGCGATCCGCCACGCCCTGACAGCGGCCCTGGATGCCAATCGGCCAACCGGGGAGCGTATCGAAGCGGTGCGCAACCTGGCCCTGGCCCACCCGCCCGAAGCACTGAAGCCGCTCCAGGACCTGCTGGTTTCCGCGAAGAGCCTGGAGCTGCGCCGCGAGGCTTGCCGGGCACTGGCCGGCTACGATAGTCCGGACGTGCCGCGGATCGTGCTGGCCGGCTGGAAGGACTACCCGCCCGCGCTACGGAGCGAGGCGGTCAACCTGCTGGCCGGCCGCAAGGAGTGGGCCGCCGAACTGCTCGCCGCGGTGGCCGACCGGCGCGTCCCGCGCACCGACCTGACCGACCACACGATCCTCCGCATCCGCGCTTTCAAGGACCGGAAGCTGAACGATCAGGTTGAGAAGGTCTGGGGCCGTTTCCGCGATACGCCCGCCGAGCTGAGCGCCCTCATCGACAAGATGCGCGGCGAGCTGCACCAGGGGCGGGCCTCGTTCGAGCGCGGCCGGAAGGTCTTCGAGAACCAGTGCGCCAAGTGCCACCGGTTCGAGGGGACCGGGCATGATGTCGGCCCTGCCCTGGACGGCGCCGCCCGCGACATCGAGTACCTGCTGGCCAACGTCCTCGATCCCAACCGGGTGGTCGGCCAGCCGTACTACACCCGCATCGTCGCCCTGAAGAATGGCCGGGTCGAAAGCGGGCTGCTGCACGCCGAGGACGAGCAGACCGTCACCCTCAAGACCGAGAACAACGTACTCAAGGTCATCCCGCGGAGGGACATCGAGGAGATGACGGTAGAGTCGAAGTCGATGATGCCGGAGGGCCTGGCGAACAACATGACGGTGCAGGACTTCCGCGACCTGGTCCGCTATCTGATGGCCCATCCGTTCCTGACCGAGGTGGCGGTGACGGCTGACGCCTTCGCCGCCCGGGACGTGGACTCTATCCAGCCGGGCAGTTCTGGCGCCCCCGGTGTTCAGTGGAGTTGGCCGGCCGTGGGCCCCACCGGGAGGATCCCGCTGCCGCCGAGCAAGGGGGACGCAGAGGCGGTGGCCTATGTCTCGGCGAAGGTGACGGCGCCGGCGGCGATGCGGACGCGCTTGCAGCTGGGCGCGGCCCATCCGATCGAGGTGTGGCTGAACGGTCGGGAAGTTTACCGCGGCAAGCCGGGCAGCGCGCCGGTGGAGCCGGACCAGGCCGGCGTGGACGTGGAGCTGCGCGCGGGCGTCAACCATCTGGTGTTCCGGGTGACTTACCGGGGCGACAAGGAGGTCCTGTATGCCCGGCTGCTGGACCCGGAGCGGAAGCTGAGATATCCGGAGGAGAAATAACCCGGCGATTACCTTGGACAGTCTTCTCTGCCCCTTGCGGCTCAGCGCTCTCCGCTGTGCGGAGGTCTGCTGGCCAAACCGGAAGCTGCGGACCAGAAAACCGGACTCCAACAAGGGAGCCGGCCGGAAGTCCCCTTCGCGGATAACAAGCAATGACCAGGGTGTGGAAGGACCAGCCCTCGACCCCGTCTAGGGCGACGCTCAGCAGGTTCCGGCGTCCGCGGGTGAGCTGGCGGATCCGTCCGGCCCTGCCTGCCGTCAGCGACCGTGACCCGGTGGTTGGCGACGAACCGGGCGGTCCGTTTGATCCGGTGCTTGCAGCGAGTCGGTCCGGGCATGGCCCGGCCGAGGGTGGCCCAGGTGGCACGTGGCGCCGGCCGCCGGCCTGGCGGCCCCACAAGGGTTGAGCTTGACTCCGCCGCAGGGTGGCACAGACACTGAGGACCCAGGCCAGGATGACGGATCGGCTCATGGTGGTTCCTCCACCTCGGGGGTCGGACAAGACAAGGGGGTATGACAACTACCCTTGTACGGCCAACGCAATGCGGATGGAACCGCCTCCTTTCTCCAGGGCTCGGGAAACTGGGGATAGCTCAGTCGCCTCCGACCTTGCTTTCGCGCACCCATTGGGTACTATGTGTCTCAACCCGGGCCGGGGTTCCTGACCACCCTTCTCACCCACGAGCGGAGGTGGTTTCCCCCTATCCCGGAACCCTTCCCCTTCTGGGGAAGCACAGCCGGCGAAGAAAGGATCGACTTCAAGGGGGAACGTATCGCTGCCAGTTCCACCTCTGCTGTGACCGACTTTCGCGCCTGACTCCCTTTTCACCAATAACTCCATAGGTCCAGCGCCCGAGTTGCGCCTCCACCATGTTGGGAGTACGGGCGCGGCCGGGGGAATTAGCTTCTGGAACGGTTGTCGCCTCCGGCAGAGTGCTTCGAGATCGTTGCCAAAGGAGGGTTCGGAATCATGTTCTTGATTTCCCGACTGCGCCGCTGTGGTTTGGGCCGATCATCCGCCTTAAAGAAACGCTGTCCGACAAGCCGGCAGCCGCCCCGCGCCCGGCCCCAGGTCGAAGCCCTGGAGGAGCGTACGCTCCTGGTGGTGGAAGCAATCTCGCTGGCGCACCCGAGTCTGATCAGCGGGGTGGGGCCTGGGGCAACTTCCTCTCCGTCCGTCAGTGCCGACGGCCGCTACGTCGCGTTCCAGAGCATGGCCTCGAACCTGATCGCCGGCGTCAACGAAAGCATTCCGACGTCGGACGTGTTCCTGCTCGACCGGATGACCGGCACCCTCACTCTGGTCAGCCATATCGCCGGCCTTCCCACGACGCCCCCGCCCGGCAGCGCCGATATTGCGGCCCCAGTGATTAGCTCGACGGCCCCCGTGATTAGCGCCGACGGCCGCTTCGTCGCCTACCTGAGCACCGCCCCCAACCTGGTGGCCGGGCAGATCGATCCTCCCCCGCCCGTCACTTTCCCGCCTACCCCGCCTACCACGGACCTGTTCCTCTTTGATCGGGAGACGGGCACCAACATTCTGGTGAGTCACGCGGCTAGCTCCGCCGTGACCGCCGGGAACGGCCACGCCAGTGCCCCGGTGATCAGCGCCGACGGCCGCTTCGTCGCCTACCTGAGTACGGCCACCAACCTGGTGACGGGACAGAGCGACGTCCCCCGCACCAACGACGTGTTTCTCTTCGACCGGACCACGGGCCAGAACGTGCTCGTCAGCCACAGCAGGACTTCCCTCACCAGCAGCGGCAACAATGATTCCGTCGGGCTGGCGATGAGCGCCGACGGCCGCTACGTCGCCTACCTGAGCCGGGCGACCAATGTAGTGAACGGGTCGCTCGACTCGAACGGCGGCGAGGACGTGTTCCTCTTCGACCGGGACAACCCCGCGGCCACGGTCCTGGTTACCCACACCAGCACCTCCGCCACCACGACGGGCGACGGGGTGGCGACGGCGCTCTCCATCAGCGCCGACGGCCGTTTCATCGCCTACGCCAGTCGGGCAACCAACCTGGTGGTCGGGCAAACGGATACGAATGGCGGCGAGGACGTGTTCCTCTTTGACCGGGACAACCCGATGAACACCCGGCTTGTCAGTCACGCTCTCAGTTCGACCACGACCACCGGCAACGGCCCCTCGCAGACGCCGGCCATCGCCGCCAACGGCCAATACATCGCCTACACCAGCCTGGCCACCAACGTAGCGAGCGCGGCAGATTCGAACGGTCTTGCGGACGTATTCCTGTTCAACCGGACGGTGGATTCAACCGTTCTGGTCAGCCGCACAGCCCTCGCCCCACTCACCGCCGCGTCCGGCACTAACCCCTCCCTCAGCGCTGACGGTCGGTACGTCGCCTTCTTGAGCCCAGGCAACAATCTGGTAACGGGACAGACCGACGATGCCACTAGCGCGGACGTGTTCCTCTTCGACCGGGACAATCCGGCGAGCCTGGTGCTGGTCAGCCACGCGGCTGGCTCGGCCACGGCCGCCGGCAACCCGAGCGACCCGCCCGTGATCAGCGGCAACGGCAGCGTCGTCGTGTACAGCACCCTGGGGACGAACCTGGTGGGGGGGATCCTCGACGCCAACCACGTTCGCGACGTGCTGGTGTTCGACCGCGCCAGCGGCGTCAACAGCTTCGCCGCCGTCCCGGCTCCCGGGCAGATCTCGTTGACGTGCAATTCCTCTGATGATGTCGACGCGATGTCGCTACCCATTGTGGTCCCTAGTGCAGACGGCCGTTACATCGCGTTCGTAAGCGCGGCCACGAACCTAGTCGCGGGACAGACCGAGACCGTCGGCCCCGGCCAGTTCAACTTGGACGTCTTCCTCCACGAGCGGGCGACCGGCACGACCCTGCTCGTCAGCCGGGCCACCACCTCCCCCACCACGACCGGGAACGCCGAGTCGCGCAACCCGGTGATCAGCGCCGATGGCCGCTACGTCGCCTTCGTCAGCACTGCCACCAACCTGGCGAACGGCGACCTCGGGGCGAATGACGTGTTCTTGTTCGACCGCGACACCCGGCAGCTGACCCTGGTCAGTCGCTCCCTCGCTGGCAGTGCTGGCACGGTCCATTCGATCAACCCCCGGATCAGTGCCGACGGCCGGTATATCGCCTACATCAGCGACTCGCAGCGTCTGGTGCCGGGCCAGGTCGATCCTTCTCTTACCAACGACGTCTTCCTCTACGACCGGGTGACCGGGACGAACACGCTGGTTAGCCGCGCTTTCGGCACCACAGCGACGGCGGCTAATGCCGGCTCGACCGCGGTGGCCATCAGCGCCGACGGCCGCTACGTCGCCTTTGCCAGCTGGGCGACGAACCTGGTCGCCGGCCAGGTCGATACCAACAACACAAGTGACCTGTTTCTGTTCGATCGGGACAACCCCGGCAACACGGTACTCATCAGCCGGGTCGCGGGCACGACGACCACCGCCGCCAACAACCGCTCGGACTTCTTCCCGGCGCTGAGCGCCGACGGCCGCTACGTTGCCTTCCTCAGCGCGGCCACCAACCTAGTGCCGGGGCAGATCGATACGGAGAACACCCTCGACGTATTCCTGTTCGACCGAGACAACCCGGCGAACACGGCGCTGGTCAGCCATGCGGCCGGCGCCGAGACTATCGCTGCCGATCGGGGCTCGTTGTATGACGTCCGGATCAGCGCGGACGGTCGTTACGTCGCCTTCGTCAGCTTTGCCACCGACCTGGTCGAGGGGCAGGTCGATCGCCCCGGGCCGCCTCACACTGCCGACGTGTTCCTCTACGACCGGGACAACCCGTCCAGCACCATCCTCGTCAGCCGGGCCGCCGGCACCACCACCATGACCGGCAACGCCGATTCCGGTAGCCCGGTGGTCAGCGCCGGCACTCCGCAGATCAGCGCCGACGGCCGATTCGTCGTGTTCGGCAGCCTGGCCACTGACCTAGTCGCCGGGTTCACCGGCCGCGGCGACGGCACTCAAGACGTGTTCCTGTTCGACCGGGTAACGGGGACGGTCAGCCTGGTCAACCACACGCCTGGTTCTGCCACCACGGCTTCCAATCAGGGGGCGTTCTCCCAGAATATCAACGCTGACGGCAGTACCGTGGTGTTCCTCGGCGTCGGCTCCAACCTGGTCGCCCGCGACTTCAATGCAGCGGTCGACGCCTTCGTGTTCCGGCCGGCGACCCCCCTCCAGGTGGCCTCGTTCACCCCCACCGGTGACGGCTTCACTCTCCTGTTCAACCAGTCGATCGACCCCAGCGACTTGAACCTCTACGACGCGCAGGGAGCGAGCCTGGGGCCGGCCGACGTGACCGTGGTGGGCAGCGCGACCGGTCCGGTCCGTGGCTCGCTGACGGTCAACGCGGGCCGTACCGCTATCGCCTTCCTCCGCACCGGCGGGGTGCTCCCCCCGGACACCTACACGGTCACACTCCGCAGCGCGGCCAACGGCTTCAAGGACGCCGCCGGTAACCTGCTGGACGGCAACCGGGACGGCATGGCAGGGGGCGACTTCGTCACCACGTTCGTGGTGAGCCCATCCGCCGCACGAGTCGTCAGCGTGGCGGACTTCACGCGCGGCCCGGGCCAACCCGTGAACGTGTCCGCTTCGGGTGGGGGACTGCCGTTGCGGATCAGCGACGGTACCAACGTCAGTGCCATCGACCTCACCCTGTTCTACGACCCGACGCTGCTTAGCATCAGCGGGGTACAGCCCGGCCCCGGTTTGCCGCCCGGCGCGACCGCCACCCTCGACCGGTCTGTGCCCGGGGTGGCGGTGGTGACCTTCCGAAGCCCGACGGCTCCGCTGGGGCCGGGGGCCACCGAGTTCGCGCTGCTGACGGCGACCGTTCCGGACAACGCGCCTTACGCCACCAAGCATTTCATCGAGATCGGCCCCCTGCAGGTCAACGGGGGCGCCATCCCGGTGCTCCGCGATAACGGCCTCCATGTAGTGAGCTACGTCGGCGACACGACCGGCAATGGCGGCTATAGTTCTGCCGACGCGCTGCGGGCCCTGCGCGTGGCACTCGGTTTTGACGCGGGCTTCGGTGTCTATCAACTGGCCGACCCAGTGCTCCTCGCCGACGTCACCGGCAACGGTCGGGTCAACGCCGCCGATGCCACTCGCATCCTGCAGCGGGCGCTGGGGATGACCCCGGCCGAGATTCCCCCATTGCCTGGTATCCTGCCACCCATCGTGCCCGGCGGCCCCGACCCGCTGCTGCGGTTCCCAGAGGTCCAGGGACGGCCGGGCGACACGGTCACGCTGCCACTGCTGCTTGACCCGGCGGACGGGTTGGAGTCGCTCGATCTGGCCATTGCTTATGACGCCCAGCGGCTGGAAGTGCGTTCGGCCGATGACATCCGCCGCGGGCTGCTGACCGCCGACTTCGACCTGTTCGCGGCTGTCCTTGACCTGGAGGCGGGTACGATCCGGGTGGGGATGGGCCGGAGCGCCGGTCCAGTGCGCGGCCTGGCTCGCGGTGGCGTGCTGGAGATCACCTTCCGGATCAAGGAAGACGCCCCACCCGGCCCGGCCGTCGTCAACCTGCTGCGCGACCTGGACAGCGTGACGACGCAACTCAACGAGGGAGGCCTGGACCTGATCCCGGACCCGAGTAACGAGACAGGGGACGTCCTGGATGGACAGGTCACCGTGGCTGGCCCGGATGTTCCTGGTGTTGAACGGATCGTGGTGAGCGACGCCACCGGGCGGCGCTCCCGCGTACACCGCCTGACGGTCACCTTCAGCACCGTGGTGACGTTCCAAGGCAACGCCGCCGACGCCTTTCGCCTGCTCGGCCCTCGCGGCCGCATCCGGCTGAGGGTAGAGACGTTCCTGGACGAGGCCGGCAGCCGGACTGTGGCCCAGCTGACGTTCCGCCTCCCCGCCGGCCTCGGAGGCCCGGCGGCGGGCAACCGCCTTACCCTGACCATCGACGGCGACCGGATCGCAGACGCTTCCGGGCAGCCGGTGGACGGGGACAGCGACGGTCTGCCTGGTGGCGACGCCGTTGAGGCGTTCTTCCGGCTCTACGGGATCGGTAGCCGGCGATGGTGTTAGCCCTGGTCCTCGGCCTGGCCGCCCTGGTCCTCCTGTGCGTCAGCGTCGCCCCGGTGAGGTACCCCTACTAGTCCCTCGGCAGGCAGGGCTGATTGACGGAGGCGGGGGCTACGTTATAAGATGCTTGCTCCACGGCCGGGCGCGGGCCTCCTATACTTATCCATGCCGGCTGATCCGGGCAGAATAGTCCTCTCCCCGCGATGAGGCAGGCCGAGCCAGTAACATCCCCATGAGCAAGATCCAGGCGTATTTCGCGGACAAGACGGTGCTGGTCACCGGAGCCACCGGCTTCCTGGGTAAGGCAATCGTCGAGAAAATCTTACGCAGCCTGCCTGACCTCCGCCGCCTCTACCTGCTCATCCGCCCCCAGGAGCGCGGCGGCCGGACCATCCCGGCCCTGGAACGCTTCGAGGCCGAAGTCCTCTCCTCCACCGTCTTCGACCGCCTCCGCCGTGAGTTGGGCGCGGAGTTCGACGACTACGTGGATCGCCGGGTTGCCATCCTGGCAGGCGACCTGACCGACGAACGCTTCGGCCTGAACGAGGAAGACTACCGCCGCCTGACCGCGGAGGTGGAAGTCATCATCAACTCGGCGGCCGTGGTAGTCTTTGACGAGCGGCTCGACCTGGCGCTGGAGCTGAACACCCACGGCGCCCGGCGGATGCTGGAGTTCGCCCGCCGCTGCCCGCGCCTGGAGGCGGTCGTTCACATCTCAACCTGCTACGTCAGCGGGACGGCCCGTGGCTGGGTGGTCGAGTCGGTGGACCCGCCGCCGTTCGACGTGGACGAGGAGGTCCGCCGGCTGTTGGAGCTGTGCGCGGCGGTCCGGGTCCGCCATGCCGGCGATCCGGCCCGGGTCAAGGACGAGTTGGTCCAGCTGGGGCTGCGCGAGGCGCGGGCGCGCGGCTGGCACGACACCTACACCTTCACCAAGGCGCTGGGGGAGCAGATGATCGTGCGCCACCGGGGCGACCTGCCCACGGTGATCCTGCGGCCGTCGATCATCGAATCGACCTTCGTGGAGCCGGAGCCCGGTTGGATCGACGGCTTCCGCATGGCCGACCCCCTCTTCGTCGGCTACGGCAAGGGCTACCTGCAAGACTTCCCCGGCCGGCCTGAGACCATCGCCGACCTGATCCCGTGCGATTACGTGGTCAACGCCATCCTGGCCTGCGTGCCGCGCTGCGCCACCGAAGGAGGACTGACAGTCTACCAGGTGGCCACCGGCGATCAGAACCCGGTCCGCTTCAGTACCATCTACGAGGTCGGCCGGGATTACTTCACACGCAACCCGATGACCGAGCGCGACGGCACGCCGATCCGCCCGCCCCGATGGACCTGGCCCGACGCCGCCTCGTACCGCCGTAAGCTCTACTGGCGCTACCGGGTGCCGGTCAGCCTGGCCCACGGGCTGCTCCAACCGCTGTCGTTCCTCCGCCCGCTCGATCGGCTGCGCAAACGGCTGTCCCTTCGCCGGGCCTCGCTCGACCTGCTCCTTTATTACGTGGACATCTACAGTCCCTACGCCTCGATCGAGTCGCGCTACGCCACCGGCAACACGGCCCGGCTCTGGGCGTCGCTGCCGGCCGAGGACCAGCGGCTGTTCAACTTCGACGTCGGGGCCATCGACTGGCGTGACTACATTGCCAACGTCCATATTCCAGGGCTGAAGCGGAACGTCCTCAACCTGGCCGTTGAGGAGATGGCGCCGGGCCACGGTGTGCCGGTGCGGACCATCCGCGACCTGCTGGAGCGCTCGGCCGACCGTTTCCCTGATCGGGTGGCTCTCCAGGTGAAACGGAACGGCGAGTGGGTCCGCTTCACCTACACTGAGGTGGAGCAGCGGGTCCACGCAGCCAGTGTCACGCTTGAGCGGCTGAAGATCGGTCGGGGCGACGTGGTGGTGCTCTATGCCGAGAACCAGCCGGAGTGGGGCATCGCCTACCTGGCCGCTGTCTCATTGGGGGCGGCGGTGGCGCCGGTCGATCGGCAGCTGCGCGAGCGCGACGTTCTCGCGGCTGCCCGCTTCGTCGGGGCGAAGGCGATTCTTGTCTCCGAGTCGGGCTACCGCAGCTTCAGCGCTGCGACCCGGGCCGACCCGGAGACGCCGTTGCTGCTTAACATCAACGATGGCTGCCGGCCGTTCACTCCCCCCTCACCCCCAACCCCTCTCCCCCCCTCCGGGGGGAGAGGGGAGGAAGCCTTGCTCCCTTCGCCCTTGCTGCAAGGGAGAGGGGAGGAAGACTTGCTCCTTCCCGGAGGGGAGAGAGGGGAGGAAGCCTTGCTCCTTCCCGGAGGGGAGAGAGGGGAGGAAAACTTTCTCCCCTCGCCCCCGAAGCGGGGGAGAGGGGGCGGGGGTGAGGGGGAGCGAGCCCATCTGCACGCGCTGGCCTGCCCCGACGACCTGGCATCAATCCTATTCACGACCGGGGTGAACGGCCCCGATCCGCGGGCGGTGATGCTGACGCATCGCAACTTCCTGTCGAACGTGATGGGGGTGGTGCAATTTCTGCCGCCGCAGCCGACCGACAACTTCATCTCGGTGTTGCCGCTGCACCACGCCCTGGAGTTTACCGGCGGCTTCCTGGTGCCGCTCTATGTCGGCGCCACCGTGACCTACTGCGACACCATGCGGAGCCAGGCGATCCTCGACACCATGCGCGAGACCCAGGCGACCTGCCTGATCGGCGTGCCGCGTGTCTTCCAGATCCTGCACGGCGCCATTCGCCGGCAGGTTGCCCAGCGCGGCCGGCTGGCGCGATGGTGGTTCGACCTGAAGAAAGGGATCAGCAAGGCGGTGCAGGCAGCCACCGGGCGGAGCATGGGCCGGCTGCTGTTCCAGTCGGTCCACCAGCGGCTGGGGGGCCGGCTGCGGGCCCTGATCAGCGGCGGGGCGGCCCTGGCGCCGCAGATCTATGACGAATTCACGGCGATGGGGCTGGAGTTGTGTGAGGGCTACGGCCTGACTGAGGCGGCACCGGTGGTGACGGTCAACCCCCTGGGCGCCGCCCGCAAGGGATCGGTGGGAGTGCCGCTACCGGGTGTCGAGGTGCGCATCCTCAACCCCGACGCGCGCGGCGTCGGCGAGATCGCGGTGCGCGGACCCAATCTGACGGCCGGCTACTTCCGCAACCCGGCCGCGACCGCGCGGGCCTTGGGCGATGGCTGGCTGCACACCGGCGATGTCGGCTATCTCGACCGGGACGGCTACCTCCACCTGACAGGGCGCATCAAGGATGTCATCGTGACCCCGGCCGGCAAGAACGTTTACCCCGAGGAGGTGGAGCAGCTTTACGCCGGGGCAGCGGGTGTCCGCGAACTGTGTGTGCTCGGCCTGTGGGATGAAGAGGTACTGGGCGAGACCATCCATGCGGTGGTGGTGCCCGAGCCGAGCGTCCCCTCCGGTCCGGCCGGCGAGCTGATGCTGCGGCATGCGCTCAAGCTCCGCTCGCGCGGCATCCCGAGCTACCAGCGCATCCAGCACATCCATCTCGCCCCCCCCGAGCTGCCCAAGACCCTGACCGGGGCCATCGACCGCCAGCGCGTCAAGGAGGAACTGCTCGACCGGCTGCGAACGTCGCGCCGGCGGATCGACCTGGCGGCGCCGCGGGACGCGGAGGACGACGGCTTGGCCGAGCTGCTGCACGGCGAGGAGACCGATGGGTTGCCCGTCACCGGCAGCGCCGGCGGCGTGCGGGAGCCGGTCGGGTCGCAAGGCGACGGCCGGGCCGTCGCGGTTGCCGAGCCGGAGACGGCCGTCTGGGGCCGGATTCTGGCGCCGCGACCGACGGGCGAGGACCAACGCTGGCTGCAGGCGGGACCGGCCAAGCAGGCAGTGCGGGCGCTGATGCGACGAGCGATGCGGCTGTACGCCCGGGCCTGGTTCGGCTTCGAGGTGCGCGGGGCGGAGCATCTGCCGGCCGGCGCCTTCATCGTGGCCGCCAACCATTGCTCGCACCTGGACACCGGCGCCGTGGTGACCGCTCTGGGCGACCGCGGCGGCGACCTGTTCATCATGGGTGCCCGCGACTACTTCTTCAACCGCCGGGCCAAGGGCTGGTTCTTCCACACCTTCCTCAATGTGATCCCGTTCGACCGCACCGAGAACATGATCAAGGGTCTGCGGTTGGCCCAGGCGGTGCTGCGCACGGGGCGGCCGGTCCTGATCTTCCCCGAGGGGACACGGAGTGTGAGCGGCGAGCTGCAACCGTTCAAGGCGGGCATCGGTCTGCTGGCGCTGGAGCTGGGAGTGCCGGTCGTCCCCTGCCGCATTGAGGGGACGCATGCGGCATTGCCGAAGGGTCGTGCCTGGCCGAGGCGGAGCAAGATCCGGGTCACGTTCGCCCCGCCGATTACAGCGGAGAGCTACCGCGCCCTGTACCCCCAGGTGGACCGCCGTGAGCTGTACCGCCGCCTAGCCGATGACGTGCGCGGCGCCGTGGAGCAGATAAAGTAAAGAGAGCAATGGTCGGCCCATGTGACTGCTGTGAGGGAAACGGGGGGCGTTACCACGAGCCCAGAGCGTGAGCGACGGGTAATACGAACCTGGAGCGTCCGCGACGGGTGATGATGCTCCACGCTCAAATCCCCTCTCACTTTTCCTCCCTTACCGGCGAGATGGCGCTCGGTTCACGTCTGTATAATGGGGAGAAGTCCGATCTCATCCCCTCTTCCCCTGGAGAGGTGTCCATGAAGAGTTCACCGGCGAACCGACGACAGGCGGGACGGCGGCCTTATGTGGTGGCCATGGTCCTTGGCACCGCACTGTCGGCGCTGGGGCCGGTCGCCGGCGCCCGGGCGGAGGCCGTGGACGCAACGGCCCGGGCCATCAACGACATGAGCCGCTATTGCAGCACCTGCTGGCGCAACGCCTCGCTGCCGGCCGACTGCTGGACCGACTGTACGCAGGAGGTCTTCAGCCGGCTGCTGGAGCGGGTTGCTCCCGACGCCTGGGGCTGGGTGTTCCGGCGCGAGGGCGAGGAGCGGCGCGAGTTCCTGCGGGCCATCGACACGGTCAAGAAGCGCTGGCAGCGCGGGCGGAAGTGGTCGGCCGGTGCCATCAACGCCGTGGCCGATCGGCGCGAGCAGGAAGCGCGCCGCCTCCGCGAGCAGCGCCAGGCTGTGGAACAAGCAGCTGAAGAATTGCTCACTCCCCGGCAGCAGCGCATCTTGCACCTGAGCTTCCAGGGCTGGACCGTGCAGGACATCGCCCGGGAGCTACGGACCCCCGCGGAGCGGATCAGCGACGAGAAGTACAAGGCCATCCGCAAACTGCGGGCCTACCTCCACGAGGGGGGTGAGGACGCCCAGCACGGTTGAAGCGCGGGATGGCCGTGCGCACCTTCTTGCCCATTTTTCCCCCTCCGGGTGCCTGACGGTGGACCCGGATAAGGCGGAGGCCGCGAGCAGGGCGTGACTTGTGGCCGGCCTCGTGGGCCTTTTCCTCATCATTTGCGGCCTTGGTCTTCGAGGGGCCGCCGTTCTTTGGCCGTGCCTCGGCGGCCGGCACCTCGTTTGCTGTCTCCTCAACTGGTAAGGGAACGCTGGGTCCCGTCATGTTTCACCCACTCGGTTTAGGAGGAAGTCCCGATGCGAAACCGAATCCTTGCGATCACCGTGATGGTGGCGGCCGTGACAGCGGTCGGTCTGGGTGTCGGTCATTTCAACGCCCGAGCCGGCGGACAGGAGAAGAAGGTCCGGCCGGCGGCCCACGACCTGCACGGCGGGGCCTTCGAGCAGTGCGCCAAGGCGTGCAACGACTGCCAGCGCATCTGCGACGCCTGCACCACCCACTGCGCCGCGCTGGTGGCCCAGGGGCAAAAGGAGCACCTTCGGACGCTGCAAACTTGCCAGGACTGCGCCGACTTCTGCGCCGCGGCCGCCCAGATCGTGGCGCGGCGCGGCCCGTTCGCCGACTTGATCTGTAGTGCCTGTGCCGAGGCTTGCGCCCGCTGCGGCAAGGAGTGCGAGCGGTTCTCCGCGGACCAATTGATGCAGGCATGTGCCGAGGAGTGCCGCCGGTGCGAGAAGGCGTGTCGCGAGATGCTCAAGCACGTCGGTCACCAGGCCGAGAAGAAGTAGCCGATCAAACTCTGCAGAGACCGGGATATCGTGGCCGTAGGCGGCCGTGCTTGCGGCCACGATCCATTGCCGCCTCACCAGCACGGCCCCTATTCCTCCCCAAGCCCACTCTTGTTCCCTCCGCCACGAGCAGCTAAACTGAAAAAGGTTTTACCTGGGAGTGTTTGCACCTCTGGTGGGGGCCCTGGTCTTCAAAACCAGTGGCGGGTTTGAACAAAGCTCGCTGTGGGTTCGATTCCCATACACTCCCGTGGACAAGCGCACAGGAAGTCGCGCGAAGTCACAGCATCTCACTGCACATGAAAGTAAAGTTTTCTAACTTCTACCACTTCAGCCCGCTGCTGGCGAAGACGGCGGGGTTCAGAGGTTTCTTCCTGTCGTAACCGGCCAATGGCCAGGTGGAGTTCCATGTGCAAGGCCTCCCGGTCCAAGCCAACCGGGTTGCACATCGCGACATGCTTGAGATGAGGCTCGGCCCCTTGGTCCCAGGGATTCAGGTCGGGGGCATATGCCGGCAAAGGCTCGACCCCAATCCCCCGGCCGGCTTTGCTGCCCAGGAACTCCTTCACCTCCCCCGCCGGTGAATCGGCGAACGGTCCAGATGACCAGTAGCCGGGGCCCCGCATGCCGGAGCAGCTGCAGGAGGAACTCCACGGTGTGCAGGCCGTTCAGCGACTCCCGGCGCACCCGGACATCAACCTTGCCGGTGGGCGTGACGCCACCCCTCACCGACAGGGAGTCGCGCGTCGGCCCCTCGTACACCACGGGCGTCAGCCCTTCGGGAGAGTAGGTGCGCCCCACCCCAGGCAGCCGGTAGAAGCCCGCTGCGTCCACGACAACCAGGGTGCGGCGCTGCCGCCGCGCCGGCTGCCACAGCCGGGGCCCCACGTCGGTACGCCAGGAGGCGATCTTCTCGTCGTCACGCTGCATGGCCCGGGTGATAGGAACCGGGGCGCCCTGTGCAACTCCTGCAACCGCCGACCAACGTGGTCGGGATGGTAGGTGCCCCACATTCCTCTGCGAGGATCCGGGCGACGCGGGCGCCGGTCCCGACCGCGCCCCGCAAGCCGTATGCCTCGGGCAGGGCCCCGAGGCAGTCCGGGATCAAGCGCTTTTGGGCGTCGGTCAGCTTGGCCGGCGGTCGGCCACGGGAACGGGTCCGCAGGGCCTCCGGCCCCTCTGCCTCCGTGGCAGCCAACCAACGGCGCACAACCCCTTCGGTGCCCCCCGGGCGGCCGCGATCTGCCGCCGTGTCCAGCCCTGCTGTTGCAGATGCCACCCGCGCATCCGCTGCCCCTCCCTCCCATCCGGCGGAGGCGGTCGATGGGTCTCCATGCCTTATTGGAAGGCGGCTGGAACTTTTACTTTCATGCGCGGCGATCAGTAGATGCAACCGTCGGGTCGAAATATGCAGCACTGACCCCGACCCCGATATGACGCACCTCAATGACTTGGTGTTTGTGTGTCAGGCTCTCGAAACATTTCATGGGGTCATCCTATTCGACCCTCACTTCGGCGAGCTAATTTAAAAACGCGCATCTACAGCTCGTTATAACACGGAGGCAGTTATGAAACCGCTGCTTGACAACCCTGACGATTGGCTTGCCGTCTCGAGCTTTTTCATCGTATCCTCCAACCAACCCGAAGCCGATCAGCAATTGTTCAGGCCAACAACTCCGGCAGAGGGCCGTTGTCGCTGACGCCTTTCAGGGTTGGTTCGTGCATGCCGAAATAGTCGCGGCGATCGCCGACTGCATGGAGGAAGGTCGTATACAGGTTGCCGATCTCACGGTGACCTTTCTTCCCCCAGGAGGGATATTCGATGTATTGGCCGGTCTTGAGCACGCCGCCGAGATTGCCGATCAGTACAAACGGCCATTCCCAGCAGCGGCTGTGATGCGCTTCGGCGGCGTCGGACAGATAGACGATGAGCGTATTGTCCAACATGGTACCGTTGCCTTCCTTGACGCTTTCGAGCTTCTTCATCATGCGGGCGATCAGTTCGAAATGGAAACGGCGGATTATGACGGCCATAACCTCCCAGGTCATGCCGTTGTAGCTGCCCCCGTGACCGATGGTATGCTTGCTAACTTGGATCCCCAGGCCCTTGAAGGTCACGCTGAAATAGGGATTACCGACCCCGGAAGCGATGGTCAGGCAGTTGGTCAGCCCGCCGATGAGGGCTGCTGTGCCAATGTCGAACATCGCGTCGAGATGGTCAGTTTCCACCTCTGACTTGTACTTGTTGTTGACCACCGGTGCTTGCTGGCGCAGGGTGCTTTCGATCTCGTTGAGCCGGCTTTGGCGGTTGCGCAGTATCTCGTAAGCTTCCAGGTGCTGATCCAGCTTCTCACGTTCAGCGCTACCGATCGTCTTCTCCAGACGCTTCATGTCGTCGAGCAGAAAATCGAGCATGTTATTCCGGGCGAGAAACAGTTGCTTGGCCTCTCCGCCAGCGACGCTGCCGAAGAGAGTTCCGTAAGCGAGTTCAGGCTTGACGATCGTCGGCAGCGGTTTGTTCTTGCCCAGCGCTGAGCAGTTGTAGACGATGCCGCTCTCCCAATTGGAGATCATGCCCAGGCTGACTTGCGGGAAGATACCCCCAAGCTTGTTGCCCAGAGCAAAGTCGATGGTTTCTCCCTGCGGCATGCCGCTGCTGCCGACGCCGCCGCGAGCAGGATAGACCCCCAAGGCGCCGAAGTCATTGGAGTGACCGCCGCCGCACACGCGCCCGGACAGGCCATTGATAACCGTCACTCGGTCCTTCCACGGGTTGAGCGGCTCCAGGGCTTTGGGCAGAGTCAGCTTGCTGATCGGCTCCTTGGTCAGGGCATCGAGATTCCGCTTGCGAGTGGTAATTTCAATGGGGGTAATCTGTTGCCAAGGCAAGCCGTTGCCTTCGATGACGAAGACGAAGCGTCGCGCACGATCTGCAGTGCCTGCTGCCTGAGCTTCCAGTTGTTGTATCAGCGGCAACAGAACCAGCCCGCCAGCTCCCAGAGCGGCACACCGCAGCGCCTCGCGTCGATTAATTACTAACATGATTATCATCCTCTATCTGGCAATGCAACTGAAGGTCAGTTAATGGCTCGCGGGTGATGCTTTCGGATCGAACCGATAGAGGAACGAGTCCGAAGTGAGCAGCTCGGTAATAAGGGCCTTCATGCTACCGCCGCTTTGAACATACGCCCGCTCAGCGTCTTGCAAGGTGGCAGCATCGCGCAACGTCTCGTTACGGCCCATCCAGTAGCGGAAGGCATGGCGGATGAACACCTGACGCACCCGCGGCGAAGCAGCTAGTTTATGCATTAGCTCAATGGCATTGGCGACTGGACCCTCCAGCTCGGGGTCGCCTGAATGCTCGATCAGTCCGGTGGCATCCACAGGCACTTCCCGCATCGCGCGGATCGGCGGCTGGCCTTTGACCGGATTGGGTCTGATCGGCCCCGTTGGGTCAACCACCTGTTCAGTCGTGCGATAGCGGCCGATGTAGTCGTAATTCTCGAACGCCAAGCCGAGCGGATTCATCTTCTGATGGCATTGCCAACAGTACTCCTGTCTGGTGATTTCCATCCGCTGCCGCAGCGTCTTCTCGGGAGCGTCGGGTAATTGGGCATTGACCGAGATCGGCAGGTCCGGAACCACGCCGCCCAATAATCGCTCGCGGATCCACTTGCCCCGACGGATAGCATGGTTCTCATTATTCGTAGCGAAAGCAGCCAACCAGGACGGTTGTGTCAAAATGCCCGCCCGTTGGTCGGCAGGCAACTCCACCGGTTGTTTATCCGTCCACTTCCAATCAGGCGGCAGGCTATACAGCTCATGGTATTCGATGTATCGGATCGTCGGTTTGTTTCTGCCGGGTTTCGTGGCGTCCTTGGGGACCGGTTCCTTGTTGTGGATTCGTCCCGGTAACGGTTGCCCTTTGGGGCTAATTTGGTAATTGACGAAGCTCTTGTTAGTTGTGAGCAATTCCTTCAGCACATCCTTGTCCTGATCGAGGATGTATTCAATGAGACGGCGGGTATCATTGACAAGGATTTCCGGCCGCCAGGGTTGCTTGTTGGGGAAGTCCTTGAACACTTCCTCAGCAGTTGGGAACTCAAAATATTCCTCGAAGAAGCGCAATATTCGTGGCTTGGCGATCTGCTGGTCGTTAAGGATGCGAGTGACCTCGCGGCGTACGTCCTCCTTCGTGGTTAGCTGTCCACGCTCAGCTGCCTTCAACAATGTCGCATCAGGGCCAGCATCCGTCAGGGCAAAGGCGATGGCATAGGCCAGTTCCCGCGGGGTCAGAAAACGACGGCCATGCTCATCGGTTTTACCACCGCCTATCTCCATCCGGTACAACGCCTCGGGTAGCAATAGGATTGTCGCCAGCGTAGTGCGAGCGCCAGTTACCTGGCCTGCATCTTTGACGTTCTTCTCATACAGGGCCAGGAACCGTTTCATCTCTTCGGCTGTTGGTGAACGGAACAAGGCCAATTCGAACTGCTTGCGGATGGCCTGCTGAACCTGCTCGCTACTTGGCTTCTGGTGCGGATTCACCAGAGTGAGAAACTCCGACACCGGTCGCAGACCGGGCCCACGGCTCGATTGCATCTCAACGATTTTCTCGGCATTGCGCATCAACTGGCTGATGGTCGGCTCATCGATGGCGAACAAGTCGGCATAATCCTTGAACCCTTCGCCCGGAGCCGTGGAAAAGACCTGACCGACTTGGTATTTTCCTCCGGGTTTCTGACCAGTGATCCGCGGAACGAAATGGCTGTAGATTTGGGGGCTGAAACGCCACAGCCGGGCTGGTGAAGCGGCTGGCTCGGTGGGTGGTCGGCCGAAGAGTGCGTCGTGATCGATCCGGTTGCCGTGACCAGGCAGCATCAGCTTGCGTTCCGCGTCGGCGATTTTTTCGCCGCCTTTAGCCAATTCTGCTTTGATCCAGGCGAGAACCCGTGCGGCTATCCGGGCGTCGGGCCGTGGCTCCGAGTCGGGCGGCATTTCACCCAGCGCCAGCCGCTCCGCGATTGCCTTCCACCTCTCGATGTCCTTGCCGGTCAGGACATTGGCATCAATGCTGTGCAGGGCCAGCTTGCCTTTCTGCTTGTCCGGGCCGTGACACTTCAGGCAATGTTGCTTGAAGAATGGCTCGACATCTTTCCGGTAGCCGTCCAGGTCTGCCCGGGGCTTGTCTTCCGCCGCCTGGGACGTAAGCCTCGGTTGCGCTAATGCGATCAACAAAAGGATCGTCAGGCCAGCGGCCAAAGGCACCGCGCGCCTTCTTAATCGCCCGGGCTCTAAGGCGCGGGGGACGGAGGGTTCTCTTTTCTGACTCAGCAAAAGCATTCTCATTCGGACAATTGCCACCAGCTTAACCGGCCCTTGTGACACAGAACGGCGGGAGTTTCCCTGGATGGGAAGAAAGTCAGGCCCCGAATTTCCGTCCGGGCAGGGGCAGAGAGATAGCTTTCCCTTGACCAGCCAGGACCGTGGGTTGCTCCTCCCCGGCCCGCCCTAGCCGCAACGCCTGCATTGTCTGGGACATATCCCATGTCGCCACCCGGTCTCCACGAGGAGAGACGGCGGCAATCTGCTCTGTACTTTCAGGCAGCTTGAGGACGAAATTAGGCGTGCATTTCGGCGCATCCCAGACCATCCCAGCCACTATTGCTGCCGATCCGCAAAGGCAAGCACGGCCCCCGCTTGACTTTGGATCAAAGCCCCCGCGTGCGGGCGCCGGTTCTCCGGACGGACCGGCACCGCCTCAGTGTATCGATTCGATAGTGTCCAGTACACGGCCTGCCTGTTCATCGCAGCAATGACCGTCCAAATGAAGGCAACGGTGCGGAGACTCCGAAAGTCCAGCTCGCGAGCCAGACGTCCGATCGCCGTCACCGTTAGCGCGGAACAGCAGCCGGGAAGAAGGAGAAGTTGGGATGGAATTGGGCCGACTTGCTCGACGGGGCGGCTGTGGTAGAATAAGGGTCAAACATGGCAACGTTTCCCTTCGTGGAGTGATTGCTGTGCCAGGTTGAGGGCTGTAGTCTACGGTCTTCGGCCTTCCGCCTTTTTAGGATGTCGGCATGGGTGTCGAGCGGGGGAAGGGCATTGCAAGGTTCGTAACGCAACTCATTGCTCTTCCATGATTTGCCCCCGTAGCTCAGGTGGACAGAGCAGCGGATTTCTAATCCGCCGGTCGCAGGTTCGAATCCTGCCGGGGGTAGTTGTTCCTTGCCGTTGCGAACCCCTCTCCCCGCGGGTTTGCGGCTTTCCTTTATAGTGGACCCCGAAAACTGGACCACCAGCTAAGCTACTGTGGTGGCCCGGGAAAGGGGTAAATGATGAAAGGCAAGCGGAAGCACAACACACGTCGGTGTTCAAGGCTCAGGTCGCCCTGGCCGCCCTCAAGGGAGATCGGACCGCCCACGAGCTGGCCAGCCAGTACGGGGGCCACCCGACCCTGATCCACACCTGGAAGAAGCAACTGCTCGCCGGTGCGGACTATATACCTCCACAGCAAAGCGACAGTGGGCTATGCGGCTGTACGCGAGTCGTAGACGGATGTCTCGATGGCAAAACGGCGTTTGGTTGCAGACCAATCGAAAATAAGGTCGAGTAATTCCTCAATATCCCGACAACGGTGGTTACGCGTGATCTCTTCATGCAGGTGCCACCAGACCCGCTCGATCGGGTTCGTTTCCGGGGCATAGGTCGGCAGAAAATGCAACACGATGCGGTCGCCCCACTGGGCCAGGTACTCCCGCACCTTGCGGCAACGCTCCGGCCGGTGAAAGATGGCGTTGTCACAGATCACGTGAATCCGGCGGTAACGGCGAAACCGCCGCCGCAGATCGTCCAGGTGCCGTAGGAACAAGTCGGCATTGCGTTGGCAGCCCGGTTCACTCAGGATCAGCTCGCCGGTCCGCCAGTGCATCGACCCGGCCAGGTAGCGTTTGGTGTTGATACCCGGCGTCTGGACCACGGCCTGTTGGCCGCGTTGCATCCACATCGCGCCGATCTTGGGGTTGGTGTTGATGTCCACTTCATCCATGAAGAAGGCGACCTGGTCGGGGGGCAGATCCCGCAGCAAAGCCCGGATTGTGCGTAGTTTTTGGGCATAGTGGGGATCTTTTGGTCCGGGCACGGGTCTGGGCCGACGCCAGACCAGCCCCCCTTGGTGCAGCCAGCGGCGGACCGTTTCGCGGCTGGGGCGGATGCCGTCGTCGTGGTCCAGCAAGGCGACGACGGTGGCGCAGGTCCAGCGGCTGCGGAAGAAACCGAAGTCGCGTGGGGACCTCAGGGTGACCCAGTGCAGGACCAGGGCAAGGAAGCAGGACCAGCGTCGTGGGCGTGGGGGTTTGGTTTGGAGGATGGCGGCCAGACCGCCGTGGAGGTAGCGGCGGCGCCAACGGTTGATGGTGGCGGCGCTGGTGAACAGGACGGCGACGATCATGGTCCAGGGGAGTTGCTGGTGCAGGAGCAGGAGGATGTGAGCCCGCAGACGGATGTCCGGGTTGGTACCGCGTCGGACTTCGTGCAACAAGAGCTTGCGTTCCTGAGGGGAAAGTCGGATACTACCATCCATGGCTTGATCTCCAGGACCGGTTTGGTGAAACACCTATCCTGGCTCAAGCCATATTTTTTTTACAAGATCAGTTTCACTGTCGCTGGCGCGTGGAGCTATTTAGGTCTTCAGCCACGGCAGCAAGGCGGCCACAGCCGACGCCGAGGCCGAGAAGACCGAGCTTTCGAGCAGATCAGCCACCTCAAGATGGAGCGGGAGTGGCTCAAAAAAGTCGGACTGCTCGCCTAACCAGCTGCGACCGCTGGTCGAGCCCGATCATCCGGAGTTGAGTGTGCGACGGCAGTGCGCGCTCCTCGGGCTGAGCTGCTCCAGCCCATACTACCAGCCGGCTGGCTCACCCTTGTGAATAGCGACCGCCCACTAGACAGACGGCCAGGCTGAAGAGCGGGAGAACGTGTCTATGATATGCCCGAGCGAACGGTCGTTATCGCCTTCCAAGAAGACGGCCAGTTCCCTGAGAATACGCTTCTCCTCCTCGTGGGCGTCCAGACATCGTTGCATGGCGTTCAAGCCACGCTTGACTGTCCATCGGTCGATGCTCTTCCCCATCGCGAACTCCGTCTCTTGGCCACACGCTTTGGGCATTACAGAATCTTGTTAATCAGCTAGACCGTCCGTTCGGTGTGGAGCTATTTACTCAAACTGCAACACGACCTGCGTTGAAGCCGTCTGCAAGATGGCCGTAGCCGGTCGGCTCAGGCCACGTCCCTGGTCGGCTCCAGGGCCTTGTACACCGACTTGCGGCTCAGGCCGACCAGCCGGGCAATGGCGGCGATGGCCTGGCCCTCAGCGTGAAGCTGCCGCATCAGGGCTTCCTTCGCCAGCAGGCTCCTGGCGGCGCCTTGCTGCTGCGGGCCGACTACACGTATGATGTCTGGGGACGACGGATCGAGAAGACCGTGGACCCCGACGGGGCCGGCCCCCAGCCCGCCCAGGTGACCCGCTTCGCCTACGACGGAGCGAACGTCTGGGCTGACCTGGACGGCAACAGCTCTTTGACAACGCGACGCCTCTATCTGGATGCGGTGGATGCGGTCTTTGCCCGGATCGATGCCAGCGGGGAGGCAGCCTGGTACTTGCCGGACCGGCTGGGGTCGGTACGGGACATCGTGACCACCAGCGGCGGGCAGGACCACCTCGGCCTGTTCCCACCCTTCAGGCTGCGCCACTGGCTCTCCCTGCACCACCCAAGCCACTGGCTCTCCCTGCACCACCCAAACCTGCCGGACTGCTTCCTGCTCCAGTAGGAGTGTCGAAGCTCAGCCCCTGGGATTTCGAGCCTCCAAAGCAACTGCGGATGGGGATGTCTCAGCGTGCCTTTGACAAGCTGAAGGCCGATATTGCGAAAAACGGCATGCAAGAGCCGATCAAGTACGTCGAGTACCAAGGCAAAAAGTACATCGTGGACGGGTATCATCGGCAAAGGATCGCCAAGCAGCTTGGGCTGAAGGAAGTCCCTGCTCAGAAGGTCGAACTCCCCTACAAGGGATACAAGACCATCGACGACGTGTTAGCTGAGTGAGGAGGCGTGAACACGATGGCCCTATGGCAATACGACATTCACCTACTTCCCATGAGTGAGGTCGTCTGCAAGTTCGGAAGACTGCCAGAAAGGGTAGACCGCAAGGTCTTCGATGGGCAGGATTGGTGGCTTCAGTACCAGCCACTCGATCAACTTCTCTCTCGACTTTCGGGCTGCCTCGCTGAGAGGCCGTCGTGGACCCCAGACATCAGGACTTGGGGAACTGAGGAAGGGAACCGAGTCGATGTGGTTCTTGAACAGGGCAGGCTTGTCGATGTCTTTGTAAGGTTCGATCTCCGGGACGTTCGGCTTGATTTTCTAGACCACATTACGAGTATCGCCAAAGACCTGGGCCTAGTAGTTCTGACGCCTGACATGAGGATCGTGGAGCCGGAAGCAAGCCGGCTGCTGACTCTCATCCGAACATCTGACGCAGCAGAGTTCGTAGAGAATCCAGAGGAGTTCCTTTGCAAGCAGCAACCCGACCACACTCTTGACCCCGACACTGACGCTCAATGATTGCTCATGGCTGGGCCAAGAAAGAACTCAGGCTCGTTCCGATCCTGTTTCCCTCGTACCGGCGGCAGCCGTGCCGGGCGCACGCCGTCGGCGGTTTTTCCACTCGCCGGAGTCCCAATCAAGCACACAGCTCGGGGCAGCTACCACCCCGGCCTGATGGAACCAACTCCCAGGTTTTTCAATCGTATTTACCAGTTCGCGACTCTGCACCACCGGCGAGACCTGGACCTACGGTTAGGACCACCGCAATCAGTTGGTCTGGGCAGAGCGACGGCAGTCCGACGGCGGCGCCTTGCTGCTGCGGGCCGACTACACGTATGATGTCTGGGGACGACGGATCGAGAAAACCGTGGACCCCGACGGGGCCGGCCCCCAGCCCGCCCAGGTAACCCGCTTCGCCTACGA
>DATLYH010000388.1:0-4868 GCA_035575035.1 Gemmataceae bacterium
GGGTCAGGTCGGTCAGGTCTTTCAGGTGGACCAGGTGCTCGTCGGTGACCGGGTGGCCGCGAAGGTTCAGATGGACCAGCCCCTTCAGCTCCTTGAGCGGGATCAGGTGCTCCTCTGTGAACTTACCGTCCGTGCTGGGGAACGATACCTCCAGCCGCGGGTCGTTCTGGGCCAGCTCCAGCACCAGCCCGCCAAGCTGGCGGATCCGGGCGATCGCTTTCTTCTCGGCTTCGGTCCGCTCCAGCTTGCCCTGGCCCTGGACGCCGGCGGCCGCGGCCAGGAGCCCTACCAGTGCCGTCAGGGTGAGGATCTTGCGCATGCCCAACTCCCACGCTCTTGCCTCGGATTCCTAGGATTAGGAACGCCCTCTGCTTATATTAAAAGTTGGGGCGCGGGCATGATAACATGAAACGGGTCCGGCTGCACCCGCCAGCGGGTCCGTGGGAGGTAACCGGCCATGGTGTCTCTTGCCGGCTCGTTCCTGGTAGCTCGGCCCGTCCTGAAAGACCCGTCGTTCGCCCAGACGGTGATCTTGCTGTTGCAGCACAGTGCCGAGGGGGCTTTCGGCCTGGTGGTGAACCGCCCCACCCGGGTCAAGGGGCTGCCCTTCCCGATCTTCGCCGGCGGTCCCTGCCCGTCGGAGGGGCTGTTCCTCTTGCACGGTCATAAGGAGTGGCTCGACCCGGAGAAGGACGACCCGAAACGGGAGGTGGCGCCGGGCATTTACCTGGGAGACGCCTCCTGCGTCAACCGTGTCCGTGAGCCGCTGCCCGGCGAGGAACTGCGTTTCCGGATGCTCACTGGTTATTCGGGGTGGGGCCCCGATCAGTTGGAGCGAGAGTTGGCCGCCGGCGCCTGGGCGGTGGTGCCGGCCAATGCCGCGGCCCTCTTCGAGACGGCGCCTGAAGATCTCTGGAGCAGTCTGCTGCCGCCGACCATCCCCCAGCCCAGTGTCAACTGAAACGGAAGAGACTTCAGGGACCACAAGGACCGCCGCCTGTCTTCCAGGCCGGCGTCAACAGAAACGGCCTGGCCGCGGCCGCCGAAGAGCAGGCTGAGGTCAGGCCGTTTTTATCAACCGGCATGCGACGTGTCACTTCTTGGTGCGGGCCTCGCGGACCTGACGCACCCAGACACGGACAATCCGGTCGCAGTGTTCAATCGCAAGCCGGTGAGCCACGGCGCGAGCTTCTTCCAGGGTGGGGTAGCGGTCCAGCACGTGCTCGGTGAAGTCGGGCCGGTAGGTGACAACTATCTCGAACATGAATGATGCCTCCAGGCAACGCCAAGGGAAGCGTTCGCGAGGAAATAGGAGCAAGTCGCGTACCGTTTCCCTGGTTTCCATGCGATCCCGAAGGGGAGCGTCCAGGCGGCTGGAGCATTCTAGATGGAACTGGTTCCTGGAGTGGGATTTCCGTCGGAAGCGGAGATTTCGCGCCCGGCCGCAAGGATGAAAGGAGGCCGCCTCGGGCCGCCAACGGTGTGCCCTTGCTGCCCCAACTGAGGCGGCGGGTGCTCTGTTTGCGAGCAGGGGGAAGGCGGAATTGTACACCCAAGGCCGACTGGTGTACGGCGGGACGATTGGGCGCTACCGCCGACGGCCCAACCCATTCCAGGCGACCCCGTATCAAGAAGCCCTTGCCGTCGCCTTTTCCTGCGCCCGTGCTTGCAAGCGGCGGAGCGCCTCGATGATCAAGACGGCGCAGTCGGCGACGGTGAAGCGCGAGGTATTCAAGATCAGGTCATAGTTCTGCGGGTCGGCAGGGTCCTTGCGGAAGTGCTCGCGGATGAACTGGGCCCGCTCGTGGTCGATGGCCTCGACCTGGCGGGCAGCCTCGGTGCGGGGAATGCCCCGTTCCTGGCTCAGCACGGCAATGCGGTCCTCCAGGGCGGCCAGCAGGCGGACGCGCAGGGTGGTAGCGGGCGGCAGGATCTGGGCCGCTCCCCGGCCGACGATGATGCACTCGCCATGGGCCGCCAGCGAGAGCACCGTCTCGACCAGGTGGCGGACATAGGCGCTCTCGCTGACGGCAGGGACGGCGGCCAGCGTTTGCACACATTCCTCCAGCCAGCTGACCCGCCTTTCGTCCACGCTCTCCAACAGGCTGGTGCGCAGCCCCATCTCGTGGGCGATCCGTTCCACCAGTTCGTGGTCGTAGACCGGCCAGCCCAGACGGGCTCCCACCTCGCGGGCCACCGAGGTACCCCGCGCCCCCGCTTCGCGGCTCAGCGCGATGGTGAAGGCGGCCGGGCCTCGGGACACCGGCCCACCCTTGGCCGCCTCCGCGCGCCGCCGGGCCTCCCAGTGGTGGAACGCCCGCAATACCGCCTCGGAGGTCCGCTCCGGCAAACTTCTCTCGATCATGGCTGCCTCGTCCCGGTCGTCAGACGTGCTGGGCAAAGTGTGCCTTACGCGGCTGCTCCAGGGCCTCGTAATCGCGATAGGCCATGCGGATGGCCTCCTCGTGGTTCTGGGCCTCGAAGACGATCTGCTCGTCCTCGGCCAGGGATTCGTCCACGATGGTGGGGAGGTGGTAGAGGCTGCCGAACGGCGGCATGGCGCCGCGCTCGCAGTCGGGGAAGAGGCGGTCCATTTCCTCCTCGCTGGCCATCTCTACCTGCTCCTCGCCGAGGGCCTGGCGGACCTGCTCCAGGTTGACGCGGTGGGTCGCCGGCAGCACGGCCAGGGCATAGCCGTGCCCCGTCCGCAGCAGCACCGTCTTGGCCACCTCCTTGCCGGGGACGTGCAGCACCTGGGCGATGCGGTTGGCCGTATAGGCCGGCCGGTGGTGCAGGCGCTCGAACGGGATGTGGCGGCTGGTCAGCAGTTCGTCGAGTCTCATGGTCTTACCCTCCTCGTTCGGGCGATGGACGCGGCGGCCTCTTCCCTCTTCGCGGGGCTCAGGACTTCTTGGACGTGATCACGAACACCGGGGCAATGACCTGCTCGAGCTTCTTGCCGCCGCACTTGGGACAGCGCAACGGCTGGTGGCTGTCATGGTCCTCGTGGCGTTGGTGCTCTTCAAACGTTTGCATCGTCTCGAAGTGATGTCCGCACCCCTTGCATTCATACTCATAGTAGGGCATGAGAAAGGCCTCCTTTCGGAACGCCCGGCGACGGGGATGGGAATGTGCCCGGGCTTGGGGTTGCTTGATCGGACCCGGGACCATCGGCGTCGCCCGGTGGAGTTGGATTAAAGATAGGTATACACCACCCGGGGGCTGCGGGCCACCAAAAACCGGCGGGCGGAGGGGACTTCCTGCCCAGCCCCGTCGGGACGTAGAGCCGGCCGGTGCCGCGCAGGTCGTCACGATCGTAAAGGTAATCCAGGATGCGATCAGCCACCCGATCGGCGTAGCTCCGGTCCTGGTTGAGGCGCGGGGCGTTCGATATCGTGAGGACCGGAAGGGATTGGGGAGGTATTCAGGGTACGGATGACCTCTCTGTGGCGGGGCGCATTCTTCCGAGCAGATGCCCCTCTGGCAGCCGGGATTCACGCATACTATGATTCCCCTCGGTGAGGGGAGCCCTGCCGACCCTGGGGAAATTCCTTCCCTCGTTGATTGTACCCGCTCATCGGGCGGAGGAGAAACCGACCTTGCCTCTCGTTGTCCAGAAATTCGGCGGCAGCAGTGTGGCCACGGCGGAGCGGATCATGCGGGCGGCCCGGCGGGCCATCCGCACCAAGCAGGCCGGCAACCAGGTCATTGTCGTCGTCAGTGCCCGCGGCGACACCACCGACGAACTGATCGCGCTGGCCAAGCAGATCACCGAACACCCCCCCGCCCGCGAGATGGACATGCTCCTGGCCACCGGCGAGCAGATTTCCATCGCGCTGATGGCGATGGCCATCCAGTCGCTGGGGGAGCAGGCCATTAGCTTCACCGGGGCCCAGGTCGGCATCGTCACCGACAGTTTCCATACCAAGGCCCGCATCAAGAACATCTCCACCGAGCGCATCCGGCAGGCGCTGAACGCCGGCCAGATTGTCATCGTCGCTGGCTTCCAGGGGATCGACGAGAACTACAACATCACCACCCTGGGCCGGGGCGGCTCCGACACCACCGCCGTCGCCCTGGCTGCCGTCATGAAACATGACCCCGCCGCGGGGAACGGCGACGTCGGCTGCGAGATCTACACCGACGTGGACGGCGTCTACACCACTGACCCGCGTCTGGTCCCCGAGGCCCGCAAGATCGACATCATCAGTTACGATGAGATGTTGGAGCTGGCCAGTGTCGGCGCCGGCGTCATGCACTCGCGCAGCATCGAGTTTGCCAAGAAGTTCGATGTCCCCTTGCAGGTCCGCTCCTCTTTCACCGATACCGAAGGGACCTGGATCGTCCCCGAGGCCGACTGGATGCAGGACGTGGTGGTCTGTGGGGCGGCCATTGTCAAGGACGAGGCCCGGGTCACCCTGCGCGACGTGCCGGATCGGCCGGGCGTCAGCCACCGCCTCTTCTCGGCCATCGCGGAGAAGAACATCGTGGTGGACATGATTGCCCAGAACGCCGGCAGCGGCGGACGGGCGACCATCGGCTTCACAGTACTGGCCAACGAGTTGCCGGCGACGCTGGCGGTGCTGGAGCCGTTGGCCGCCGAGCTGGGGGCGACGCTGGAGTACGAGGAGGGGGTGAGCAAGGTGTCGATCGTCGGCACCGGCATGCGGACGCATACCGGTGTGGCCGAGCGCATGTTCGCGGCCCTGGCGGCCGAGCACATCAACCTGAAGATGATCACCACCGGCGACATCAAGATCTCGGTCCTGGTGGACAAAAACGACGGCGTGCGGGCGCTGCGGGCGGTGCATCAGGCGTTCCACCTCGACCAGCCGCGCCCCGGGGCGGGCAAGCCGGCGGGACCGGCC
>DATLYH010000389.1:0-10691 GCA_035575035.1 Gemmataceae bacterium
CCGGCTGCCAGCCGGTGCCACGACAGTTGCCTCCCCCAGCCAGCCCTCGATCGCATCAGGCTGCTTGGGAACGGCGTAGTGGCTTCTCGCTTTTACGGGGCATTGCTTTGCAAGGCGAAATCGGCCACGCCGCCGGGGACCGGTACTTTTTGCTCCAGGGGCGTTTTGGCCGGGTCACCGTAGTGCGGCGGGATCGGCGAAGGCTTCGGCTTGTGCTTGGCCTTCCACTCCAGGTATTCCTTCTCCAGGGCCTTCTTCTTGGGCGAACCATCCCGGTAGGCCAGGTAGGGGTGGACCGGCTCTTCCCAGACGATAGTGACCCGGTATTCTCCCGGGAGCGCCCCATCTCCTTCGGTGAAGGTGGTGAGGTGGTAAGTTCCATCTGCCCGGGTTTCGCCGCTGGCCGGCCGACCGTTTCCATCCTTGGGATGAAAAACCACACCGGCGCCGGCGATAGGAGCGCCGTCCACCGTCACCTTGCCGCGAACCGGGACCGGCCGATCCCGGCTGCCGCACCCCCAGCTGACGCCCAGCAAGACGGCCAACAGAATCCAACCCCGTCGGCACGGTGTGAACACTTGCATGACTTTTTCCTCTCCCCACAGGGACGAGCCTTTGCGCCGGCGACGCGGCGGGTGGTTGCACCGGCCGGCTCACGCGGGCCGCTCGCCCGGGCCCGTCGCTTCACGGCAAACTCGCCACCTGACCATCATCGCGGTGGCCCAGGAGGTTGTAAATGCGGTGGTCGATCCCCTGGGAAAGGAAATGGACCGAGCCATCCACAAACACGAAGTTGGCGCCGCCAGGATGGCGGGAGCGGAAGCCGAAAGAGATGTTCCAGTTATCGACGTTGATCTGCCAGTTAAGACAGCGGTTCTGATTGGGATCGAGGTAGGTGAGAAAGTGGTTGATGGGCACGATGGTCGTATTGATGGCAATGCCGCTGTCGGTCTGGGCCCAACCGGCGTTCATGCCTGCACTGCCATTGCGACCGAGCGAATAGTACACATCGCCATTTTGTCCGGCGAGGATCTCCCCTATCAGGATGGTATTGGACGTGCCGTCTCGAACCATCCCAATGCGGATCTTGGCACCCTGGCGGGAGAACATGCCCCGTACGCGGTTGGGGTCCGTCGTATCGCCGTAGTTGCCGCTGCCGGAACCAGGGACAGCAGTGGTTGCCTCATATCCCCAAGGAGGGGTCTGGGCGTTGCCGTTGCAGTAGGTGCGATAGGGGCTCTGGGCGGCACTGCACGGTCCTGGACAGCAGGTCGGGCCGATGCTGGCGCCGTAGCTGCTCACCGGGGTCTTGGGAAGAGTTTCATCACTGGGACAGCGGTAAAGCGGAATAATGGCGGGCAACACCCCTGCCAGGTAGGCATTGCGGATTCTCCTCCCTACCGGCCCGGGTGCCGAATCGATCTGCTTGAGCAAGTTGTCCTGTTCCACGTAGGGCAGAATGTAGACCAGCCAGCTGCCGTTGTCATTGTTCTGGCCGAGGCCGTCGCCGCCCCCGAGGCGGCCGCCGCCCGGCGGGAACACATTGTAGTTATCATGATAGGCCATGCAGGCGATGCCCAGTTGCTTGAGGTTGTTCTGACACTGGGCGCGGGCCGCTGCTTCGCGGACCTTCTGCACCGCGGGCAGCAAGAGAGCGATGAGCACGGCGATGATGGCGATTACCACCAACAGCTCGATCAGAGTGAAAGCTTGCCGTTGTCTTGACATGGCACCCCCCCAAAGGTGGGACAACGAAGACCTCGACGACGTCACTGCCATCGGCCATCTACTATAACCTGCTGCCAGACACTTGCAAGGATAGACTCCTTCCGCAGCCAACCTCCCGGCCGCTCGGCAACACCCAAACCCCTTGGGAAAGCAGCAGGTCTTCAACCGATTGCAGGTGTTTGCACTCTACCCCTTCTTTGAAATAATAGCGGGAGTGGATTAGTCAGGGGCCTCCGGCAAGGGCAGGGGCGCGCTCGCCGGAGGCTCGCGGCCCAAGGGATTAGCGGCGTCGGTCATGTTGTTGCTGAGTTGCTCCAGTCTTTCCCGCGGCTTCGACCAGGGGCCGCTCTTCAAAGACGTGGCTTTCGAGCTGCACGCCGGTGACCGGGTCGGCCTGGTCGGGCCCAATGGCGTTGGCAAGACCACCCTCCTGCGGCTGCTGGCCGGCATCGACTCGCCCGACGACGGCGAGGTTCGCCGGCACGCCGGCGCCCGCGTCGCCTTGCTTCAGCAGCAACCCGAGTTCACGCCCGGGCGGACGCTCTTCGAGGAGGCCAAAAGTGCCCTCGACGAGTTTCTCGCCGCCCAGGACGACATGGTCCGCACTGCCGAAGCGCTGGCCCGCGCCACCGACGAGGCCGAGCGCAAGGCCCTGGCCGCCCGCTATGACCGCCTCCACGAATTGCTCAGCCATCATGATGCCTTCACCCTTGATCACCGCGTCGAGGAGGTGCTCGACGGCCTCGGCTTCCGTAAGGAGGATTACCAGCGGCCGGTCGAGACGCTCAGCGGCGGGCAACAAAGCCGGCTGATGCTGGCCCGGCTGCTGCTGGCAGCGCCCGATGTCATGCTCCTCGACGAGCCGAGCAACCACCTCGACATCGCCGCCACGCGCTGGCTGGAGGATTACCTAAGCCGGCAGCCCGAAGCAATGGTGATCGTCAGCCACGACCGCTACTTCCTCGACAAGGTGGTCAACAAAGTCTTCGAGCTGCACGCCCGCCGGCTGCGGACCTACCCCGGCAACTTCCAGGCCTACTGGCGGCTACGGCGGGAGCGCTACGAGCAGGAGTTGAAGGCCTGGGAGGCGCAGCAGGAGTACATCGCGAAACAGGAGGAGTACATCCGCCGGGTCCACTACGGCCAGCTTCACAAGCAGGCCCAGTCGCGGCAGAAAGCGCTGGACCGACTGGAGCGGCTGGAACGGCCGACGCTCGTCGAGGGACCGCACATGCACTTTGGCGAGGTCAAGCGCTCCGGCGATGTGGTGCTCCGAGTGGACGACCTGGCCAAATCTTATGATCGGCCGCTTTTTGCCGGGTTAAGTTTCACGTTGCAGCGTGGCCAACGCCTGGGGATCATGGGACCCAACGGCAGCGGTAAGACCACACTTTTGCGTATCCTCATGGGGGAGGAGGCACCGGACCGGGGTACGGTGCAGCGCGGCCACCTGGTGGAGTTCGGCTACTACGACCAGCAGCTCAAGTCGTTGCCAGCCAATGAGCCGGTCCTCCGCGCTGTCTGGCCCGACCCGGCCCCCCTCACCTCAACCCCTCTCCCCCGAGGACAGGGGAGAGAGGAGAGTTGCTTACCAACCCCTCTCCCCCGAGGACAGGGGAGAGAGGAGAGTTGCTTGCCAACCCCTCTCCCCCGAGGACAGGGGAGAGGGGAGAAGCACTTGCTCCCCTCTCCCCCCGCGGGGGGAGAGGGGGAGAGGGGTGAGGGGGTTACCGAGCAGAAGATACGCAACCTGCTGGCCCGGTTCGGCATCACCGGCGACCAGGTCCATCAGCGCGTCGGCGACCTGTCGGGCGGCGAGCGCAGCCGGGCGGCCCTGGCCCGGTTGGTGGCCCTGGGGGCCAATGTGCTGGTGCTTGACGAGCCGACCAACCACCTTGACCTGTGGGCCTGCGACTCGCTGGAACGAGCGCTGCAAGAGTTCGAGGGGACGGTGATCGTCGTCAGCCACGACCGCTACTTCCTTAACCGCGTGGTCGATCTGTTGATCGTGCTGGAAGGGGACGGCCGGGCCCAGGTGGTTCACGGCAACTACGACACCTATGAGCGGCTGCGAGCCCAGCAGGAAGATGAGGCGCCGGCAAGGAAGGAGACGCCGGCACGGGCCTCCGCCGCAGCGAGTGCTGCCGTGTCCCGGCCGAAGCGGAAGCGGCGCTTCCCCTATCGCAAGGTGGAGGAGTTGGAAGCCGACATCGCGGCGGACGAGGGCCGGCTGCGGGAGCTGGAGAAGCTCCTGGCGTCGGCTGAGCTGTATCGCGACGGCGAGCGCGTCAAGGAGACGATGAGGGCCTTCGAGGAGACCAAGGCCCGACTGCAGCAACTCTACGAACACTGGGAGGAGGCAGTCGAGTTGAACTGACGGCGGCCCGACTTTTCCATTGCACGGTCGAGGGTGGCTGCTACCATAAGGGGCGCGGCGGCTGCCCGCCCTTGCAGCGTTCCGGCTACCAACCATCGGGGGAACTGCGATGCTCACGCTGAATGCCACGAAGGGTGTTGAGTTCTGCGACGGCCTGACCCGCCGCGACTTCCTCCGCGTCGGTGCTCTTTCGGCCGGGGCAGTTGGTCTGTCGCTGGCCGACCTCGCCCGCCTCGACGCGGCGGACCGCTCCGGCGAGATCAACTGCATCCTCCTCTTCCTGGTTGGCGGACCCAGCCACCTCGACACCTGGGACCCCAAGCCGGATGCCCCCGCCAATGTCCGCGGCCCCTTCCGCCCCATCAAGACCAACGTGCCGGGTGTCGAGATCTGTGAGCACTTTCCCTTCATGGCCCGGATGGCCGACCGCTACGCCATCGTCCGCTCGGTCCACCACACGGCGGCGCCGATCCACGAGACCGGTCATCAGCTGATGCAGACCGGCCGACTGTTCCGCGGCGGCCAGGAGCACCCGCATTACGGCGCAGCCCTGTCGTACCTGCGCGGGGCCCGGCCGGGCGGACTGCCGCCGTTCGTTGTCTTGCCGGGGCCGATCGGCAGCACCGGCGTCAGCGTCAGCCACGGCCAGTCCGCCGGCTATCTCGGCCCCCGCCACGAGCCCTTCTTCCTGGCGGGCGATCCGTCCGCGGCCGGCCTGCCGCCTTGGAACCTTCCCGTGCCCGGCGGCCTCGACCCGGCCCGGCCCCGCACCCGCAACGAGCTGCTCACTGCTATCGATGACGCCCATCGCGCCTTCGACCTCCTCGCCGACCGCCGGGTGCGCGACCGCGCCTGCGAGCAAGCCTTCGGCCAGGTCTTCGCGGAGAGGGCCAAGAAAGCGTTTGACCTCACCGCCGAGCCCGATGATCTGCGCTCGCGCTACGGGCGGACCACGTTCGGCCAATCGTGCCTGCTGGCCCGGCGGCTGGTCGAGCACGGCGTCCGGTTGGTGACGGTCAACATGTTCGACACGGTCTTCAACGAGATCACCTGGGATTGCCACGCCGACGGCGGTTGCCTGGCGGCCAGCCTGGATGACTACCGCGACGTGCTCTGCCCGATGTTCGACCAGGCATACACGGCGCTGCTGCTGGACCTGGAGCAGCGCGGGCTGCTGGCCAACACGCTGGTGGTGGCGCTGGGCGAGTTCGGCCGAACGCCGCAACTGAACCCGCGCGGCGGCCGCGACCACTGGCCGGGTTGCTGGTCGATCCTGTTCGCCGGTGCCGGCGTGCGCGGCGGCCAGGTGGTCGGCGCCTCCGATAAGATCGGCGCCGAGCCGCACGATCGGCCGGTCACTCCCGCCGAGGTGGCAGCGACGGTCTACCACGGGTTGGGCATCGACCCGCGCACCCCGTTGCCCGGTCCCGAGGGCCGGACGCTGCCGCTGGCCGAGGCCGAGCCGGTGCATGAGCTGTTCCGCGGCTGATCAGCGGACACGGGCCAAGAGGACCGCCCCGAGCAGCATCATGACCGCAGCATAGGCGAAGGCGGCCACGGGTGAGACAAACTGCATCAACAGCCCCACCATCAGACTGGAGAGGAAGTCCCCCAGGCCGTTGACCGTGCCCAGGACGCCATATGCCGTGCCGCGCAGGCCCACGTCCGGCACCAGGTCGGCAGTGACCACACTCTCCAGGGCTTCCTCGATGGCCACATAACATCCCGCCAGGGCAAGCAGCACGAACAGCAGAAGCTGGTTCGCCGTCCCGCTGCCGACCACGACGGCGAAGGCAATCATCACCGCAGCGCCCAACAGGTAGCCGAACACCAGCGGGCGACGCGGCCCGATCCGGTCGCCCCACGCGCCGGCCGGAAAGGCTGCCGCCGCCTGGCAGCCGTTGAGCCAGGCGTAAAGCAGCGCCCCCTGGATGCTCGCCGCGGCGAGCCCCGCGCCGGGCGAGAGAAGACCTATCGCCGTCACGATCAGCAGCTTGTTCGAGAAATCGCCCAGACCGAAGACACCAACGCCGACAAGGAAGCGGCGAAACGGCACCGGCAGCGACCGCAGCGACACCCAGAACTTCATCTCCGGATTGGGCGGACGAAGCCGCTCCCGGATCAACAGGGCGAACGTCAGCGCCGCCCCGATCCCCGGCAGCAGGGTGAGCAGGAAAATCACCTGGTAGGGGCCGGCCTGGCTGCCGAACAAATCGGCCGGCAGCCACGAGAGTAAGCCGAAGGCGAGCAGCGGCCCGAGGACTGCCCCCAGGGTGTCGCCGGCGCGGTGCAGGCCGAACGCCTTGCCGCGGTCGGCCGGTGCGACCGCCTCGGCCAGGATGGCGTTGCGCAGCGGGCCCCGGACCCCCTTGCCGAGCCAGCCGAGGGTCTTGGCCAGGAAGATCAGCGGCCAACCGAAGCTCGTCGCCAAGGCGAACAACGCCTGGGTGGCGCCGGTCAGGGCGTAGCCGAAGACGACGAACGGCTTGCGCCGGCCGAGGCGGTCGCCCCACCAGCCGGCGGCCAGCTTGGCGAAGTTGGACACGGCGTCGGCGGTTCCCTCGATTAGCCCCGTCAACAGTGCCGCCGGCAACCCCAGAACGAACAGGAAGCCGGGCAGCACCGCCGTGGCCATCTCGTAGCAGACATCGGCCAGGAAGCTGGTCAGCCCGGCGCCGATCACGGTGCGGTTGAACCAGCCGCCCGTCGCCGGCTCGGGGGGAGCTTCCTTGGTCGTGACCGGCTCGTCGCTCATGACGCGCTCACTTCCCGCCAGCGCTGGCGCACCTGCTCGGGCGAGGCCGTACCGGTGGTGCCGATCTGCTGGACGGTGATCGACGCCACCAGGTTGCCGAACGCCGCCGCCTGTTCCAGGTTCGCTCCGGCCGCGACGGCACAGGCGATGCCGGCGCTGGTGCTGTCGCCGGCACCGACGGGATCGATGGGACCGGTTACAGGATAAGCGGGAACCTCGGCCAATTGAACTCCTGCCGGCGTGGGCACTGCCAGTATGATTCCTTTCTCACCTGCCGTGCAAAACACCGGTCGGTTGACCCGCTCTGCCAGCTGCCGTGCCGCTGGCGGAACCGTAAAAGGACCACCCGTGAGCCGATTCGTATCCAGAAGCTGCCGGCATTCCCGCTGATTGGGCTTCAGGCTCACGGAGCGAAACAGTCGAATGCGTTCGCGGCTGTCGGCCAGGATGAACTTGTGCGGATACGTCGCGCCCAACTCCGCCAGCCGCTCCCGAACGCGCGTGGTGACCACGCCGCATTCCGCCTCGCTCACTTGATCCAGCACCACCAAGGCGTCGATCTGGGACCAGATGGTGGTCAGGGAATTCAATACCCACTCTTCCACCTGCGGCGGCAGCGGCGTCCGGTTCTTGATGTCCAGCCGGTTCAGCTCACGGGGAGGTTGTCCGGCCTGATGGAGCATCGGCTTGGTGTACGTTGGCGTCCGCCGTTCTGGGGAGGTAAAAACCCAACCCTCCTCCACCCCGCGCAAGGTCTTCAGCGCCTGCCGTAGCTCGTAGCCTTCGCCGTCGTCGCCGATCACGGCGAGGGGAATGACTCTTCCGACGCCCAGCGCCGCTAGGTTATTGATGACTGTCCCCGCGGCCCCGGGATACGAGCGCACGCGCACCACCTGGTAGGCGTCAAGGCCGGTCTCCAGCGACGGCTCGGTCAGCTCGGCGTCGATGTCGAGGTAGCGATCAAGGAACAGATCGCCCAGCACCCCCACGGTCAGCCGCGGGATGCGCTCCAGGATCTGCTCCAGGACGGCGGTCGTCAACATCGTTGGTCCCTTGGTTTAGCCGCTCACCCCTTACCTCTCCCCCACCGCAGGGGAGAGGGGTAAGGGGTGAGGAGGCGAGTGCGTCCGGCGCGCTCACCGGGGGCTCGCGGCTTGACGAGGAGGCGCGCACCGCCTCCTGATGCAAATGCGGCAGCGTCACCCGATGATCGCCTTCGATGTAAAAACTTTCGCCGCCGTCGGCCACCGTCCGCACCAAGATCGTCTTCCACGGGCGGTAGTAATAGCGCGGGTCGCTCTTGGGCGCCTGCCGCCGGATGTCCCCCTCCAGCGGCACCAGGTCGAAGACCGCTGTCGTGAAATGGCGAATGACGCGCCCCTCCTGCCGGGCCACGTTGCGCGCCATCGCCAGCGCCTTTAGATACACCTCCGGCCCCATCACCGCCGAGCCGAAGTTCAACACCACGCCCCCCTCCAGCCGGGTCACCGCCTCGGCGAAGATCAGGAAATCCTGGTAACTGGTCTGACCTACGGCGGCGCCGTCGCAGTTGGGGTGCTCGTGCAGGATATCGTAACCAATGCCGACATGGACGGTCACCGGCACCCCCAGGCGGACGCCCGCCGCCAGCACGCTGATGTCCTTGTGCGGGAAGTCGCCTTCAAGGATGGCCCGGCCCAGGGCCTCACCCATGCCCAGCCCGGCCCGTGCCCCGGCGGTGATGACATCGTTCATCCGGCCGGTCTCCTCCCACAGACCGAACTCTCCCGTCTGAATGTAGCGGGCCACGCTCTCGGTGGTGGCGCCGGCCAGGGCGAATTCCCAGTCGTGGATCGGCCCGGCCCCGTTCATGGCAACCAGGCTCACCAGGCCACGTTCCATCAGGTCGATGAGATAGCGGGCCACACCGGCGCGCAGGACATGGGCGCCCATCAACAAGATGCGAGCGCTGCCCCGCTGCCGGGCCTCGGCCAGGCGCCGGCCAAGCACCGGCAGCGCCGGATGGCTGAACGCCGGCAGTGGGGCGTCGAGCGGCAGCACAATGGACAGGTCCAGGTCATGCGCACGGCGGGCCAGCGGCTGGAGCTTCAGCCGAGAGCGGTCGAAAATCGGATAGGGCATGGCGGTTGACGGCTCCTGCACCCGGGACGTCCAGTGGCACCGGCCGGCGGGGTGGCACCAGCTGTCAGCCGGTGCCCTCGGGCCACCGGTTGATTTACGGATCGGCTCCCCGGCCATCCACTCTGGAAACCCGAGGGCTACTTCATAGACTTTCGAGCAGCTTGCCTCCTTGTTGCGAGGGAATTATTGATGCGCTGGGTCTCGCTGGACTACTGGTTTCGCGGGCTGTTTCTCGTCATCCCCGCCGCGCTGGCCCTGCTTGTCGGCAGCAGGGCGGCCGACACCCCGCCCGGCACGCCTCCGGCCGGTCCCCTGTCGCCCCGCGAGGAGTTGGCCACCTTCCGCATCGTCAAAGGGTTCCGGGTCGAGCTGGCCGCCTGCGAGCCGGAGGTGATCGATCCGGTGGCGATGGCCTTCGACGAGGAGGGCCGGCTTTACGTCGCCGAGATGCGCGGCTATCCCAATGACGGGGTCGCCACCGGCGAGGTCCACTCCGGCAAGATCAAGCTCTTGGAAGACCGCGATGGCGACGGCTTCTACGAGCACGCTATCCCCTTCGCGGAAAACCTCCGCTTTCCGACCGCGGTCATGCCCTGGAAGGGCGGGCTGCTGGCGGCGGTTGCCCCGGAGATCATCTACTTCGAGGACACCGACGGCGACGGGCGGGCCGATCGCCGGCGCACCTTCTACACCGGCTTCGGCCTGGACAATATCCAACAGTTGATTAACGGCTTGCAGTGGGGCCTGGACAACTGGGTCTACGGCGTTGCCGGCAGCAACGGCGGCACCATCACCTCGCCGGAGAAACCCGCCATGCCGGCCGTTGTCCTCCGCGGCCGAGGGGTGCGCTTCCGTCCCGATGTGCCCGGCAGTCTGGAGCCGACCTCCGGCGGGGGACAGTTCGGCCTGGCCGCCGATGACTGGCAGCGCTGGTTTGTCAACACCAATAGCCAGCACCTCCGCCACATCGTCCTACCCGATCACTATCTCCGCCGCAACCCGGCGCTGCCGGTGGCTGCTGTCGTCCTCGACATCCCTGACCATGGCGCTTCCTGCAAGGTCTTCCGCATCAGCCCGTTCGAGGCCTGGCGCGTGGAGCGCACCCGGCGGCGCAAGGAGGGGCCCGACGCCCGGCGCTTTGCGGCGACCGAGTTGGTCCCCGGCGGCTATGTCACCTCGGGATGCGGCCCGGTGATCTACACCGCGGATCTCTTTCCCGAGGCCTACCGCGGGAGCGCCTTCATCTGCGACCCGGCTAACAACCTGATCCACCGCGACGTGCTGGAGCCGAAGGGGGCCACCTTCGTCGCCCGCCGCGGTGAGGCCGACTGCGAGTTTCTCGCCTCGACCGATACCTGGTTCCGTCCGGTCAATCTCTGCCTCGGACCGGACGGCGCCCTGTATGTGCTTGATTTCTACCGTGAGGCGATTGAAACTCCTCTGTCGCTGCCCGACGACATCAAGAGGCAGCTGAACCTGGAGAGCCGCGGCAAAGGGCGAATCTGGCGTATCGTCCCCGACTCGTTTGGCGGGGGGCCCCCTCACCCCAACCCCTCTCCCCCGAGGACGGGGGAGAGGGGAGAGTTGCTTGCCAATCCCTCTCCTCCGAGGACAGGGGAGAGGGGAGAGTTGCTTGCCAATCCCTCTCCTCCGAAGACAGGGGAGAGGGGAGAGTTGCTTGCCAATCCCTCTCCTCCGAAGACAGGGGAG
>DATLYH010000390.1:0-36081 GCA_035575035.1 Gemmataceae bacterium
TTGCGGTCGAAGCGCGGGAAGTTGCTGCTGGCGACTGCCACGCGCAGCCGATGGCCCGCTGCGAAGCGCCACGCCGTGGACCAGAGCTCGATCTCGAACCGGTAGATCTTGCCTGGCTTCAACAGCCGCGGCCGCCAGCGCGAGCTGCGGTAGCGCGCACGCAGGATGCCATCGGCCACCAGGATCGATCGGCCGTCCGGGAACACGTCGCACAGTTTGGCCATGAAGTCGGTGTCCGGGCCGTCTGACGAGGCGAACAGGATCAGCGTCACCGGCCCGACAACGTCCAGGTCGGCGGGCAGCGGTTCCGAGGTGTACGTCAGGCAGCGCGGCTCGACCGGCCGCTGGTCGCGCGGGCCGGCTGTCGCCGAGAAGTCGGGGTTTTCCTCACCGGCGGCGCCCTTGCGCATCACGCTATAGAGGGTGTTGCCGCCGACCGTCGGCACCGGGTCGGCCGGGTCGTAACGGTAGCGGTCCGCCTTCTCCTTGCCGGCCGGCTTCTCGATTGACAGGACGCCGTCATTGAGCGACGCCGCTGTGCCGCTCTTGCCTCCCCGCAGATAGAACCGCACCCTTTGCCGGACCGGCGGCGGCCAGGTGTCGGCGGTGCGCCACTCGTTGGCCGCCATCAGGAAGTAGCGGACCGGCGGCTCATCCCGGATGCCCGTATCGGCCCCGTTCAGCCAGTAGTCATACCAGCGCAGCATCTCACCGTTGAAGTCGAACACGGCGTCGGGGCCGAAGTCCATGTCGCCGACGTAGCGGGCGAAAGCCGGCTCGTGTACCGTCGGTCCATGTGTCCAGGGGCCGATGAGCAGCTTCTGGTTGCGGCGTGTCGCCTTTGTCCGGCCTTCCTTGACGATCCCCATGAAGTTGCGCAGCGACCCTTCCAGAAAGATGTCGAACCAGCCGGCCATGTGGTACATGGGCGTATCGATCTTGCCGTACTGGGTCTCGAAGTTGAACTGCTGCCAGAACGCCTCGTCGTCGCGCCGCTTGAGCAGGTCGTGGAACCAGCGGAACGGATCGGCCATCAGCGGGCTGCGGTCCAGGGGCAAGGTGTCGTAGCGCTTGGTATCGTGAGTGACGGCCTTCTGGATCAGGTCGATCTGGCGGCGGAGGGCATTGGCCCCGTGGCGGAGCGTCCAGTCGAGGTTGAAGGCCCACTCGAAGGCGCCGCCGCGGTAGCACCATTGCTGGGCGAGATCGCTGGCGGCCTCACGGACGAAGCAGCAGACCAGGGCGGGCGGGCGCGTCGGGGCCAGGAACATCTGCGTTTGTCCGGCATAGGAACCGCCCGCCGTGGCCACCTTGCCATTGCACCACGGCTGCGCGGCGACCCACTGGATTGTGTCGTAGCCGTCGCGGTTGTCGCCCCAGCCGTCATCGACAAAGGGATACCAGGTCCCCTCGGAGCCGAATCGGCCGCGAACATCCTGCACAACGAAGACAAAGCCGCGCTCCGCCAGGTATTGCGGCGTCTTGGTGCGGAGGATGACCGACTCCTCGCGGTTGTACGGGGTGCGCTCGACGACGGCGGGGAAACAGCCCTCGGCAGCCGGACGGTAGATGTCGGCGGCCAAGCGGGTGCCGTCGCGCATCGGCACCATTACGCCCTTGTCCACGATGACTGAGTAGCGCGGAGGAGAGAGTGTGTTCACGAGACCCTTACTTCTTGAGGTTCGCCCAAGAGATCCTTCCGACTGCTGCCATGCCTTCCCTGCTCGATACTTGACTACCCCTGAGGAGTATCCCAGGTTTGGAGATGGCACCACGGGCTGGTCTGTCGCACCCCTTCCAAAGTAGGAACCTATGCTATGGGGTTCCAAAGTAGGAACCCACGCTATAGGGCGCGCGACACGGTTTTGTAATCACGCTATCTTGCGCTAGGGGTGTTGGCCAGTCGCCTTGGTTTGCCTTGTCGAAGTGACGAGCCGCTCCCACCCTGTCGCCTTTCTGACCGAGGAGATCGGCGAAGAACTCCGCCCGGCCTGTGACCTGTGGCACAACGACAGGCTGCACCACCGCCGCAAGAAACCTGCACGGCGGCGGTGAGGGTCCAGACCGAGTCCGTATCCATTAATGCATAATTGGTGTTTGCACGTGGGAGCGGGGGGCCTGAAAGCGGCCGCGCCGGCGCAGCTGCCTTCGGCTCCCCGCCAAACGAACCGATTGTCAGCGGCTGACGAGAGTCACCTTGCGGTTCTGGTTTTCCTGGACGTCGATCTTGCTGTGGAAGACCGGCTTGCCGTCGGCCCCCTCGACGTAGACCAGCCACCCTCCCGAGGCGAGCGTCACGCGGAACTCTCCCGACCGGTCGGCAGTCACCGCCTCGCGCTCGCCTTGCCGGTCGGCGCTGACGAACAGCAGCCGGGCGCCGGGCAGAGGGGCGCGGTTGCTGCCCACGACTCGCCCCTCGACGTTGGGGTCGGGCAGGGCGACGATCCGGTCAAGTTTGACCGTAGGCGGCGGCTGGGGCGGACGCGGCGGAGCGGCCGGCCGGGATGGCGACGAACCCCACGGCGTCAGCTGCCGGAATGAGATGCCAGAGGCGGGCGGGGGCGGCGGCGTCGCATCTGCGGGGGGAACGCCGGGCGTGCTCCGGTACTCGCCGATGCCCGGCTGCGGCGCTGCCCGCTGCTCGCCGACGCCCGGCAGGGTGCCGCTGTTGCATGGCGGTGCTGTCCCGACCACCGGCGCCCCCACCGAGGTGGTGCAGCAGGTGGTCACCGGCTCGTAGTAGCAACACTGCCGATAACTGGTCACCGGGACCGTGCAACAGCGCTGCACGAAACTTTGCACCGGGCAGCACTGCGACCGCAGCCGATAGCTGGTCACCGGACAGGCGACCTGCTGGTAAGTGCAGGTGCAGGGGTCGAAGTAACAGGAGTAGCGGTAGTTGGTGACCGGCTCGTAATAGTAGCTGACCCGGTAGGTGGTGACCGGCTCGTAATAGGTCTGGGTCTGGTACGTGACCACTGGCTGATAGTAGCAGCGTTGCACATAGCGAGTGGTGCAGACGGTCTGCGGACAGGGCGTGCAACATGGGTCGTAGGCACTGATCGTGGTGCCGTGGCGACAGCCCAGGCAGCAGACCTGGAAGACATTGCACCAGGCCGCCTGGAGAGGGCCGGTGCTCACCAGCAGCACCAGCGCGCAGCCCCACACGGCTCTCCGGAAGGGTCTCATGGCACGATCTCCTTCCCCGATTCGGTTAATGGAAAATGCCTCAAGTCTGCTCCAGCAACGGGCTGGAGCGTACCACTAAACCCCTCTCGCCGTAGTCCGCGCACCCCAGGCAGGACTACATGGCACTTCCAACTTAATTAGACCCAGCGGGCTTGCAAGAGATGTGGCCGAGCTTTTCGCGGAAATTTGGGGGCGCCGACGCTAAAGTTGACAGGTCAGGCAAAGGCGGGAAAGGCGCCACCGGTTTGCCGCCCGCGATCCGACGCCGGAAAGAGCCGAAGCGCGGGCGGCAGCGGAAGGCGGCGGGGTCAGGCCCCCACCACCGTCTTGATCGCGGCAAGGGCCTTGTCGTAGTCGGGATGCTGGGGCACGTCGGGGACATACTCGGCGTAGGTGATGGTGCCGTCCTTGTCCACCACAAAGACGGCCCGCGACAAAAGCGGTAGCGGCAATCCCTCGATCAGCACGCCCCAGTTCTGGCCGAAGGAGTGGTTATGCACGTCCGACAGCGACTGTACGTTGGTAATGTTCTCGCTGGTGCAAAAGCGCTTCTGGGCGAACGGCAGGTCGAGGCTAACAACGTAGCAAGCCAGTCGGTCTTTATAGCCGGCCAGCGCCTCCTCGAACTTCTTGGTCTCGGCGCTGCACACGGGCGTATCCAGCGATGGCACCGAGAGGAACAGGCGCGGCCGGGCGGGCGTGTTGGCCAGGCTGACCAGCTCCAGGTTGGCATTGACGCAGGTGAAGTCAGGGGCCTTGTCGCCGGGCTTCAGCTGCGGGCCGATCAGCGTGAATCCCTTCCCTTTGAACGTGACCGCGTTCGGACGTTTTTGCATGGCAAGCTCCCTCCTCGTGGGAATGGTCCGGACACAACGCCGTCAGGATATGAGGCCGGCGGAGGAAAGTCAAACCGGGCCGACTTTGCCGGACAGACTGGTCAGTTGGCACTGAACTCGGGCGGGAACTTGCGCCCGCTGGGAGTAGGGGCCGGCTCGGCCGCCAGGGAGGCCAACAGCCGGCGGATGCGCCGCCCCACGTCCAGCTCCTCGAGCAGCTGCTGCTTGACCTCGGCGTCCAGCGGCAAGGCAAAGCCGAGGATGTCGCCCAGTGCTCCCAGGGCCAGCTCGCTTTGCAGCAGCTTGCGGAACTGTTCCACCAGTTGCGGGTGGGCTGGGAACCAAGCCGAGAGGTTCTCGGCCAGCTGCCGCCGCAGACGCCGATCTTCGGAGGGCGACAACGCCGAGACACTCGCCAGTAGCTCCACCCGGGCCACCCGGTACAGTCGGTCGGTGCCCACCTCCTCCACGACCCGCGCCCGGCTAAGGCCCTGGAGCAGGAGGTTATACCGGCCGTCGTCGAGGCGCTGCTCCGAGACAATCTTCCCCAGGCAGACGACCGGGTGGATGGGCGGCCGGTCGTAGTACTCCGCCTCCCAGCCGGGGCGCAACAGGGCCAGGGCGATGAGGCGGTCGCCAGCCAGGGCATCGGCAGTCAGCTGGCGATAACGCGGCTCAAAGATATGCAGCGGATGGATCACCCCAGGGAAGAGCACGAAGCCCGGCAACGGAAACAACCGGGCCCGTCCGCTGAACAGAATCGGGTTGTCGCTCATGGTAAGTCCCGCCCTGACTCCGTCAGTCATCTTCCCCTTCGTAGTCGGCCGGGTCGGGCCAGCTCGCCGGCGGCGGCTCAAGCGCGATCACCGGCATCAGCGACTCGTCCGGCCGGAGGGAGCGGTCCGGCGCGAGGGGGCCCAGCAACGGGGCGAAGCAGCGCTCCATCTGCTGCCAGAAGGCCGCGGTGTCGAGGCCCAGATACGGCGAGCCGTATGGCTCCATGTAGGCCCGGCTGGAGCGATAAAGTTTGACCGCGCCGCCGAGATTGCCGTTGACAAAGTGGAACAACGCCACTGCCGCCTGGATCAGCCCCTGGTAGAAGCGGCGGTCCGGCCCGGCCGACTCGGCCCAGAGGTCCTCCCAAACCTCGTGCGCCGCGAAGAAGTCGCGCCGGTTAAAGAACAGAATACCCGCCAGGTAACGCGGATCATAGTCAACGGCAGCCCGCTCCATGAAGCTATTCTAGGAAGTCCACCCCGGTTCCGCCGCTGCCCCCTCGGCCGATGCCGGTGCGGTCTCAACCGCTGAATCCTCGATACAGCCGACGGACGCCGCCGGGCAACACCAGCAATCCGCCGAGCAGCAGCAGCAGCGCGAGGTAGACGCCGGGGTGCATCTGAGCAGCGACGACGCCGTGCCGCGCGTAACTGCCGCCGGCCAGGTTGCTGACGCGGACGCCGCCGCGCTCCACAGCGATGTCCACCCGGCTGACAGTGCCGTCACTGATTGGCCTCCAACTCGGGAAGGTGATCCGGTAAGTGGATTGCAGCTCCTCGGCCACCTGCGCGTACATCAGGTGCAGCTGGGTCACGTCGCGGACCGGCAGGTACTTGCCGCCGGTCTCCTCGGCCAACCGTCGGAGCGAAGCCTCGTCGATACCGTCATCGTGCAGCTGGATCGACAGGCCCTCGAAGATTTCGATCAGCCGGTCGGCATCAGGGGCATGGTAGTACTTGCCGCCGGTCTCCTCGGCCATGCGGCGCATCGTTTTCTCATCGATCTGGTGGGGGGCGCCCAGACCGAGCAGGTACAGCGGCGTGCCGGTCTCCTTGGCAAGGCGGATCACCTGATCGACCCGCCGCCGGCTCATGTTGTCCTTGCCGTCGGTCATGGCCACCACGGCCCGCCGGCCGACCGGCTTGCCGGCCCGGCGCATCTCCTCGGCATCAACATGGAGTGTCATCAGGGCGTCATAAACAGCGTCAAAGAGGGCTGTTTCCCCTTGGGCCTGAAGCGTCTCGATACTCCGTTTCAGCTTGGCCTTGACGCTCAGGTCGGCCTTTTCGTCGCTGAAGGGATCAGGCCTGCCCGGTCGGTCGCTGAAGGGGAGCAGGGTGGTCCGCGCCCCCGGCCGGAGGATATCGACAAAGCGTGCGGCGGCCACCTTCAGGGCGCCGATCTTGCCGAGCTTGTCGGACCGGCTCGCCTTGGCAAGCATGCTGCCGCTATGGTCCAGCACCAGGACCGAGGTGACCGGCTCGCTTTTGCCAGGCTCGCCGACACCGAGGGTGTACACGAGCACCTCGGCCGACCGGGCCAGCTCGATCACCTCGTCGAGCGTCTTCTTGCTATTCAGGTCAACGCCATCGGTCATGACCACGACGGCCCTGCGCCCGCGGATGCCGTCGAGTAGCTTGACCGCCTCGGCGGCGGCATCCAGGTAGGCAGTGCCGCCGCGAGGCTCGGCAGCAGTGATGTGGCCGCGGAGCTGCTCGCGGTGTCCCTGTTGCAGGGCCGGGTCGCGCGCGGGAGGTACGGTAAGACGCATCTGGTGGTCGAAAAGGATCAGCCCGCAGTCAGCCCGCTCGTGGAGCCGGTCGAGGAAGTTCAGGGCCGCCTTCTTCGCCTCCTCGATCTTGTTGCTCGTGGCCATGCTGCCGCTGATGTCGAGGGCCAGAACCGCGGTCAGGGCGCCCGTCTCCGGCGCCTCGACCTCCATTTGCCGGACCAGCCGGCCGTCCTCGTAAACAACGAACTTGTCGATGTTGGGCACCTGCTTGACGACCGCGCCGGTGTCGTTGCGCAGCACCTTAAAGCAGACGGTGACGTAGCGTCCCCGCTTCTCGGGCGTGTTCACCACGTGGGAGCGGATGGGGCCGTCCACCTCGATGGTATACTCAACGCCACCCTGGGCCGGGGCCGGCAGCGGCAACGCCGCCAACAGGAGAATGGTCAGGGCCACCAGGTAGAGACGCATGGCCATTCCCTCGCAAGGAGCATCACTGCGCTTCCTCACTGTACCGCGTCGGGTGGCCGGTTGCCAGAGAGGGATGCGGAGCCGCCGGAGGCAGTGGAGGTGCTGGACATCGACCACGTCAGCCTGCTGGCGAATCTCATCTGGGTCGGCCCCGCCGGTGGGTCGCCGAGGGGGTGAAGTGGCCTGGCCGGGTCGTTCTCCGGGAACGGGCCAGGGCCGGCAAGACCTGGTGGTCGCTGCGGCCGGCGTTTTCCGCCAAGGAATGTCAAGCCGCAAACGGCGCCTACAACCGCTCGATGGGCAGCGTGTGGCGGCGCATGAATTCCTCGCACTCCGCCTTGGTGAACACGCCCGTTGTCGTGCCGACGGCGCGGACGCAGCTGGCGCCCAGGGCGCTGGCCGTGCGCAGACAGTCCTCGGCATCCAGGTGGTGGAGCAGGCCATAGATGTAGCCCGCGTCGAAGGCGTCGCCGCCGCCGCTGCCGTCCACGTATTCGACCGGGTAGACCCCCGCTCGCAACCGCTGCTGGTCGTTGACCAGCACCGCCCCATCGCCCCCCATGGTGATGACCACCGTGCCGGCGCCCAGCCGGCGGAACACCTCTGCCTGTTTCAGCGGATCGGTCTCACCCGTCATCAACTCCGCCTCGTGGTTGTTGGGCAGGAAGACATCCACATGCGGCAGTAGTTTCTCCAGGCGCGCGAGGTAGTCTCCCCGACCGGGGGTGACCACGTCGAGAACGGTGCGGGCCCCCACCCGCCGGGCCGCGGCGAAGACCGGCGCCAGCTCCTCCTGCCGCAAGCCGGGCAGGACGAAGTAGCCGCCCACGTACAGCACCCGGCAGCGCTCCACCCGGTCCAAGGGGATATCAGCCGCGCTGAACTCGGCGTTGGCGCCGACGGTGTGGATAAAGCGCCGGTCCTGGCCGGCCACGTTGACGATGAGCGTCTGACTGGTATGGACCTGGGGACTGACCTTCAGGGCGGAGACGTCGATGCGCTGTTCGCGGAGCAACTCGGCGACGACCCGGCCGCAGATGTCGCCGCCGACCCGGCCCAGCACGGCGGCGGGCACCTCCATCTTGGCCAGGTCCACCGCCACGTTGGCCGCGCAGCCGCCGATGGTCAGCAAGATCCGCTCCGCCAACACTAGCTCGCCCGCGGCGGGCAGGTGCGAGATGGGGGTGCAGACATAGTCGGCCACCACGATGCCGGCGCACAGGACTTCGGAAGGACTGCTCATGCCGGACCTCGACAACGCACCCGGCCGGGCCTTACCCTGAGCACGGACCCCGTTCGGGTAGCATGAAATGCTGGGATCGGTTATATCACCCCGGCGCGGCGCACCTGTCAACCAATCTGCCCAGGCGGCCGCACCCATTTTACCTTGCCCAGCCCGTTAACGGAGCAGGAGAGGCACGATTCGTGGCGGCAAATTGGCGAAACTGGCTCGGCCGTTTCAAGCCCGGCGGCTACGCGCGACGGCAGCCGCTGGTCCTGCTCAACGGCCTGGCCGAGCAGGCCGAGAGTTGGTTCTGCAACCACCGCTTCTGGCGGCGCTACTTCGATGTCCATATGCCCAACATCTTGCAATATGACGGTGCCGCCTTGCACCGCCGGATCAACGCCGGCTTGCCGGTCACGGTGGAGTACCTGGTCGAGCAGCTTCATTGGTATCTTGATTCCTTCGTGCAAACGCCGCCGTATCACCTGGTTGCCAGCAGCATGGGGGGCAAGGTGGCCATCGAGTATGCGGTGCGCTACCCTGAACAGGTGGCCCGCATGGTGCTGTTGTGTCCTTCGGGCCTGGGGGACGACGAGCGGCTGCCGGTGGTGGAAGGGATGCGCCGCGGCGACATCCAGGCGTTGATCAATAGCGTCTTCTACGATCCGCGCTGCCTGGCCGATCCGGAGATTGTGGCGTATTACCAGCGGCAATTCGGCAACCGCCGCTGGCGAGCCGGCCTGCTGCGGACCATCCGCGGGACGATGGGGCATTGCGTCCGCGACCTGTTGCCGCGGGTGCCTCAGCCGACCCTGCTGATTGCCGGCCGCGAGGACCGCATCGTCGATCCGGTCCATGCCGCGAAGGCGGCCCGGCTGCTGCCGCAGGGTCACTTCCTGGTCATCCCGCAATGCGGCCACGCGCCGCACATCGAGCGGGCCTGGATGATCAACCGTCTGGTGGTGCACTTCCTGACCAGTCCCCGGCCGTCGCCGCACCCCCGGCTGAGCCAACTCCTGCTGGCCCGGCCGACCACGGTTTCCTGACCTGACGCCGGCCTGACGCGAGGGCCGCCATGTCCGTCACCTCCCTGTTGCAAGAAGTGGCCGCCCGACCGCTGGTCCGCCGGGCCGCTGACCTGGTGCTGGGCCGCTACGCCCGCCGCCGGGTGGCCCGGCTCGACCGCTCCCCGCTGGTCCAGACCCAGCATGACACGCTGCGGACGCTGGTCCGCCATGCCCGGCACACCCGCTTCGGCCGCGACCACGACTTTGACCGCATCCGCACCGTGGCGGACTATCAGCGGCGCGTACCGCTCCGCGATTACGAATCCTTCTGGAAGGATTACTGGCAGCCCGCCTTCCCCACGCTGATCGACGTGACCTGGCCGGACCTTATCCCATACTTCGCGCTGTCGTCGGGCACGACCACCGGCTCGACCAAGTACATCCCGGTCTCGCGGGCAATGGTCGCCTCGAACCGGAAGGCGGCGCTGACGACGCTGGCCCTCTTCCTTGCCGTCCACCCCGGCACGCCGCTGTTCACCGGCCGTATCTTCTTTTTGGGCGGCAGCACCGACCTGACCGAGCTGGCAGACGGGGTGCGGGCCGGCGACCTAAGCGGCATCGCCGCCGTGGAGGTGGCAGCGGTGTTGCGGCCATACACCTTCCCGCCGCTGGAACTGGCCCTGCTGCGCGACTGGGAGAAGAAGTTACAGCTTTTGGCCGAGCAGAGCGCCTGCCTGCCGATTACCGTAGTCAGCGGGGTGCCGTCCTGGCTGCTGACGTTATTTGAGCGGCTGATGGAAGTGACCGGCCGGGGGCGGATCGCGGACATTTGGCCGACGCTGCGGCTAGTGATCCATGGCGGCACCCGCTTCGACCCTTACCGGACACTGTTCCGGCGGCTGATGGGCAGCGACGTGGTCCGCTTCCTGGAGACGTATCCCGCCTCGGAGGGCTTCCTCGCCGCTGAAGACCCGCGCTATGGCCTCTTACGGCTGCTGCCCGATCACGGGATCTTCTTCGAATTCGTGCCGGTGGAGGACCTGGGCAAGGACCGGCCGGCGCGGCACACAGTCGCCGAGTTGGAGCCGGGCGTCTCGTATGCCGTGGCGCTGACGACCTGTGCCGGGCTATGGAGCTATGTGCTGGGGGACACGGTTTGCTTCGAGCGGCGCGACCCGCCGCTGCTGCGCTTCACGGGGCGGACACGTTACTTCCTGTCGGCCTTCGGCGAGCATCTGATCAGCGAGGAGGTGGAGCGGGCGGTAGCGGCCGCGGCGGCGGCGACCGGGGCGGAGGTAGTCGATTTCCACGTCGGGCCGCTCTTCCCCGAGCGGATGGGGGAACCGGGCCGGCACCTCTACCTGGTCGAGTTCGTCCGGCCCCCGGCCGACCTGGACCGGTTCACGGCAGAACTGGACGCGGCGCTGGTCCGGCTGAATGCGGACTATGCTGCTCACCGCGCCGGCGACTTGACCCTGCGGGTGCCGGAAGTGCGCTGCGTGCGGCGCGGCGGATTTGCGGCATGGTTGAAGGCGAAGGGGAAACTCGGCGGTCAGCACAAGCTGCCGCGCATGGATAACACCGGGACGCTGACGCAGGAACTGTGTCGCTGGCTACAAGTCGGAAATGACAGCGCTCAGGAGAAAAGTTAGGATCACAGTGGACTTCACCAGGGGGATTGTGACGGCCGCCACGATTGGGGGTGTTGTTCGGAACAGGGTGATCGTGCCCGGATCGCCGGGGCACCTCGTCGTTGGGCGCTGCTCCGAGCCTCCCATGTCAAGCGCGGGGATGCGATCGCGCTCCGCACTGGCGCTACTTCTCCCCGAGGCACACCACAACGGTAGGGCCGCGGGCGTTCGGACCCTCGAGGTTGCAGGTGGCGACGAATAGCCGGCCGCCATGCACGACCGGGCCCCCGTAGATCAGGCCCGGCGTCTTGACCGCCGGGTCCGCCCCGAGGTCGAGTACCCACATCCCCTTGCCGTCGCTCAGGTTGACGGCGTGGACCACTCCCTTCAGGTCGCCCACGTAGATGGTCCCGGCAGCCACGGCCGCCGGCGCGAACAAGGGTGCTTGGGCGTCATAGGTCCACCGAGGCTTGCCGTCGGCCAGATCGAAGGCCCGCACCTTGCCGTCGGTCGCCGTTGCAATTGCCAGCCCGCCGGCCAGGGCCACGCAACCGAGTACGCCGCCCGCCACGTCCTTCCGCCATTTCCGTTGGCCGTCCGCCAGGGCGAACGCCGCCACCTCGCCCCGAGCCCCGGCGAGCGCCCCCATGTCGTAGCCGATGTTGCTGCTGCCGACCACGACCACATCCCCCTGCACCGATGGCCCGCCCCACGGGTTGAGCGGCAGCGGCACCCGCCAGTGGACCGCGCCGGTCCGGGCATCCAGACAGTACAGCGCCCGGTCGCCAGCCTGCTCCTTCTCCAGGAAGGCCGACGCCGCCAGCACCCGGTCGCCGACGGCCGCGACCGGGGCATCGACATGCCATTTGTCCTTCCCCTGCTGCCAGAGGCGGATCGGGGCGGGCTTGGGAAGCTGGTCCTCGTTGGGAGGCACGGCAAAGTCGAGGTCCTTCTTTTTTTCCTCCTCATACTTCCGGAGCAACTCGGCCCACTTCTGTTCGATGACCTTCTGGACCGCGGCCGCCTCCAGCTCCTTGCCGTCGAGCGTGACGCGGTTCAGGTCCATGCAAAGGACGCCGGCCGCCCCGCCGCCGACAAAGACCCGGCTGCCGACGACCGTCGGCGCCCCTTCGACGTGGACCAGCGCCCCCGGCAGCGGTAGCTGCCACACAGGGAGTCCGCGGTCAAGGCGAAGGCAGTGCAGGACGGCGCCGCTGGTCTGGTGCATGCCGTCGCCGAAGATCAGTTTGCCGTCGGCCACAGCGGGCGAGCTGACGGCGGGCAGCTTCAGGTACGGGGTGGACTTCGACCAGACAACGCGTGGCTCGGCCTTCGGGTCGGTGGCCAGGCAGTAAAGGGTGGGAACGTTAAAGGCGCCGAACCCAAGCAGGTAAAGGTGATCGCCGAACGGCACCGGGGCGGCGACGAAGTGGTCGGCCGAGCGGTGGACCCAGAGGACGCGCGGCCGGGCAGGGCCGGCGCTGCCGTCGGTGTTACCGGTGCGCTGGGGATTGCCGCGATAGGTGGACCACGGCTCGGCGGCGCCGAGCCAAGCCCCCTCTCGCCAGGCCGTCAGGGCACCCAACAGGAGCAAAACAAGCAGCCGACCCGTGAGGACCCGCATGATCACCGCCGTGCTTTCCATCACTCGCTGCACGGGGCTCGATGGGCCTCTCCTCTCGGCCCACGGTGCCGTGCAGAGTCAGAGATGATGCCACAACTCGCGGCCGGGTGCAGGGGGAACCTGGCCAGGCGACATTTGGTTGACAGCATCATCCCGGGTTGTCGCCTTCCCGTCAAGCGTGCGGGCGGAGTCTCGGATTCCTGTTGCTGGGTCCGATGGGGCTCTTTGTCCGGGGCGCGGGCTGTGACCTGATAACATAAAAAGAAGGGAGAGTCCCGCCATGATGACAAACTACGAAGTCCGTTGGATCTCCAAGCCGCGGGCCGACGCCCTGAAACGGTCGGGCCGGCTCGGCGACGCCCTCCTGTTGGACACCTTTAACGGCATCCTGATCGTGGAGCCGGCGGGGAGCAACCTCGGCGACGGGGCCGTGCTCACCCGTGAGGAGGCCGACTACGAGCTTCAGCCAGCCTGGTTTCTGGGCCCGAAGGCCAGGCTGATCGAAGCGCGGCGACGGCTGGGACTGGACGCATCCTCTCCCTCCGCGGCCAGCGCTTGAGCGGGCCAACGGCCCCCTCATCAACCGTGGGGCCGCTGACCCGGCGGCCGGCGTCACGTGGGGCGAGCGGCCGGCGTCAGCCGGCCGGTGCAGGTGAGCGGCCGGCGTCAGCCGGCCGGTCAAGGTGTGCGGCTGGGGCGAGCGGCCGGCATCAGCCGGCCGGTCGAGGTATGCGGCTGGGGTGAGCGGCCGGCGTCAGCCGGCCGGTGCAGGTGAGCGGCCGGCGTCAGCCAGCCGGTCAAGGCGCTGAGGGGTACACCGGTACGTTCCCGCGGGCTGCTCCCCCGGCCGAGCGCAGCTCCAGCGCGTCTTCCTTATGGCGACTGTGCCGGGCCGGGAGGCAAAACAGAGCCGGTCGTGAGACGGTTCGGTAGAACCAGTCGGGCATGCGCACCTCCGGGAGGACCAATGCACCAACCCCGCCGTCGCCTCGACCAGGTGGATCCTTCATTCTAACCGGAGGGGGTACAGCAGCCTTAACAGGCAGGAAAAAAGAGTCCCCCGGCCCTGGGCGGGCTGATGCCGGGGGACTGGGATGATAGACGGGTAAGGGATCAGGTGGCTGCTCACTGATTGCAGCCGCCTACCGGGGCTTCGCCGCAGCAGCCGCCGGCCGGGACAGCCGCCGTCGGATTGGGGAGCGACACCTGAGGCGTCGTCCCTGCCGCCTGGGGATGCGATCCGGTCGTCCGAGCGTGGAAGGCCCACAAGCCAGCGCCGGCCATCAGTAACACGGCAACGGCAGCCGCGGCGACCAGCTTCGCCTTCAGGCTGCGCCGGCCCATCTCGGCCGTGGCGGCCTGCATCAGCTCGACAGCGGCCGCTGACTTTTCGGCAGCCTTCGCAAGATTCCCCATGAGCACCAGCAGACTCATGTGGATGGTGCCGTTGACGAGCACGGGGGACATCTTGAGCAGGGCCTCGGTGTGTTCGGCCACCAGGGCGGCCAGCGGCAGCGCCGACAAGGCCAGGCCGCGGCGGGCCAACCGGCCGCGGAGCCGTTCCCGGGCCCGGGCCAGACGCGACAGCACCGTCCCCTTGGGGCAGCCGAGTTCTTCGGCCGCCTGCTCGTTGGTCTTGCCTTCGAGGTAGCACAACACCAGCGGCGCCCGGTATTTCTCCGGCAGCCGATGGACCTCGACATCCAGCACGCGGCGCAGCTCCCGCCAGGCGGCCAGGTCCGGCGGCTCGTTGCCGGTCTGGGCATCCGGCAAAGAACTGAGCGGTTGCTCACAGGCAGCGTGGCGGGACTGGCGGGCCCGGGCACGCAGGGCGATACGGTAAGCCACCTTGTAGAGCCAGCTGCTCAGCGCGGTGCGCTTGCCGATGGAGCCGGCCTTGCGCACCAGGGTGAGGAAGGTTGCCTGGAAGGCGTCCTCGGCAGCGTGCGGGTCATGGAGCACGCGCCGGCAGACGCTCAACACCAGCGGGCCGTGCCGCCAGACCAGCAACTCGAAGGCAGACTCATCCTTGTGGCGGACGAACTGGTCCAGCAGGTGGGCATCCGACGCCGCCCCACCCCGCGACGGGTTGACGGCCTTGCACACACGCTGGAAAAGGCTCGAGAGTGGTGGTGACATGGTATCGGCTTCCGGGACTCGTTTCCCCCATCCAAATATAGAGACCGCCAGCGGCCCAACGCTTCCAACTTTTTGCTAACCCCTTTATGCCTTTCAGTTTCCTCTGTCGGACCAAGGAAATCCACTCCTTTCTCCCTTGGTCTGCCGGTCAACCTACATCAGGACCGTTGGTTGTTTCCATTTGGAGGAACCTGCCGACTGCGACGTAGCCGAAGTCGCCCGACTTCGGAGAGCAACGGCGATCCGTAGACAAGGGCTGGGGCGAGCGGGTCGTTCGGCATATTGAACCGCCAACTTGTCAGCCCGGCCCTCCTGCGCATGGCAGTTTGGCGGCACCTTCTGCGCACGCCTTGGCGGGCAACTTCCCAATTCGCCTTGGTTCAACAAGTTACAGCAATCGCCGGGAAGTCGGACAATTTGGCACTGACATTGCAGGGCATGTGTTGTGTCCCTGGCCGATGGGGTGCTGTTCGCTTCGCTTGGTTCTTCGATCACTCAATCGTTCGGCAGCCGCATTGGCCCAGCAGCGACGGATGACACCGGGGACCTTGGTCCCGCACAGGAGCCGATAAATGGATATTCATCGTTTCACGGAGAAGGCCCAGGAAGCCCTGGTCGCGGCCCAGCAACGGGCGGCCCGGGCCGGCCATCAACAGGTCGATGTCGAACACCTGCTGATGGCGCTGTTGGAGCAGGAGCCCGGCCTGGCCGGCGCTATCCTCCGCAAGGCCGACGTCAGCGTCGAGGCGCTGAAACGGCGGCTGGAAACCGAACTCGGCAAGCTGCCGCGCGTCTCGGGACCGTCCGGCGGCCCCGAGCAGGTTTACGTCACCGGCCGGCTCAATCGCCTGCTCAACCAGGCCGAGGAAGAAGCCCGACGCTTCAAGGATGACTACGTTTCGGTCGAGCACCTGCTGCTCGCCATGACCGACGACACCGGCGCCGCCGGCCGGCTCCTCAAGGACATGGGCGTCACGCGCGATCGGCTGCTCAGCGCGTTGCAGGAAGTCCGCGGCCATCAGCGCGTCACCTCGCCCAATCCCGAAGCGACCTACCAGGCCCTGGAGCGCTTCGGCCGCGACCTGACCCAACTCGCCCGCCAGGGCAAGCTCGACCCGGTCATCGGCCGTGACGACGAGATCCGCCGGGTCATCCAGGTGCTCAGCCGCCGCACCAAGAACAACCCGGTCCTCATCGGCGACCCCGGCGTCGGCAAGACGGCCATCGTCGAGGGGCTGGCCCAGCGGATCGTCCGCGGCGATGTGCCCGAAGGGCTCAAGAACAAGCGGATCGTCGCCCTCGACATGGGCGCCCTGATCGCCGGCGCCAAGTACCGCGGCGAGTTCGAGGAACGGCTCAAGGCGGTCCTCAAAGAAGTGCAGGAGTCGCAGGGCGACATCATCCTGTTCATCGACGAACTGCACACCGTCGTCGGCGCCGGCAAGGCGGAAGGGGCGATGGATGCCAGCAACCTGCTCAAGCCGATGCTGGCCCGCGGCGAGTTGCACTGCATCGGCGCCACCACCCTTGACGAGTACCGCAAACACGTCGAGAAGGACGCCGCGTTGGAACGCCGCTTCCAGCCGGTCATGGTCGATCAACCGTCGGTCGAGGACACCATCTCCATCCTCCGCGGACTGAAGGAGCGCTACGAGGTCCATCACAAGGTCACCATCAAGGACTCGGCCCTGGTGGCGGCGGCGGTCCTGTCCAACCGCTACATCTCCGACCGCTTCCTGCCCGACAAGGCCATCGACCTGGTGGATGAGGCGGCGGCCAAGCTCCGCACCGAGATCGACTCCATGCCCAGCGAGCTGGACGAGATCCACCGCCGCATCATGCAGTTGGAGATCGAGCGTGAGGCCTTGAAGAAGGAGACGGACCCCGCTTCCAAGGAACGGCTGGCCCGGCTGGAGAAAGAGATTGCCGACCTCCGGTCGGAATACGACGCCTTGATGGCGCAGTGGAAGCAGGAGAAGGAGGGGGTGCTGAAGCTGGGCGAGTTGCGTGAGAAGATCGAACAGGCCCGGCGCGAGCTGGACGAGGCCCAGCGGGCCGGCGACTTCAACCGGGCGTCGGAGCTGAAGTACGGCATCCTGCCTGACCTGGAGCGGCAGGTCAAGGTGCTGGAGCTGGCCCACTCGGGCGGCCTGGGCAACCGCCGCCTAGTCAAGGAGGAGGTGACTGAGGAGGACATCGCTGAGGTGGTCAGCCGCTGGACCGGCATCCCCGTCGCGAAGCTCCTGGAAGGGGAGAAAGAGAAGCTGCTCCACCTCGACGAGGAGCTGCACAAGCGCGTCGTCGGCCAGGATGAGGCAGTGACCGCCGTCGCCGAGGCGGTGGTGCGGGCCCGCAGCGGCCTGAAGGATCCCAACCGGCCCATCGGCTCGTTCATCTTCTTGGGGCCGACCGGTGTCGGCAAGACCGAGCTGGCCCGCGCCCTGGCCGAGGTGCTCTTCGACGACGAGCGGGCGATGATCCGCATCGACATGTCGGAGTATCAGGAGAAGCACACGGTGGCCCGGCTGATCGGCGCCCCGCCTGGCTACGTCGGCTTCGAGGAGGGAGGGCAGCTTACCGAGGCGGTCCGCCGCAAGCCGTACTCCGTCATCCTCTTCGACGAGATCGAGAAGGCCCACCACGACGTGTTCAACGTCCTCTTGCAGATCCTGGACGACGGCCGGCTGACCGACGGCCAGGGGCGGACGGTCGATTTCAAGAACACGATCGTGATCATGACCAGCAACATCGGCAGCCACCGTATCCTGAGCTACAAGGGCTCGTTCGCCGGCGAGAACTATGAGCGGATGAAGGAAGCGGTGCTCGACGAACTGCGGCACCACTTCCGGCCGGAGTTCCTTAACCGGGTGGACGAAATCATCGTCTTCCACTCGCTGAGCGAGGAGCACCTCAAGCAGATCGTGGAGATTCAGCTCGGCCGGCTGCGGCAGCGGCTGGAGGAGCGGCACATTACGCTGGAGCTGACCGAGGCGGCGAAGGAGCATCTGGTGCGGGTCGGCTACGACCCGGCCTACGGCGCCCGGCCGCTGAAGCGGGCGCTGCAGCGCGAGGTGGAGACCCCCTTGGCCCGGTTGGTGCTCAAGGGGGAGGTCCGCGACGGCCAGCAGGTGCGCGTCGATTACGACGGCCGCAAGGGCCAGCTGACGTTCCAGGCGCAGGGAAGCGGCCGGCGAGAAGAGGCGGCGGCAGCGGCGAGGTAAATCGACCCTCAGCCGCTTGTGGCTTAGCGCTAAGCCGCAAGCGGCAAGACAGGAGTCTTCCATGCCGAGCGACCTGATCCGCCTGATGCATTCGCTGTTCCTGCCGGCCGCCGAGACGTTCCGCGGGGCCATCTGGCAGCCCCCCGTGGATGTCTACCGCACCCGCAAGGGCTGGCTGGTCAAGTTCGAGCTGGCCGGTGTTCGGCCGGAGGACATCCACCTGAGCGTCAACGGTCGGCGCCTCACCGTGCAGGGCACTCGCCGCGACTGGTTCGTCGAGGAGGAGTGCAGCTGTTACCGCATGGAGATCGCCTACAGTCATTTCGAGCGCACCATCGAGATGCCCTGCGAGCTGGACCCCGGGCGCGTCCGCACCGACTACCAGTACGGCCTGCTCGTGGTCCACATCGTGACGGAGGACAACCCGTGAGTTCCCCTCATGACGCTAACGTTGTGGTCCTTCCGGTCCTGCCGCTGAAGAACACCGTCCTCTTTCCGTACCTGTTCATGCCGCTGTCGGCCGGCCGGCCTACCTCCGTGGCCGCCATTGAGGCCGCCCTCCAGGGAGAGGAAAAGACCCTTGTCCTGGTCGCCCAGCGCAATCCGCAGGACGAGCAGCCGACCGAGGAGGGGTTGTACACGGTCGGCACCCGGGGCGTGATCAAGAAGATGGCCCGGGGCGAGGCCGGTGTCGAGCTGCTCGTGCAGGGGGTGGAGCGCGTCGCCCTGCTACGCCTGGAGCAGACCGAGCCGTACTACCGGGCGCGTGTCCGGCCGCTCCCCTTGCCAGAGGATACCGGGACCGAGGTTGAGGCGCTGTATCGCGCCGTCCTCGACCAGGCCCGGCGCGTGCTGGAACTGGCCCAACCCCAGGCCCAGGTGGACATCGGCCAACTCGCCGCCCAGGCCCAGAACCCGCTCCAGCTGGCCTACCTGATGGGTTCGATGCTCAGCCTGAGCGTGCCCCAGGAGCAGGCCCTGCTCGAAGCCCCAACCCGGGCCGAGGCGCTGCGGCTCTTGCATGGTTATCTGGCCCACGAGATCCAGGTACTCGAGCTGCGGGCCCAGATCGCCAGCCAGGCCCAGACCGAGATGAACAAGCAGCAGCGCGAGTACATGCTCCGCCAGCAATTGCAGGCCATTCAACAAGAGCTGGGCGAGAAAAGCCCCGAGAAGGCGGAGGCGGAGGAGCTGCGCCGCAAGTTGCAGGAAGCCGACCTGCCCGACGAGGTCCGCAAGGAGGCCGAACGCGAGCTGGCCCGGCTGGAACGCATCCCGCCGGCGGCCCCGGACTACCAGCTGACCCGCACTTACTTGGAGCTTCTGGCCGAGCTCCCCTGGAAGAAGAGCACCGAGGACGTGCTCGATCTGAAACGGGCCCGAGAAGTGCTCGACGAGGATCACTATGGCCTGGAGGAGGTCAAGGAGCGCATCCTGGAGCACCTGGCGGTGATGAAGCTGAATCCGCAGGCCAAGGCGCCGATCCTCTGCTTCGTCGGCCCGCCTGGTGTCGGCAAGACGTCGCTGGGCCAGTCGATTGCCCGGGCCATCGGCCGGAAGTTCGAGCGGATGAGCCTGGGCGGCCTGCACGACGAGGCGGAGCTGCGCGGCCACCGCCGCACCTACATCGGCGCCATGCCCGGCCGGATCATCCAGGCGATGCGCCGCGCCGGCGTCAACAACCCGCTGCTGATGCTCGACGAGGTGGACAAGCTCGGCCGGGACTTCCGCGGCGACCCGGCGGCGGCGCTGCTGGAGATCCTCGACCCGGCCCAGAATTATCAGTTCCGCGACAACTACCTCGACTTGCCGTTCGACCTGTCGCGGGTGTTCTTCATCACCACGGCCAACACGCTGGAGACGATCCCGCGGCCGCTGTTGGACCGCATGGAGGTGCTGCGGCTGTCGGGCTACAGCGAGGAGGAGAAATTCCAGATCGCCCGCCGCTACCTGATCCCGCGGCAGCTGGCGCAGGCCGGGCTGAGGCCGGACCAACTGGTCCTTCCCGATGAGACGCTCACGCGGGTCATCAGCCGGTACACCCGCGAGGCGGGAGTGCGGCAGCTGGAGCGGGCCCTGGGCCGGCTGGCACGCAAGGTGGCCCTGCGCTTTGCGGAGGCCCCCTCACCTCCAACCCCTCTTCCCCGAAGTGGGAGCGAGGGGGGAACCTCTGCTCCCCTCTCCTCATCGGATGGGGAGAGGGATAGGGGTGAGGGGCCGGACGGCTCGGTGACGATTCGGCCGGAGGACCTGGCCGCGATGCTGGGGCCGGAGCGGTTCCGCCTGGAGCAGGCGCGGCAACACCTGTTGCCGGGCGTGGCCGTCGGCCTGGCCTACACGGAGACCGGCGGCGAGGTGCTTTACGTGGAGGCGAGCCTGTTGCCCGGCGGCCGGGGGCTGCGGCTGACCGGGCAGCTGGGCGACGTGATGCGCGAGTCGGCCCACGCCGCCCGCACCTATGTCTGGTCGCATGCCGCCCACCTCGGCATCGATCCGGCGTTGTTCCGCAACGCAGGGATACACATCCATGTCCCCGCTGGTGCCGTGCCCAAGGACGGCCCGTCGGCCGGCGTGGCGATGGTGACGGCGCTCGCCTCGCTGTATGCGCAACAGCCGGCCCGGGCGGACACGGCGATGACCGGCGAGATCACGCTGACCGGCCTGGTGATGCCGATCGGCGGCGTCAAGGAAAAGGTGCTGGCGGCACGGCGGGCCGGCATCCGTCGGGTGATTCTGCCGGCGGCCAACGAGACCGACCTGACCGAGCTGCCCGAGCATGTCCGCCGCGAGATGGAATTCGTTTTCGCCGAGCGGATCGAGGACGTGCTCACGGCCGCCATCCCGGCACTGGCCCAGCGCTTGCAGGCGGTGCCGACGGCGTAGTTGCGGGCCGCTTGCGGTCCGCCACCGCCGCGAACCGTTTCGCCTCCTTGGTGCATCTAAAGGAGCAGGTGACGCGGATCTCCCCGAGAGGTGAACCTTCATGGCGAGCTATGACCCCTATCGCGGCCGGGAGTATCCCGCACGGCCGGCCCCCTCCGGCCCGGTGTGGCTGTTGCTGGTGCTGGTGCTGGCGGTTGAGGTCTTTCTGGGCGGGCTTTTGATCTGGAACTACTGGAAGCAGCCGGACCCGGCGAGCATCGGCTCCTACGAGCCCCGGGCCATCACGCCGCGCGGCGACCTGGCCGCCGATGAAAAAGCCACCATCGAAATTTATGAACAAGCCTCGAAATCGGTTGTCTTCATCACCCGGCTGGCGCTGCGGCGCGACATGTGGTCGCTGAACATCTACGAGGTGCCCGAGGGGACCGGCTCCGGGTTCGTCTGGGACAAGGCCGGCCACATCGTCACCAATTACCATGTCATCGAGGGAGCGAATTCCGCGGAGGTGACCCTGGCCGACCACTCCAGCTGGAAGGCCCGCCTCGTGGGCGCTTACCCCGACAAGGACCTGGCGGTGCTGCGCATCAACGCCCCGCCGGCCCGCCTCTTCCCGATCCCGGTCGGCACGTCGCAGGACTTGCGGGTCGGCCAGAAAGTCTTCGCCATCGGCAATCCGTTCGGCCTGGACCAGACGCTGACCACGGGGGTCATCAGCGCCCTGAACCGGGAGATCCGATCCGTGACGGGCCGGCCGATCAAGGGGATGATCCAGACCGACGCGGCCATCAACCCGGGCAACTCGGGCGGTCCGCTGCTGGACAGCGCCGGCCGGCTCATTGGAGTGAACACGGCCATCTCGGCGCCGCACGGCTCCTGGACGGGGATCGGCTTCGCCATTCCGGTGGATGAGGTTAACCGGGTAGCCCCGCAGCTCATCGCCCACGGCCGGGTGACGCGTCCTGGCCTGGGCATCCAGGTGGCCAGCGACCAGCAGGGACAAAGACTCCGGGTGGGCGAAGGGGTGTTGATCATCAGCGTGTTGCCGGACTCCCCGGCCGCCAAGGCGGGCCTGCGGCCGACCCAGATCGAGGACGGCCGGCTGCGCCTCGGCGATGTCATCACTGCCATCGACGGCCAGCCGATCCGATCGGTCAATGACCTGTTCGCCGCCCTGGAAAAGCACAAGGTCGGTGACACCGTCACGGTGACGATCTTGCGCGACAACGAAGCGATCGACGTGCCGGTGACCCTGGAAGCAATCAGCTGAGCAGGCGAGCGGCCGGCGTCAGCCGGCCGGTGCAGGCGAGCGGCCGGCGTCAGCCGGCCGGTTGGCGTACCGGCGCATCGGCCAGCTAACGCTGGCCGCTCGCCTTAGTTTTCCTTCGCCGGCGCCGGGCGGAACAGGACCATATCGTGCCGGTTGATGATCAGGCCGGCCTTGCCGTCGGGCCGCGGCTGCATGGTGTAGACGCCGAACTTGCCCGAGGTCGTCTCGGCGACGTATAGCGCCGCCTGGCCCTGGGCGATGGTCCCGGTGGTCATCAGGAAGTGGACATTCTGCCGCGGCGGCAAACCGAACTCGGCCACCAGGTCCACCTCCGCCCAGCCGAGGATCTTCCCCAGGCTGCGGTCGATGACCGTGCCCAGGAGCTTGCCGGCGCGGTAGTCGAGCAGCCAAACGCCGTCGGTCGGCGCCCGTGGATTGACCGCGACCGCGCCGGTCGCCATGATGTAATCCCCATAGCGGTCGTTCCCCGCCTGAACGGGACGGCCCTGGCTCAGGTACATCCCGGCTCCCAGGGCACCGAGCACCAGCCCCACCCCCAACCAGAGCAACCGCCCGGAATCGCGCATCGTTTTTCTCCTCAGGCAACCATGCCTTCCTCTTCGCCCCGGCAATATAACAATCCTGCGGCCGGCTTGAAACAACACTTGCGCCTCTCGAACCCTGGAAAGCCGGCGAGCGGCGGGGTTTAGAAAACCTCCGGGGCATCCGCGACCGCGAATCCGCGCCGGGAGCGTCAGCGACCGCGAATCCGAGCCGGGGCATCCGCGACCGCGAATCCGAGCCGGGAGCGTCAGCGACCGGAAAGCGCAGAGGAGGACCCCTTCATGGCAGCGCGTGGGCGGCGAAGCAACCAGCTCCAGTGGGTGATTGTGCTGCTGTTCCTCTCCCTGGTCCTGGTTCTCGTCCTCAAACCCCGCGAGCCCCCGCCCTCGCAACTCATCAGCCCCGGCAGCTACCTGTTCTGCTTCTGGAATGTCGAGAACCTCTTCGACGACCGGGATGACCGCCGCGGCGGCCCCGGCGACGAGGAGTACGACCCCTGGTTCGCCCGCAACCCGGAGTTGCTCCGCCAGAAGCTCGACCACCTCTGCAAGGCCCTGCTCGGGCTGAACGGCGGCCGGGGCCCGGACATCCTGGCCGTGGCCGAGGTGGAGAGTGAGCGGGCGGCCAACCTGCTCTGTCAGGAGCTCAATGCCCGCCTGTCCGACCCGTCGCTGCACTACGGCCCACCGCTGATGAAGGAAGTGTCCAGCGGCCGGCATATCGCCCCTGCCATCCTCACCCGCTTGCCCGCCCAGCGCGACCGCACCCACTTGCTTAACCCGCGCCTTCGCATCCTCGAAGGGCACCTGCACGTCAACGGCCACCAGCTGGTGATCCTGGCGTCGCACTGGACTTCGCAGGTCTCCGACAAGAAGGATGTTGGCCGGGAGAAGTACGCCAAACAACTTTACGGCCGGTTCAAGGAGATGTATCTGAGCAACCCTGAGGTCGATGTCCTGATCTGCGGCGACTTCAACGACCCGCCCGACGATCCCGTGGTGATCAACCATCTCCACGCCGTCGGCGACCGGGCGGCGGTGCTCCGCGGTCCGGCGGAACAGCCGCTTCTCTTCAACTTATTCGCCGGCAAGGACCCCAAGCAGTTCGGCACCCTCTATCACCACCGCTGGTTCATTTACGACCAGATTGTCGTCTCCCCCGGCCTGCTCGATGATCGCGGCTGGAGCTGCGAGGTTGATTCGGTCCAGACGGTCCGGACCCTCCACCGGTCGGACGACTCTCTTCGCCGGCCGTGGAGCTTTGGCCGGGCCGCGGAAAAAGGGCCGCGCGGCTACAGCGATCATTTCCCGGTGACGGTTCAACTCAAGGTAGCCGACGGCAGCGGACGGTGAGGACGTGTCTCAGGTTTCATCGGTCAGGAACCGGCGCACCTCGGCGGCGACGCGCTCGGGCTGGGTGACGAACGCCAGATGGCCGCAGTCGGCCAACTCCAGGTGCCGGCAGCGCGGGATGCCGGTGCAGAGCAGTTTCAGGCTCCGCGGCGAAACCAGCAGGTCGCGGGTGCCGGTCAGCACCAGGGTGGGCATGGTGATCCGGTGCAGCCGGCCCTCCAGGTTGAACTGCTCTACCAGGCGGAAGCGGTGGGCCATGACGCTCTGATCGGTCTGCCAGCACTGCCGGGTCACGAACTCGAACAGCGGGCCGGGCGTCTGCCGCGTGCCGAAGAGGAGGTTGAAGAACTGGTTAACGAACGGGTTGTCCGACGGCAGCGGGTAGCGGGACAGGACCATGCCAGCCACCTGCTGCAACAGGCCCTTCTCGAAGCGGGCCCCTGCCCCCTGGACCACCAGGGCGCGCAGCCGGTGCGGCTGACGGGCCGCTAGCTCCAGCGCCAGCACTCCTCCGAACGACACCCCAAGCAGGCCGGGGCGCTCCAGGCAGTGCCAGTCAAGGAATTCCGCCAGGTCGTCCACCAGGTCGTGCAGACCGAAGCGGCGGCGCAGGGCGAAACAGTCGTCCTCGCCGCGGAGCTGGTAACTGATGACCCGGAAGTCGCGGGCCAACAACCGGGCCAACGGGCCGAGCAACTCGTAGCCGCCTGCCAGCCCCGGGACCAGAACCAGCGGCGGGCCCGCGCCCCACTCACAGTATTCAACCGTGTAGTGCGTCAGGCGAGCGTAGCCGAGCCTCCCCGCCTCCGCCCGAAATTCCGCGCCACTCTCCGCCAACCACTCCAGCGAGGCTTTCACACCCGTTCTCCCACCACGAGCTGCCACATTCCGCCGCCATCCCAACGTGCTCACCTTTGTTAGAGCATGGGTCATACCAAAACTCGCCGCCACGTAGAATTCCAATCGCCGCGGCCGCTGCCGCGTTCAAACCATTCTCCCTCAAGGGCTTGAACAGGGCCGTTAGGAATGGGAAAGAAGGCAAGCCAGGAAAGACTACAGCCCTGTCCTCTCGGGTTCGGCGCTCGGCGCCGAAATCTCGGCGCTGGAGATGATGCGACCACGAGCGCGAGGGACAGGGGAATCCAGGTATATTTCAACATTTGTTAATCTGAGCAAACTACAAAGAGAGTGCCCGGATTACGAGGAACCTGGCCGGATGAGAGGGCAGGCAAGGTGAGGGGTTTGGATCGGGGAGTTGACCCTCATGGTCGAGGCCATTAGAGTAGCTACCAAGTTCCCAGCGAGATCCCCGCCCTTCAGGGCGAGGGAGGAGACGGCCTGGACGATTGAAGCTCTTGCGGCAACGCCACTTGGAGGTCGGCGCCGAAACTTCGGCGCGCGACCGATAGGCCGGTTGGAAACGAAGGTATCCTGAGGACGATTGGCGGCGATCTCGCGGCGTTCCCCATGTCATCCCCTACCAACCCAAGCTGGAAGGTTTGGACGCTTCCCCTCGGAAGGGTAAGGGCGCTTGGGGCCGCTCTGGCGGGGGCAGCCCGCTCCTGGCTCGGCCAGCCCGTCGGCCGGCGGCGGCTGCTGATCCTCGCGGCCGGCCTGCTGGTCTGCTCCTTCACCCTGGGCGTGCTCACCTATGTCCTGTCCATCCCCTATCTTCCCTTGCGCTGCGCCTTCTCCCAGGGGAGTCATGTCCCGGTCATCAACCGGGTCGATCACGAGTTCCTTTACCCCGCCGCTCCCGAGCAGCGCGCGCCGCTGGTCGGCGAGGGGGATACTGTGGTCATGCTGGGCGATCAGGCGATCCGGACCTGGCCGCAACTTCTGCGCAAGATGCGCGACTTGCGGACCGAGCAGCCCCAGGTCGAGTGCCCTACCCTGCCGCCCTTGGACCTGCCGCCCGACGTGACCCACCTCCGTGCCGGGGGGGAAAACCTGGTCCGCGTCCAACTTCGTCGTGCCGGCGACGGCCACCTTTACTCGGTCTGGTGCCGGTTGGGGAGCGTCCCGCTCGACGCCCTGGCCCCGTCCCTCCTCTGGGCCTTCCTCAAGGTGGGGCTGTTCATCGTGGGCGCGCTGGTCTTCTGGAAACGGCCGGAGGACCGCTCGGCGGCACAGTTCTTCCTGCTGTGCATGGTCACCTTTGGCGCCTACATGGGGGGCTATCACTGGCTGCGGATCACCACCCAGCCGGTGCTGTTCCTGGTCTTCATGGTCTCCAGCATCCTGCTGCCGGCGGTCAGCTTGCACTTTTACCTGGTCTTCCCTCGGCCCAAGGGCTTCCTGTTGCGCTACCCGCGGCGGACGCTTCTGGTGATTTACGGCCCGCCGCTGCTGTTCCTGTTGTTGCTGGTTTCCGGCTATCTGCGCGTCCGTTGGCTCTTCCACGGCGGCGGCTCGCCGGAGAGCCAGGCTGCCGTCCTGGGGGTGCTGCTCGACGAGATTCTGGTCATCGTTTACGTCTACTTCGGTGTGGCGGTGCTGTGGTACCTGGCCAGCGTGGTCTGCCTGGTGCACAGCTACCAGAGTGCCGCGGACGCCACCGAGCGCAACCAGGTGAAGTGGATCCTGATCGGCGCTCTGGCGGCGATGGTGCCGATCGGCTACACGCTCTACCTGGCCTTCCTGCACCCCGATGACTTCAGCGGCGGCGGCGCGGCCTGGCCCATGTTCGCCGCCTCGGGCTGCTTCACGGCGGCCTTCACGATCAGCATCACCCGCTATCGGCTGATGCAGCTCGACCAGATCGTCAGCTCGGGGGTGATGTACTTCCTGATCAGCTCGCTGGCCGGCTTGGTCTATTACGCGGTGGTCTTTGTCGGCATGATACTGGTCGGCAGCCGGGTGGCCGGGCCGTCGCTGGAACAGGCCTTCTGGGTCAGCGGCACCGCCCTGGTAATGCTGGTCGTGCTCGATCTGGCCCGGGCCCGGCTGATGAAGGTCGTGGACCGCCATTTCCGCCGCGAGAAGCATCAGCTCGATCGGACGCTCCGTCGCCTGAGCCAGGCGGTCGAGCAACTGGTTGATCCGCCCGCCCTGGCCCGGCGGTTGTTGCAGGCGTCGGCCGACTTGCTCGGCGTGCCCCGCGGCTCGGTTTATCTGCGTGAGGGAGACCCGCCGCTGTACCGCCTGGCCGACAGCCTCGGACCGGCCCCGCCCCTGACGGAGCTCTCGTCGGGCTGTCCGCTGATTGAGGCGCTTCGCCTGGATGGAACGTTGGTGGCCGGTCCCCGGGCCCTGACCGATCCGGCCCAGCGGCAGCTGCAATACCTCGGCGGCGAGGCGGCCCAGGCCCTGGTGCATGAGGGGCAGATCCTGGCCATCCTGGTCCTGGGCCGCAAGGCCCTGGGGAGCTACACCCCCGAGGACCTTAACCTGCTGACCGGTTTCGCCCAGATCACCGGCCTGGCCCTGGTCAGCGCCGAAGGGCGCCGCACCATCGAAGCGCTCAACCGCGAGCTGAAGACCAAGGTGGAGAAGATCGCCGAGCAGCAGCGCCGCATCCTGGCCCTGCAAAGCCAACTCGTTCAGGGGTCAGGGGTCAGGGGACAGGGGTCAGGGGACAGGGGTCAGGAGTCAGGCGACGGGGGTCAGGAGTTGGGCACGGGTAAAGCGAAAGATACTTTGCTGCCCCCTGACCCCTGTCCCTTGACTCCTGGCATAGTCGGCTCCAGCCCGCAGGTTCGGCAGCTGCTGCAATTGGTGCGCAAGGTGTCAGCCAGCCAGTCGGTCGTGCTGATCCGGGGGGAGAGCGGCACCGGCAAGGAGCTACTGGCCCGGGCGCTGCACGAGAACAGTCCGCGGGCGGGCAAGGCGTTTGTCAAGGTACATTGTGCCGCCCTGTCGCCGGGACTGTTGGAAAGCGAGCTCTTCGGCCATGTCAAGGGGGCGTTCACCGGGGCTCATCGTGACAAGGTCGGCCGCTTTGAGTTGGCCGACGGCGGCACCCTTTTCCTCGATGAGATCGGCGACATCAGCCTGGAGGTCCAGACCAAGCTGTTGCGGGTGCTCCAGGAGCGGACCTTCGAGCGCGTCGGCTCCAGCGAGCCGGTCCGCGTCGATGTGCGGGTGATCGCCGCCACTCATCAAGACCTGGAACGGCTCATCGCCCAGGGCCGTTTCCGTGAGGACCTGTACTACCGGCTGAACGTGATCTCCGTCCGGGTGCCGCCGCTGCGCGAGCGCCGCGAGGACATCCCCGAGTTGGTGCAGCACTTCCTGCGTCTGTATTCGCAGCGCTGCGGCAAGGAGGTAGTGCAGATCGACGACGACGCCTTGGCCCTGCTCAAAGCCTATTCCTGGCCGGGCAACATCCGGCAACTGGAGAATGTGATCGAGCGGGCCGTGGTCATCGCCGAGGGGCCGGTTGTGACCGTCGAGGAGCTGGCCCCCGAGGTGCGTCTGGCCGCGAGCTGGGGGACGGAGGACAGCCCTGCCGACGGGGCGGCGAAGGTCCTTCCCCCGGCACGCTCCCCCGGCATCAAGCCGCTGAGCACGGTGCAGGCAGAGCGGGCGGAGCGCGACCGGCGCGAGCGCGAGCAGCTGGTGCGAGCCCTGGCGGCGGCCGACGGCAACAAGGCCGAAGCTGCCCGCGCCCTGGGCATGGCCCGCAGCACCCTCATCAGCCGGCTCAAAAAGCACGGCCTGAGCTGACGCCGGCGGTCTCATATAATCTCCCTAGGAGAAGAAGAGCGCTGCCTTGCGGCGAGCGGCCGGCGTGAACAGGCGAGCGGCCGGCGTGAACAGGCGAGCGGCCGGCGTCAGCCGGCCGGTTCGAGAGGCGAGCGGCCGGCGTTAGCCGGCCGGTTGTTAGAAACTCTTATGAGCGGAAAGTGGACCACTGAGCCTATCGGCGGCAAGCCGGCCGACGTCTACGACCCGCCGGGCCGGCCGCGCTTCGGCGTCCTGCATCTGCACGGCGTCGGCCTCGAGACCCTGCGCGACAACCCGGCCTTCACCCGTCTGTTCGAACAGCTCAACCTGGCCTGCGTCTGCCCGCACGGACAGCGCTCCTGGTGGGGCGACCGGGTCTGTCCCGAGTTCGACCCACAGGTTGCGCCGGAGCGCTACCTCCTGGAGAGCGTTTTGCCGTTTTTCCGCCAGCGCTGGGGACTGGCGCCGCGGGCCATCGGCTTGCAAGGGATCAGCATGGGCGGCCAGGGGGCGCTGCGGCTGGCGTTCAAGCGGCCCGATCTTTTCCCCGTCGTGGCGGCCATCGCTGCGGCGATCGATTACCACGAGCTGTACGGTCAGGGGACTCCTCTCGACGAGATGTACGACAGCAAGGAGCAGTGCCGCCAGGACACCGCCCTGATGCACATCCACCCAACCGAGTATCCGTCGCACATCTTCTTCTGCATCGACCCGGACGATGAGCGCTGGTTCCGCGGCAACGATCGGCTGCACGAGAAGCTCAACGCCCTGGGAATCCCGCACGAGATTGACTTCACCACCCGGGCCGGCGGGCACTCGTGGGATTACTTCAACCACATGGCGGAACGGGTTGAGCGCTTCATCTACGCCGGGCTGGAGCGGGAGAGCCGCCGGCTGCTGTGACGAGGCGCCGCTTGCGGCTTAGCCTGACCGCGGAGCGCCAAGCCGCGAGCGGCGCGCGGGTGGTTCATACCCCGGGGAGGACCGGATTGAGAGTCTCGCTGTTGGTGACCTGCTTGGGCGACGCGCTGTTCCCCGACGTGGGGGTGGCGACGGTGCGGCTGCTGCGCCGGCTCGGCGTGGAGGTCGATTTCCCGCCGGCGCAGACCTGCTGCGGCCAGCCGTTCTTCAACAGCGGCTTCCAGGACGCCGCCCGCGAGCTGGCCCGCCATACCATTGAAACCTTTGCCAACGGCCAGTGGGTGGTGACCCCGTCGGGCTCTTGCGCGGCGATGGTCAAGCTGGAATACCCGGCGTTGTTCCACGACGACCTCGCCTGGTACGACCGGGCCCGCGGCCTGGCCGAGCGCACCCGGGAGTTGTCTGACTTCCTGGTCAACGTGCTCAAGGTCGAGGATGTCGGCGCCCGCTTCGAGGGGAAGGTGACCTATCACATGGCCTGCCATCTGCGCGGCCTGGGGGTGCTGACCGAGCCGGTGCGGCTGTTGCAAAAGGTGAAGGGGCTGGAATATGTGCCGCTGGAGCGCGCCGAGGAGTGCTGCGGCTTCGGCGGCTCGTTCGCAGTGCGCTACCCGGGCATTAGCGGGGCAATGGTGCAGGACAAGGCGGCGTTCATCGAGAAGACAGGGGCCGACGCGGTGGTAGCCACGGACGCCGGCTGCCTGATGAACATCGCCGGCTGCCTGCGCCGCCGCGGCAGCAAGGTGCAGGCGCTGCACCTGGCCCAGGTCTTGGAGAAGACGTAAACGAATCGGATACTTCCCTGATCGAACGGCTGGCCGAGCTGGCGCACGAGTAGGGGGGCTGCTGGTCCTGAGGCGTCGCCTATGAGGCGAGCGCGGTGCCGACTCCCCGGAAGGCATCAAGGGGACATCGCAAAAGGCGGCAAGCGGACCTCGTGAATAGAGCCAAACGGTGCGCCGGCAAACGACCGGTAGCCCTTCCGTCGGGCCTTCCGGTGCGGTATGGTTGCGGTGGTATCGAACTCGCCGCTACAGGAGCAACCGATGAAACCCAATCCGTCCAATCCGTCGGAACCTTTCCCTCGCGAAAGGATTCCGCCCGAAATCCTGGAATGGGCGCGGCAGACATTTGATGAAGAAGAATTCCTGGCACACGTCCGCGAAATCGAGGCGACGGGAGGCCTACAGCTGGAAGACTTCCTCGCCGAGCTGGAAGCGCGAGCGAGGTCCAAGTGAGCGCGGCCGCGTCCGAACCCGTGCCGTATCGCGTGGTGTACTCGGAACGAGTGGCCCAGGTCTTGGAGAAGACGTAAACGAATCGGACAAAACCGGCCTGGTCGCCACAAAAAGCGAAGTGATGTCAAGGTTTACGGCGATTTCCCTTGGTTTTGTCCGGCAGCCCTAGGCAAACCGCATCCCTGCGCAAACGACGGCCGAGCAGGTCGGGGTTCCAATGTTCCGCGCGGAACATTGGTACACTTCAGGCGGCAGGATGCCTGAGCCAACGACAGCCGAAAGCAGGTCATGATCCCAATGTTCCGCGCGGAACATTGGTACACTTCAGGCGGCAGGTTTTATCCCCCTGGCTGCGGTCGATCAAGTGTTTCCCCTGGTTAACGGGGCTCCTTTACAGATGTAAAGGGCCAGAAACATGATGCAGGCCTGGCAGGAGAAATACCAGGAAGTGGGCCGAATTCCTTACCCGAAGGTTTTTGCTGTTAGCTGAATTATGGCAAGGCATTAAGGAAAAAGTACCTCCGACCCGACACAACTTCTTCTGCGGACGGCTCGCCGGCACAGCACTTGCTTTCCTTCTTCTGATTGGCATTTTGTTGTTTTCTCATCCCGGGGGGATGAGCGGTCAACACGCGCTGCAGTGCCCCTCATCAGAAGAAGGGAGGAAAGCGGTATACCCCAATCGCACTTACAGTTATTCCCGTACTCTGTCCCTTCCACCAAAACTGGACCGTCCGATCTGCCAGGATCGTCGGGTCGAGGTTAACCCGTTCCTGGCATTAACCGGATGCTCCCTGGATGAGAGGATTCCAACGCATGAGGAAGGCATTCCATTCGGCAAGGGGGGCTATTGCGGCGGTCGTGTTCGCCCTCATCTTCGCCTCCGGAACTGCTTACGCGGATCAATTCTCATTGGCAGGTCTCAGCGATCCGACAAACGTCACGGCGGATGTGAACTTTGTCTACACCCCGACGAACGCGACAAGCGGCACGCTGACCATCACGATTACCAACACCAGTTCAATCGCCTCCAGCATTCGTGGGTTCGCCTTCAATCTCCCGGGAAGTCCTTTCAGCTTCACCAGCATCGGCGGTGATACGGACCCTGGTGGACCGACCGCGATCAGTGCGGCAAATGCCGGAGGGGTAAGCGGCTATTTCATTGACCTCGACTTCGACAAGATCGGTGCAGATGCGACGGGTGACTATGACGTGGGTGTGCTGAACACCAACACAGGAAACTTCATCAACGGCGGTGCGGGCGGCTCAAACCCGCAAATCGCGCAGGGGCAGTCGCGGACGTTCACCCTTGCCGTAGTTGGGAGCAACCTGGGCAGCCTGACAACAGCTAATTTCCTCAACACGCTCTCGTCCGGCAATGCCCCCAATGGGAACCAATTCTTTGTGGCCCGCTTCCAGGCGGTCGATAACCAGTTCGGTTCGGATTTTGCAGTACCGACCGATGGCGTGCAACAAGTCATTCCCGAACCCAGCTCGATCATCCTGATGGGCCTTGGCGTGGTTGGTTTTCTGGGTTGCAGGGCCCGGTGGCGTCGGCGGCAGTCCACGGCAGCCTGAACCGGCAATTCCTTTCCAGACCCGAGGCCGGGAACCAGGGGGTTCTCGGCCTTTGTCATTTCGGTCGGGGATTCTTCCTCCGCGCCCGAGCCGGACAAGAGGGCTCCTAAGGTTGGCCGAGCGGGCGCACGAGCAGGGGGTCTACGGGTCCCGAAGCCGCGCCCACGAGACGGCCGAGGAGCGGCCCCAGCGGTGGCAGGCACTGGATGCCGTACCACCAGTTGCCGGAGGAAATCAAGGAGGAGGACCGGGTGTGGGCACGTAAGGTGCTGGACTTGCTGACGAGGGGCTGATAGACGGGGCACAACTCGCTGCTACTCCTCCTCGTTGCCGTTGCGGGGGATGGGCTTGCCCCCTCGGAGGACTACGTCCCTGCGCTGATAGACTGCTTTGCCCTTGAGCTTCTTGGCTGGCTTCTTCACACCGAACGTGTGCGTTCGTCCCCCGCCGGCCTCCCCGGCCTTGCTTTTCTCGTATTTCCAATCCGATTTCTCCAGAAAGGCAACATCGACGCGCCAAATGATGACCGGCCTGCCGGCTGCGAATGACTCTGTGGGGTCAACAAGGTAGCGCCAGACGATGTACCAACCGGGATGATCATAATGGGACTGGATCGCCCAAGGACGTTTGCTGCCCTTACTCTCCAGGCATTCGATCGGTTGGGGGTTATCACCGGCCCCTCGCCGCCGGAGATCGGGACAACGCTGCTGCGCGGTATGAGCGTGCCGGTGCTTTTCGTATGTGCTGTGGGTGTCAAGTGCCTTGATGCCAAAGATCCCCACGAGAGCGCTGAACACGTTGGCCTGGTCGAAGTAGATCTCCACCAGGTCGGCCAACTCACGTTCCATGTAGTCAATCGCCTTCCGGATCGCTGCGATCGTCAATCCGGGCGGCAAAGGAACAGAGGGGTTAAAGTCCTCGAGGCGTGCCATTCTTCCCGGTCTGGTTGGGGAGCAAATCGGCCAGCAGAGGAATGGCCCTGGCCGCCAGTTGAAAATACTCCGCGTTGCTTTCGATGCCGATACTCCTCAAGCCGCACGCCGCCGCGGCCGCGATCGTGGACCCCGAACCCATGAACGGGTCAAGAATGACACCTTCGCCCAGCGGCAGCGCCGCGCGCACCAACTGCCGAAGGAAGCTCTGGGGCTTCAGCGACGGGTGCGGTGCTACTTCCCGTTCGTAGCCTCGGGCAGGCGATGAGTAGATCAAGTCTTTGAACGGCTCGTCGGCCGAAATTCGCCGTAAGCCTCCCGTCTTCCACTTCCGCAAGTTGTCCTGGACCCGCCCCTCGCACGGCTTGCGGAAGAGGCCCCACGGCTCCCAGCACGATTTGGGCATTACCGTGACTTCCGGGAACTCGTCGTGCGCATTTTTGGGGCGATCGCCGCCGCGCAAGGTGTAGACCACGCGGATGATCTCGGCCCGCTTCTCGAAGCCCGCTGCGAGGAAAGGCTCGTAGACCAGATGGGAAACCAGGGGGTTCGTCGCGATGAACACGTGAGCCCCGGGGACCAGAACCGGCATCAGGCTGTCTGCCAGGCGCCTGAAAAACGCGCGCAACTCGCTCCGTTGGGACTCGGTCAGTACCGTAAAGCGCGGCAGCGGACTGCGCCGACAGCCATCGAACGAGGGGGGGATGCGCCAGATGCCTCCCCGGCCGTTCTGCCTCTTGGCCAGCTCGCGGGGGGTGTATTCGACCAGGCCGTAGGGCGGGTCAGTCACCACGGCATGAATCGAGAGCCGCTTAGCCTGGGCAAGCCACTCAAAGGCATCCGCGTGAACGATTTCATACGGCGCCCGTGCGGTCGGGAAGGGGAGAAGCGAGCCACAGCGGCGTTCGCGTTTCCTCCGCCGAGCGGTGAAGGTCTGCGGGGCAACCATAATCACCAAGCCTCCTACTCGCTCCGGATGGGGATTGGAAGGCACCTGCAATCGCGCCAATTCGGGCCAAGGAGCATCAAGAGGAGTGTAAATGCATTGGTCGAACCTGTAAACAGATATCCAGCAAGCATTCCTTAGCCGGCGGGCTTGGATAGCGCCGAGGGTACCGATTGGATCGTCGGGTCTTCAGTCGCAGATAAAAGGAAGGTCGTTATAATAACCTCTCCTGAGGATGTTCCGCCCGTCAGGGGCCCGGACGGGGCTGACATGAAAGGAAGCCGTCATGCAACCTTCTCCTCCGCCGACGGCGTCGAAGGCGAAGCCGGACCCGGCCGCCGCGCCGCCCCGCATCCTGATCGCCGACGACAACCCCCAGGGGGCCGAGTTGCTGGAAGCCTACCTGGCCGAAGGCGGCTATGAGATCCGCACCGCCGCCGACGGCGAAGAAACGCTCCAGCTGGTTCGCCAGTGGCACCCCGACCTGATCCTGCTTGATATCATGATGCCCAAGATCAGCGGCTTCGAGGTTTGCAAGCAGGTGCGCGCCGACCCCACTACCCGCGACACCGCCATCTTGATGATCACCGCCCTCGACCAACCCAGCGACATCGAGCGGGCCGTCGAGGCCGGCACCAACGACTTCATCACCAAGCCGATCGACAAGAACGTGCTGCTGCTGCGGGTGCGCTCGCTGCTGCACAGCCGGCAGAACAAGCGCGACCTGGACCGGGCCATCGCCTACATCGAGGCGGTGGAACGCGGCGGGCCCTGAAGGAATTCTCATGTCTGCAACGCCTCCTGCGCCGCGGCCGCGCCTCGTTCCTGAGCGAGATCTGCCCCCTTACGCCCATGTCCCCGGCCGGACTCCCCACCCAGGGAGCGAGCCGCGCGGCCACGGCGCCCCGCCGGAGCGCATCGCCCCGATCGACCCGGATCGCTGGCAGGCGTGCATCCCTTACCTGTACGGCATCGACCTGTTCAACCACGGTTACTACTGGGAAGCCCACGAGGCGTGGGAGGCCCTGTGGCACGCCTGCGGCCGGGGCGGGCCGATCGGCAATTTCCTGAAGGGGCTCATCAAGCTGGCCGCGGCCGGCGTCAAGGTGCGCCAGGGCCAGCCGTCCGGCGTGCGGGACCATGCCCAGGGCGCGCGGGAACTTTTCGAGCAAACGGCCCGGCAACGCGGCGGCGAGGAGCACCGTTACCTGGGGCTTCACCTCGGCGAGCTGATCCGTTTCGCCCGCGAAGTCGCTGAGCACCCGCCGACGACCGGCCCAAGCACGAATGAGGGGGCCGAGGTGGTTTTCGCTCAGGTCCTGTGCCCCGTCTGAAGCAGCTGCGCGATCCCGTCATCCCAGGCCGGGTCGTGCGGGCTTTCGCGTCATTGATCGCCATCTCGACGCGCTCCCCTTCGTTCGCGCCGACCTCGGCTGGCCTTAGCGCCGCGCTGATTCTGGGTCGGTGCCGGCACGTCACTTGCACGAACAGTTCTGTGGTCTTTCCGGGGCCGTCTCCGACAGGAAGTGCCGGTGTTCGGCACACGGTACCCGGACCTGAGCAAAGGAAGGTGAGCGATGGCGGATACACAGGGCCGGACACCCGGCACGGCAACCGGAGCAGGGACGGTCAGGAGTGCGATGGCCGGAAGAGCTGAGCAGGCCGGGACGCACCAGCATAGTGAAGGGATGGTCGCCCGGACCATTGAACAGCAGACGGCCAAGCTGCCGTCGGACCTGTTCCTGTGGGCCGCAGGCGGTGCGATCCTCGGTTCGCTGCTGCTGCAAATCGCAGGCAAGCGGGAGATGAGCAATTTCGTGGGCCAGTGGGCCCCCACCTTCCTCATCCTCGGCCTGTACAACAAGCTCGTGAAGGTGGCTGGC
>DATLYH010000391.1:0-6654 GCA_035575035.1 Gemmataceae bacterium
GCTCGGCGGCCAGCATCACCGGAGCCGACTCCCGCCATTCGTCCCGCAGGGCCTGACGCGGCAGGACCACCTTCCCGGCGACCTTCAGTTCAACTTCCCCGGTGCCGAAAACGAAGAAGCGATATTCGCCGCGGTCCTCGACGAGCAGACGGCCCTGCCAGGTCGCGTGGAACTCCCCGCCGACAAGGCGCGGGTCGGGCGGACCTTCCCCCCACAGGAACGACAGTTGATGATCGACCCGGGTGGCTGTGTTCCCCCGGGCATCGCGGAAGACGGCAACCAGGCCGGGAAGGAACGGGTCATCATCGGCCCTCTCCTGCGCCGGACTGCCCGGCGCGACGGCAGACCACCATGCCACCAGCATTGCGATCCAGGTGAAGGCTCGGGGGGAAGGGCGTGCGAGTCCGGACATCAGGTTGTCCTTCCAGTGGATTGAGGGAGGGCCTGTGGGGATTGCGGGCAGGGCAATCATGATTCAGCGTACCGCTGCGATCGCCGGCCGTCTAGCTGATCCGCTGGAGGCCCTCCCCCGGTCGGTGGCCGAACTCGGGCGAGTGCGGCTACGGGCAGCGGCAACCGATTCGTCTGGGGTCCGCCTCCAGGAGGAATCAATTCACCACATTGGTTGGCCGACCGGCCAGGAAGTTGGCGACATTGGCCACCGTCGCGGCCAGCAGCCGCCGTCGTGCTTCACGCGTGGCCCAGGCGATGTGCGGCGTGATCAGGCAGTTCCGCGCCGCCAGCAGCGGATTGTCGGGCCGGATCGGCTCGCGCGACACCACGTCCACGGCCGCCCCCGCCAGCCGCCCCTCGTTCAAGGCCGCGGCCAGGGCCTCTTCTTCGACCAGTCCCCCCCGCGACGTGTTGATGAGAAAGGCACTCGGCCGGACCAGCCGCAGCCGCCGCTGGTTCACCAGCCCGGCGGTGTCCGGCGTCAGCGGGCAATGCAGAGTGATCACGTCGGCCCGGGCGAACAGGTCGTCCAGATCGGCCCATGCAAACGGCCGGTAAGCCGGCGGTACCGAGCGCGATCGGCTGCAAGCCAGCACCTCCATGCCGAAGGCGTGGGCCAGTTCGCCGACGCGCCGGCCGATCCGGCCGAAGCCGACGATCCCCATGACCTTGCCGGCCAGCTCGACCTGCGGCGTTTTCCAGAAGCAGAACTCCGGCGACCGGGCCCACTCACCGGCGCGCACAGCGTCGGCGTGCAGGCCGACCCGGTGACACAGTTCCAGCAGCAAGGCGAAGACGAACTGGGCGACCGAGGCCGTGCCATACTCCGGCACGTTGGCGACCGGAATGCCGCGGCGGCGGGCGGCGGCAACATCGACGCAATCATAACCGGTGGCACTGACGGCGATGAACCGCAAGTCCGGCGCCTGTTCGATGGCCGCGGCCGAGACGCGCGCCTTGTTGGTGATCAGCACCGCTGCTGGCCGGGCGCGGACCACCACCTCTTCCGCCGAGCTGCGGTCGTAGATCTTCACCTCGCCGAGCCGGTCCAGCTCCGCCCAGGAGTTGCCGTCTGCGCCGAGCGTGTAGCCGTCCAGTACAACGATCTTCACCCTGCCTCCTTTGTCGTCCCCCCCGTGGTGGCATGGTCTTGAAGACCATGCCACCACGGGGGCGCCCTAACAAGTGCGGTGCCCGGCTGGAGCAGATGTCCCTCAACTTGCCGCCGTCCAGCCCGATGCGGCCGCCCGGACGGCACTTGTCCAGAATGATACCGCTGTCTCTGGCGTAATTGAACGTCTCTATCATGTCGCCGCCCGGATTGGCTGACCGGAAAAAAATCCCGTCGCCGCGCTCACTTTACCGCCGTTCCCCGCCTGTTCCTTTAGCGTCGGTGTTTTCTGCGTCTGCCAACCGTTGTCCGAGGTTGATCCATGAAGCAGTTGCGCTCCGCGGCCCCCATTCTTGCAACCGGCCTCTCGTTCCTGGCACTCGTTACCCTGCTCGGTATGGTGGGGGCTGCTATCTACACCCTTAACTCCTTTAACCATCAAGGAGCCGTGGGGACGGTCATCGGTGCCGCCTTGGTGTGCCTCGTGCTGGGCCCGCGCCTGTTGCTCGGCCCGGTGGACGGGTCGTCTTCCGGCTGGCGGTCGCGCTTCCGTCGGCTGCTCGGCCCTGCACGGAAGGCTTTGATCGTCGTGCTGGCCTGCTGGCTCGGGTTGATCGGCTGGTCGAAAGTGAGCCCCGGCGGGCCGATGCCGGCGCCGAAGACCGAACCCTCAAGCATCCGGGTCGTCACCTGGAACATCCTTCACGGCGAAGAGGGCCGTCCTCCGTGGGACCGGCTCACCCTGTCCAACTGGCCGGGGCGGAAGGACGCCCTGCAAACCGCCCTCCGCCACGCTGGCCCCGACATCCTCTGCGTACAAGAGGCGTGCGCGGGCCAGGTTGCGTTCCTGGAGCAGGTGCTGCCGACCCATCGCCGCGTCGGCGTCGGCCGCGACGATGGCCGTGCTGCCGGCGAACATTGCGCCATTTACTTCGATGCCGACCGCTTCGAACAGCTCGGCGGCGATACCTTCTGGCTGGAAGAGCCGACCGATCAGCCGCGCGGCGGGTCGGTGTTGAAGGTCAAGCGGATCTGCACCTGGGTCCGCCTCCGCGACCAGGCCAGCGGCCGGACCTTTCGCGTCTACAATGTCCACTCCTACCTGACCGAGCGGTCCCGGGTGGCGGCGGCCCAAGTGGTGCTCGACCATCTGAAGACCGGTGATCCGGCAGACGCCATCATCCTGGCCGGCGATTTCAACGCCCCGCCGGGTGCCCCCTCGCGGCGGCTCTTTGCTGCTGCGGGACTGGCCGACAGCGCGGAGCAGGCCGGCCGGCGCGCAGATACGCCGACCTACCAGTGGTACGGCCTCCGCATCCGCTGCCTCGACGGCATCCTGGTAAGCCCGGACTGGCGGGTGTGCCACCACCGCCTTCTGGATGTCAAACCCGGCAATACCTACCCCTCCGATCACTTCGGCATCTTGGCTGACCTCGCGTTCCGAGAATGATGGGTCTCTCTGTACGCCTGTTCTGCAAGCCGGGGCATTTCGTTGAAAAGTGTCCAGATTCCGGATTACCGAAGCACTGGTCCGGACGATTGAAAGGAGGAAACACAGTTCCACGCGACTGGCGCAACCTGACTTGACCATCGGTCGAGAGAGCGTTGTCGGAGCGGATCCAGCGGGAGATTCCGCGTCGTTCGGCGTTTGCCGTCGATGATTGTCTACTCGTGCTGGGGAATCATCATGCATCTCGAGGGAGACCCTCGGAAAACCGCTCACCCGCTCGGCCGGCTCTCGCTTGGGCTGGCAGTGCTGCTGACCGCTCTGGCCGGGTGTCGCTCTTCGCAGGAGCCTGAGGTGATCCCGCTGTCCCCGGCGGAAAAGAACCTTACCTACATCGCCTTGGCCTACTCGGACGCCTATGGCCAACTGGGCCGAGGACCCAAGAACGCCGAGGAGCTCAAGCCTTTTCTGAAAGTGTTCGGCAACCCGGACGAGTTGCTGGTCTCCCCCAACGATGGGCAGCCTTACGTCGTGGTCTGGGGGGTTAACCCCACGGGGGGCCCGACCGACTACCAGGGAATGTTCCCGATCCTGGCTTATGAGCGCAAAGGGGCGAACGGGAAGCGAGCCGTCACCGACGTTCGCGGCCGACCGCTGACAGTCCCAGAAGAAGATTTGCCGAAGTTGACATTCGTCGGCAAGCACAAGCCGGTGCTCAACTGACCCCAAGCGGTCAAGGGGGGCATAAGGAATACGTTCCGTTCTTCCCTAATCCGGGAGGGTTCATCATGGTTCATCTCCGATCATCGCGGCATGCAGGCTTTACCTTGATCGAGCTGTTGGTGGTCATTGCCATCATCGCCGTTCTGGTGGCGCTCTTGTTGCCGGCGGTGCAGAAGGTCCGTGAGGCCGCCAACCGGGCCAAGTGTCAGAACCACCTCCGTCAGCTGGCCATCGCCTGCCACAATCATCACGACATGATCGGGCAGTTCCCCTCCGCCGGCCGACAGGACTACACCGGAGGGCGAGACGCCGCCAACCGGTTTGCCACCGCTCCGATGCAACGATGGAACTGGCGGTATCAAATCCTGCCCTTCATTGAGCAGGACAACGTATTCCGCCTGGATGTGGATTCCCAGGTCCGACTTGCGGTGATCCCCATCTTCAACTGTCCTGCACGTCGGCCGCCGGTCGCTTTCGGAGGCATCGTCCTGGTTGACTACGCCGCCAACGCCGGCACTACCTGGTGTCCAGCCAATGAAACCACCACCTGGACCGGCGTCATCGTGCCGAATGAGGTGAACAACGGCGGCTGGATACCGCTAACCCCGGTTCGGATGGCCAGCATCACGGACGGCACGACGAATACCCTGCTTCTCGGCGAGAAATTCGTGTCGATCGATCACTACCGGACGGCCTTGCAGTGGGGCGACAACGAGACCTGGGCTCTGGGCAACCGCTGGGGCGTCACCCGGCACGCCATCCACCAGCCCCGCCAGGACACCCTGGAAACGGCCGCGACCAAGGAGGTTCCCCCACCGAACTACAACGCCCCAGGTATCAACGGGCGGTGTGGTCCCTGGGGGCTTGGCCCCGTCGGCAGCGGGGGCGGCTATTACGACTACTGGGGATCGCCTCATCCCGGCGGATTCAACGCTGCCTTGGTGGACGGCTCGGTGCGCGTGATCCGCTACAGCATCCGCCTCCCGGTCTTGCAGGCCCTGTCCGACCGGGCAGACGGCCAGGTTGTTGATCAGAACGAACTCTAATCAGGCCATCACCGCTTGCGGTGGGCATCCGCCAATACACGGACGCTGAACTGTCCAGGATCGGATTTCCCCGGGAACACAAGCCGCGGTCCTGAAGCCAGGCCAGGGAATCGCCTAAGCAACCTCCAGGATAGGTCCATGCGAAGAATTCGTTCGGTGTCTTCCATAACGGGAGAAGTCATCATGGTTCATTTCCGTTCGCGGCAGCATGCCGGTTTTACCTTGATTGAGTTGTTGGTAGTGATCGCCATCATCGCGGTACTGATTGCTCTGCTCTTACCGGCCGTGCAGAAGGTGCGCGAGAGCGCTAACCTCACCCAGTGTAGGAATAACCTCAAGCAGATCGGGTTAGCCTGGCACCATCACCACGACACGCTCAAGTACTTCCCCACCACGGGGGCGCGATGGTGGGACGACGCCAACGGCCCCATTCCGGCGAAGTCAACGCCCAGCCCGTTCCTGCTGGACCTTACCACCCAGCAGGCCGGGTGGACCTTCCAGATCTTGCCGTACGTCGAGCAGGAGAACCTGTGGCGCCAGTCGCCGTCGGGCAACAACAACGGCACCGCCAACAACGCCGTGATCGAACGGACGATAGTGCCGATCTACGTGTGCCCGTCGCGGGGCGCGAACGTGTTCTCCAGCCTGTCGAACGGCGGCCGCATGTGGTTCCGGGCTGCCTATGTCAGCACGTATGGCACCTCGGTAGAAGTGCCGAGTGAAGCCATGGGCCGGCTGCATAACGGCATGGGGGTCTGGAACTTCGAGCCCCGGCTGAGCACCGCCGGAGTCACCGACGGCTTGTCGAACACCATCATGGTTGGCGAGCGCTACACCGCCGTCAGCCGCTATCTCGCCGATGACTGGGGGGGCGAACCGATCACCCGGGGGCACGGCTGGGGGGTCAGCCGGCGCTGCTGGGGGCTGCCCGTTCCCGACACGATCAACTTGACCGCCGGCAGCGCGCCTCCCGACGGCAACGGGCCGGCCAACGAACGGTTGGGCTCCGCCCACTCCACCGGGCTGAACGTCGTCTACGGCGATGGGTCGGTTCGGTTCCTTCGTTACAGCATGGACCTGACGGCGTACCGCAACCTGTGCGTCCGCAATGACGGCAACGTCGTGAGCGAGCCGTAACCGGAGTGTGGTGAACAAGGACTTACAATGAACCGGGCACTGCTCCTCTTAGGTTTCGTTGCGCTTCTGGTTGTGGGATGTGGCTCGTCCCCCCCGACCTATGATGCCAAAACGATCGAGGCAGCCAACCAGTTTGGCAAGGTCGCGGCGGCGTACAAGGAGGCCTACCAGAAGATCCGCCGCCCGCCGACGGCGGACGACCTCAAGCCGTTTTTGAAAAAATACGGCGACCCGGACGCCTTGTTGACCTCGCCCCTCGATGGCAAGCCGCTGGTCATCGTTCCAGGGCCTCCACCGGACGCGCCGCCAGCCGAGGGGGAGCAGCCGATCATTGCCTACGAACAGACGGGCGTGAATGGAAGGCGGATGACAGTGGACAGTCGCGGCACGGTCGTCTTCTTCTCCGATGCCGAGTTCGCCAAAATCAAGTTCGCCGGCGGTCATAAACCGGCAGAGAGGTAATCTCACCGGTCCCTTCTCACGCCATGATCTCGCGGATAGGCTCGGCTCCCTCGACACCGACGAGCTTCTGATCCAGCCCGCCATAAAAGTACGTCAAGCGGTCGGGATCAATGCCGAGCAAGTGCAGGATGGTAGCGTGCAGCCGCTTGACATGGAACGGCTTCTCCACGGCGGCGCTGCCCAACTCGTCGGTGGCGCCGACACTGACGCCTCCCTTGACCCCGCCGCCCGCCAGCCACATCGTGAAACCATACGAGTTGTGGTCCCGGCCGGTT
>DATLYH010000392.1:0-9083 GCA_035575035.1 Gemmataceae bacterium
TCACCGGCCTGGCCACCGCCCGCGACCGCCAGCGCGCCGCCGAGTCCAAGCTGCAACAGGTCCACCTGCTTTACCAGGACCTGCGCGGCAAATTGACCGCAGGAGTGCAGGACGCCCGCGAGGCGATCCTCAGCGGCCGACAGCAAATCCACTTCGGCGAGCAGCAGATCCGCCACGCCCGCGAAGCCTATCGCCTCAGCCACGAGCGCCTGGTCCGGAACGTCACCGGCTCCTCGATCACCGAGGTGCAGCAGACCATCCGCCTGCTGGAATTGGCCGAGCTTACCCAGGTGAGTACCATCGGCGCCTACGACAAGGCCCAGCTTCGGCTGATGATCCTGCTGGGGCCGGCCTACTGCAACCAGGGCGTGGCCGCGGCCGGGCTGCCCCCCGCCGGCGAAGAGCGGTTGCCGATTCCGGGAGAGAGGAAGCCGTGATAAAATGACGACATACCAGTCGATTCGTCCCGGTTTCGGGCCGACACTGCCATGCGGACCCAACTTCGAATCGTGGCAGGCCGCTTGCGGGGGCGCAAGCTAACCTGCACCATCAGTCCGGATGTTCGTCCCACGCCGCAGATGGTCCGGGAGGCCCTCTTCAGCATCCTGGGCAACGCGGTTCCGGACGTTCCTTTCTACGACATTTTTGCCGGCACCGGCGCGATCGGTCTGGAGGCCCTTAGCCGCGGCGCTAGTGCGGCGATCTTCGTGGAGCGGGACTTTGGATTGACCCGGGACCTCCGCCGCCATCTGGAGGCGTTCGGCGTCGCCGACGAGGCGACCCTCTTGCGTGCCGACGCCTACCACTGGGTCCGGCACTGGCAGGCGCCGGAAGAGCCGGTCAACGTCTTCATCAGCCCGCCGTTCCCCGACTTCGAGCGCCGCCGGGACGACCTGCTGGCGCTGGTCGGGGAGGTCCAGCGAAAGGTCTACCCGGGATCGGTGGTGGTGCTGCAAGCGGAGCGCGGCGTGGACCTGGGCGAGCTGCCTTTCGCCGAGCAGTGGGAGCGCCGCCGCTACGGGCGCAACGAACTGCTGATCTGGGTCAAGGGACCGTCCTAAGCGACATCCGAGCCCGGCGCGGCAGCGTCGGGCCGACCCATCGCTTACGCTCCGGGCTCAGCGAAAGACCGTGGGATCAGAGGCTTCAGGCTTGAGGCGACAGGCTTCGGGGCAATCTGCAATCTGAAATCTTAAATCTGAAATCTTAAATCTGAAATCAAGCCTGAAGCCTTGTCTCGGGGACAATCCTTTCCAGTCGCCGCCGGATGCGCTCGGCGTACTCTGCCGACAGCTCGATGCCGAGGTAATAGCGGCCCAGACGCCGGGCGACCGCCAAGGTGGTGCCGCTGCCAGCGAAGGGATCGAGTACCAGCTCGCCGGGGTTGCTGGCGACGCGGATGATGCGTTCCAGCACCGCCTCCGGCATCTGGCAGGGATGGCCGGTCCGTTCCTTGAAGGTGCCGCAAACGCGCGCGACATACCAGGTGTCCATCTCCGGCCGGAAGAGGCGGTCATCCTCCTGCGGCCGCAGCACCCAGGTGTCGTCGGGCACCCGCCCCTTCGGGTTGGCCCGGCGGTCGGCGTAGGTCGTCTGCCGGGCTGACGGCACCCGCACGGCATCGGCGTTGAAGGTGCAGCGCTTCGGATCGACCACATAGTAAAGGATGTGAGCGTGGCTACGGGTGAACTTCCGGGTGCAATGCACGCCGAAAGTGTAATGCCAGATGATCCAGTTGCGCAGGGTCAGGCCAAGGGCGTCGAGGCGGACCTTAACCTCGGCGGCGTACTCATCACCGATGGCCACCCAGAGTGAGGCGGTCGGCTTGAGGACGCGCCGCACCGCCCGGAGCCATTTTTCGGTCCAGGCGAGGTAATCCTCCCGGGCCCGGCGGTCGTTGTAGACGTCGTATTCGTAACCGATGTTGAAAGGAGGGTCGGCGAAAGCGAGGTCCACACTCGCCTCGGGCAGCTCGGGCAATAGGCGAAGACAGTCGCCGGTCAGGACTTGGTCGGTGCGCATACGAACAGAATGTCTCGCCAAGGTGCCAAGGCGCCAAGCCCAAACGGCAGCCCTCTGAGGCAAGGCATGCCGGATCGTGCAAGTTTTCCCGGTTATGCAAGCCCTATGCCTTTGCCGCTGTTCCTCGCAGCGGCGGAGGGAACGCCGCCTTGTCCCGGGAGATGGCGCCTGATAACTTCATAGACGGTGTATCTGGCAAGAGGAGAGCAAGTTCATGGCCGCGCCAACCTCACGACCTCAGCCGGGCGAGAAACTGCCCCCCCTGGAGACCGGCGACCGGCTCACCCGCGCCGAATTCGAGCGCCGCTACGAGGCGATGCCGCACCTCAAGAAGGCCGAGTTGATTGAAGGAGTCGTCTACGTGCCCTCTCCGGTCCGCTTGCGCCGTCATGGTCATCCTCATGCTCACCTGATTGGCTGGCTGGTCGCCTATGAAGCAGGCACCCCAGGTGTATTGACGGGGGACAACGCCACGGCCCGGCTCGACCTCGACAATGAACCGCAACCGGATGCCCTCCTGTTGATTGACCCTGCACGTGGTGGGCAAGCACGCATCAGCGAGGATGACTTCGTCGAGGCGGCCCCTGAACTTGTTGCCGAGGTCGCCGCCAGCAGCGTCAGCATCGACCTGAACACAAAACTTCACGTCTACCGCCGCAATGGCGTGCGTGAGTACCTCGTCTGGCGGGTGTTGAACCAGCAGATTGACTGGTTCGTGCTGCGCGAGGGCCAGTACGAGCGCCAGGTGCCGGACGCTGACGGCCTGCTGAAGAGCGAGGTGTTTCCCGGGCTGTGGCTCGACCCGGCGGCGCTGGTGGCGGGGAACCTGGCCCGGGTGCTGGCCGTGGTGCAGCAGGGACTGGCCAGCCCCGAGCACGCCGCCTTTGTCGCCCGTCTGAATCCGCCGACTGCCAATGCCTGAGCGGCCGTGTAACGTCTTCTTTCAACCGAACACATTCATCAGCGTGCCCCGCACCTTGCCGGCCTGGTGGATCGCCTCGATGGCGCTCTTGCGCTCATGCACCACCAGATTGATCGCCTCGGCGATGGCGGCCGGGTCGTCGTCGCCGCAGAAGAGGACGTTCCGGCCGACGAGGGCGCCACGGATGTTGGGGCCTGCCCCCATGCCCCGCACAAAATCCTCGATGGTGGCCGACGGCCGGCCTGTCGATTCACCCCCCAACAACAAGATGGGGAAGGTCGAGGCCTTGGCCACCCGGGCGAAGTCCTCGCAGTACGGGATCTTCAGCCAGACCCGGCCGGTGTAGTAGCCTAGGGCGCTGGCGATGCCGATCGCCTTGATGATATTGTCAGTGCTGTGGTCAGTCCGGTAGCCGGTCTCGGTCTTCTGCACCGGCAACGGCTCCACGAAGGCCGACAGTCCAACGTCGGCCAACTCCTCCACCGCCTTGGCCACCCGCTCCAGCGTCTCCAGGGCGTAGCGATCGTTCTTCTCGCCGGTCGGCACCCAGCGCCACAACAGCTTGCCGCCGTCAAGGTTCATCTCCTTGATCCGCTTGCCGGTCATGTAGCTGGAGGGGCGGTCCATCATCTCATGCTCGGTGCCGGCCAGGCCGGTGCGGTTCATGCTGCCGATCAGCACCTTGTTGGCCAAAAAGTCGGCCCCGCCGGCCTGCTTGACCAGGTAGTTGGCCAGGGCCACTTCCTCGATCAGGTCGCTGGTGGCCATCAGCCCGTCGATGTGGCTGGCGGCCAGGACGCGCACGATTCGGCCCAGATAGTCGAGGCGGTGCCCCATCGCCGTCGGATGGGTGCCGACGCGGGTCACGCTGCGGGCGGGGTGGTCGGCGGCCAGGATGACCAGCCGGCCGTCCGGGGCCAGCACGTCACGGCGCTTGCGCTTGGCCAGCTCTTCCTTGGCCAGCTCCGGCCGATTGACGCGCAGCTCGGTGATCTCGGCGAACGTCTCCTCGGTGAGGAAGTCGCGGCTGCGGTAGGCAAAGCCCAACGGCAGGGCGTAGGCCACGTCGATGGTGTCGGCCGCCTCATTGAGCAGACTCAGGGCCACCTGGACGACGCGCTCCGGCACCTCGCTGCCGGCCGGGCGGACAGCCACGCCGAGCGGTCCCTCGTAGCGGACCTCGGCCAGGGCCCGCATGAACTCGCCGAGCTGCTTGGGCCCGATTTGCCCCTCTGGATGGCCGAAGCGCGGGTGGACATCGCCCAGGCTTGGGACGCAATTGCTGACGTGGACCCACTGCAAGTAAGGGGCCAGGGTGGCGATCACTTCGGGCCCCTCGCCGTTGAGGTAGAGCCGGCCGGTGTCGATGGCCAGGCCAAGGTTGTCGAGTCCCTCGCCGCGCAACGGCTCCAGCAGAGCGGCGGCGCGGGCGGCGGGACCGATCAAGGCATGGCGGCGCAGGCCGGGGTCGGGCGAGCCGGCGTCGCAGACGCTGACGGCCAGTTGCTGGTTGCGGGCCCGGGCCTCGGCCGCCAACGTGCGCAGCGACAGGGTCAGAGCGTGCAGCGCCTGCTGCTGGAGGGCGTCGCTCTGCTGGTCGTAGGGCCGGCCGGAGGCAGGATTACGGCCGCTGGCGACGAAGACCTGGTCGGCGCCGTAGAGGGCAGCCTCGTCGAGCAGCCGGCGGATGCGGTCCACAGCCCGGCGGCGGTGCACCTCGTTGGGACAGCACAGGTCGGCCGGGTCGATCAGGTTCTCCTCGTTGACCCACTGCACTGGCTCGCAGTGGAAGGCGACGCGCCGGCCGTTCCCCTTGAGCTTCTCGGCCACGCGTCGCTGGAGCTTGCGCGACTTGAGCGAGGTCAGCTCAATCACCTCGAAAGCCTCATTTTCAAGCACCGTGTCGAGGGCTGCCAGGAGATAAGGGGGATCGATCAGGCTGCGCGAGGCGCCGTCAAGGTTGCCGGGGCCGGGGTAAGCCATGTAGAAGACCAGCGAGCGCGGGTTGTCGGCCAGGGTCATGGGTCTGCTTGGGGAAAGGGTTAGAGCCACAGAAGAACCAACTACTTCCCACTGTACAATGATCGGCGACGGGTGGCCACTTGCACCCCCGAGATACTTGCCGTTTACCCGGAGGGCCAGGCTCGATGATAATAAGGAGGGCCTAGCCTGCCTGGGGGTATTAGCTCACACAACTTCCCCAGAGGGAGCAGTGCATGTCCGGCAGCCTGCGCGAGAAACTCGCCGCCTTTGACCCCGATCTGCCGCTGGAGCGCGCCCGCACCATCCCCAGCTCCTGGTACTTCGATCCCGAGATTTACGCCCTGGAATGCCGGACGGTCTTCGGCAACACCTGGCAGGCGGCGGGACGGCTGGACCAGGTCGCCGCCCCCGGCTGCTACTTCACGGCCGACATCGCCGGCGAGCCGATCCTGGTGGTGCGTGATCAGGAAGGCGTTCTGCGGGCGTTCGTCAATGTCTGCCGCCATCGGGCCGCCCGGGTGCTGGAGCAGCCGGAGGGGAAGGCGACCCGGCTGCGCTGCCGCTATCATGGCTGGACCTACGACCTGGCCGGCCGGTTGCGCGGCACGCCGGAGTTCGACGGCGTGGCCGATTTCCGCCGCGAGGATCATGGGCTGCCCGCGCTGGCAGCCGACATTTGGGGACCGCTGGTGTGGGTCCACCTCGGCCGGCCGGCAGCACCCCTGGCCGAGTACCTTGCCCCGCTGCCGGAGCGGATGGCCGGGCTGGGGCTGGCAGCACTGCGCTTCGTGGAGCGCCGCGAGTACCAACTCGCCTGCAACTGGAAGGTATTCGTCGATAACTACCTCGACGGCGGCTATCACGTGAACACCGTCCATCCCGGCCTGGCCGGCGTCCTCGACTACTCGCAGTATCGCACCGAGATCGCCGGCCACACGGCGGTGCAGATCAGCCCGCTCCGCGCTGCCGAGTCCGGCGGCGCCGACGACTCGGTCAGCAGGGTCCGCACCGGCGACACCGCCTATTACTGGTGGATTTATCCGAACTTCATGATCAATATCTACCAGGGAGTGATGGACACCAACCTGGTGCTGCCGCTCGGTCCCGACCGCTGCCGGGTGGTCTTCGATTTCTATTTCGCCCAGACCGAGGGGCCCGAAGCCCAGCGCTTCATCGCCGAGAGCATCGCCGTCGGCCACCAGATTCAACTCGAAGACATCGGCATCTGCGAGGAGGTGCAGCGCGGCCTGGCGAGCCGCTCCTTCGACACGGGCCGCTTTAGTGTCCGCCGCGAGGCGGCCGGCTACCACTTCCATCGCCTGCTGGCCCGGCAGCTGCAAGCGGCGGTTGCCCCGTCGAGCGCCTCCGCTCCGTAACCGAACGCCCCGTCTTCCCCGGGACGCCGTCGGATACATGCTCCCCTGCGTCCGCTCTTTGAGGAGGAAGAAATCCGGCCGCCTTTTGTTGGACTTCAGATGTCAGATTGCAGAGGGCAGATTGCCCTGAAGCCTGCAACCTATAGCCTGAAGCCTAGAGGGTGAATCATCAAAATGCGGGAGACCGACCGATGACCGGACAACCGCTGACATACGGGATGTTGCTGACGCTGCTGGCTGCGGGCCTCTTCCCGGCGTCGGCCTGGGCAGCCGAGCCGGGCCCGAAGCCCAATATCATCGTGATCATGTCCGACGACATGGGATACTCGGACCTCGGCTGCTACGGCGGCGAGATCAACACGCCGAACCTCGACGCCCTGGCGGCCGGCGGGCTGCGCTTCACCCAGTTTTACAACACCGCCCGTTGCTGCCCCACCCGCGCCAGCTTGCTCACCGGGCTCTACCCGCACCAGACCGGCGTCGGCCACATGATGGACGACAAGGGGGTAGACGGCTACCGCGGCGACCTGAACCGCCGTTGCGCCACCATTGCGGAGGCGCTCCGACCCGCCGGCTACCGCAGTTACGCGGTCGGCAAGTGGCACGTCACCCGGTACACGGCCCCGGATGGTCCGAAGCATAACTGGCCGCTCCAGCGCGGCTTCGACCGCTACTACGGCACCATCACCGGCGCCGGCAGCTTCTTCGACCCCTCCACCCTGGTGCGCGACAACACCATGATTTCCGCCTTCGCCGACCCGGAGTATCAGCCAAAGCTTTACTATTACACCGACGCCATCTCCGACCATGCGGTCCGGTTCATCGCCGATCATGTCCGCGATCACTCGGACCAGCCATTCTTCCTCTACGTCGCCTACACCGCCGCCCACTGGCCGATGCACGCCCTGCCCGAGGACATCGCCCGATACCGGGGCAAGTATGACGTCGGCTACGAACCGGTCCGCAAGGCCCGTTTCGCCAAGGGGGTCAAGCTCGGCACCATCGACCCGCAGTGGGGCCTGGCGCCGCCGGCCGAGGACTGGGACAAGGTGGCCGACAAAAAGTGGGAGGCAGCGGGCATGGAGGTGTACGCGGCAATGGTGGACCGCATGGACCAGGGGATTGGCAAGATCGTGGCCGAGCTGCGGCGGACCGGCCGGCTCGACAACACCTTGATCCTTTACCTTCAGGACAACGGCGGCTGTGCGGAACTGATGGGCCGAGCGGCGGCCAAGGACCGGCCCAACGGCCCGCGGGCCGAGAAGCCGTCATTGCCCCCGATGAGGCCCGAGGAGCTGCAAAAGGGAATCGTACCGAACCAGACGCGGGACGGCTACCCGGTGCGGATGGGGCCGAAGGTCCTCCCCGGCCCGGCCGACACCTACCTGGCCTATGGCCGCGGCTGGGCCAACGTGTCGAACACGCCGTTCCGCGAGTACAAGCACTGGGTCCACGAAGGCGGCATCAGCACGCCGCTGATCGTCCACTGGCCCGCCCGCATCAAGGCGCGAGGCGAGCTGCGGCACCAGCCCGGCCATGTGATCGACCTGATGGCCACCTGTGTGGACGTGGCCGGCGCCCGGTATCCGACTGAACTGCATGGCAATCCGATCACGCCGCTGGAAGGGAAGAGCCTGGTGCCGGCCTTCGACGGTCAGCCGATCGAGCGCGAGGCCCTTTTCTGGGAGCACGAGGGGAACCGGGCCGTGCGCATGGGCGACTGGAAGCTGGTGGCCAAGCACGGTCGGCCGTGGGAGCTGTACAACATCAAGGCCGACCGCTCCGAGCTGAAGGACCTGGCCGATCGGCACCCCGAGCGCGTCCGGGCGATGGTCGCCGCTTACGAGAGCTGGGCCAAGCGGTGCGGCGTCGAGCCGTGGGCGGTCGTCGGCCCGAAGAAGCAATGACCCGACTGGTTCCCATAGTTGTCCTTGCTGCGTGGACAGAACACTGAGCCGCAAGCAGCAAGGCTCCCCGTGGGGCCGCCGGCCCGGCGGCCGGCGCCACGTGTAAGATCATGGATAAAGCCCGCATCCCAGTGAAGCTGCACCGCCGCGTCTGCCTGATCCAGACCGAGGACGCGGTCCTGGCCGAGGAATTGCTGGCCCGCAAGAAGCTGGCGCAGGACTTGGTCGGCCGGTTGACTGACCGGGTGCTGCTGGTCCGTGCCGGCCGCGCGGATGCCGTGATCGAGGAGCTGCGCCGGATGGGCCACACGCCGCAGGTGCTGGGCCGCTGAAGCGCTGATGTCGCCGAATGACCTTATCCCCTGGACCGACCATTTCCGGCGAACGCTGGAGCGCTACGACGAGGCCTTGCTCCGGCGCGTGGCCGGCCAGCTGATCCGGCCGCGCAACCAATGGCCGATCGCCGATCTGATCGAACGCTGCGCCGCGGCCGTGACCAACGCCGCCATCATTGACCGCCGCCTGCAGGCTCTCGACCCCGCCTGCCGCCGACTGCTGGCGTTTATGGGCCATAGCCGGCAGCCGCGCTGGCGGCTCGGCAGCCTGCTGGAGCTGCTGGCCGCCGTCGGCCATCAAGAAGGCCCGCGCCCCGCCTTCGCCCTCTTCGAAGCCGGCCTGCTTTATCCCGACCTGCCTGATGGCCAAACCCGATTGAAGAGCTTCGAGCAGTGGCTTGGCCAGGCGGCCGCCACTTCCTTTACCGTGGTCACCCATCCGCTCGTCGCGGCCCGCGCCGTCGGCACCGACCTGGGCCTGCCCGACCTTTCGATTGCGGATTGCGGATTGCGGATTGCGGATTCAACAGAGCAATCC
>DATLYH010000393.1:0-35184 GCA_035575035.1 Gemmataceae bacterium
GCGGGCGCGCCGTCGCAGCCCCGCCGCGCGAAGCTGAATGTGCCCAAGTCGCAGCCGGTCGCTGCCCGGCTGCCGACCGCCGGCACCCCACCGGCAAAACCCGCCGCCAAGCCGGAGAAGTCGGCCGATCCGCCGGCAGCCGCTGGCCGCACCGTCCCTCCGTCGGCTGCCCCGGCCCGCGCCGGCAAACCGGAGAAGCCGGCCCCGGAGCGCGCCGCCAAGCCGTCGGCCCCTTCGACGCCCACTAAGCCGGCTGTCACAAGCCCATCTCGCCCAGCGCCAGCGAACACTCCGCTGACCAGCCCGCCCGCCGCAGCCTCATCCGCGACGCCGCCGCCTTCGCCGACAACTCCATCGACTCCGGCGGCAAGGAAGCCAGCCAAACCATCCGAATCACGCCCAGCGCCGGCCCCCTTAACCAGCCCGCCGCCGGCTTCTCGCGCCGGCAGTCCAACGGTGCCGACGGCCGTCAAACCGGCGGAAGCTCGGCCCAGTGGTCCCCCATCGGCCGCTGCCCCGCCGCGCCCGATGCCGCCGGCTGCACCGCGTCCTCTGGTGTCGCCGTCCGGCTCCCAGCCGCCGGGCAAGCGGCCATCCGAGAAGGATCGTAAAGAGAAGTCCCCTGACCGGAACTAATGTCTGGTCAAGCGCCCTCGTCGCCAATGACTCTGTGAATGGGGTGGTCGGGGCGTCGCTGCGCTCCCGGAGCGTCAGCGCCGGGGACGACGAGTCCGCAAAGACGGAACAGCACCGTTCTGCTGTTGCATCTTTCCTCCTCCTTTCGTTATGGTGGTGTTGGGTGCCACCCAGCTACCTCGCCAGCATCCGCGGGGTGTGGTAAGCACCCATAAATGGAAGGGCCGCACTTCCCCTGCCGGCCGCGATCGGTCGCCGAAGTGAAGCTCCCGCCGGTATCCGACTGCGGTGCACCGTTTGCGGCCCTGTCCCTTGGCCCGACGACGGATCGGGGAGGGCTTTAACGTTCCTTCCGCACGGGCGGCCCGCGCGCAGGGTTCCCCTTTCCGCCACCGTTCCAGGTTGGGTGGCTGATGGTTCACGCCGGATTTTCTCCCTGTCAACCTTTCTCGCCGCTGGATCGTCCCGCTCGCTCTTCGTGGAGGTAAATCATGATCTCCCGTCAACGCGCCTGGCTCCGGGTCGCCGGGCTTGGCCTTCTCCTCGGCGTGTCGGCCCTGGGCATCTCGCAGGGCTGGTCGCGGATCATTGAACCGCCTAAGGACTCTCGCAAGGATCGGCTGACTTCCGAGCCGCGGCTGGAGGAGTCGCTGCGCCGGGCCCGCGGCGACGGCAAATACCGGATGCTACTGCGGCAGTTTCGCTCCCCCAAGGACAAGGTCGCCGGCGGCGACTTCCGCGAGATGGGCCTGATGCGGGTCCCGTCGTATGCCGGCCAGACCAACCTGCCCCCCGGCTACTGGGTCTATGTCGAGCCGTATTGGTACATCTGGCGCGACCTGACCGCGCTGCCGCCGCGCAACCGGCCGTGGGGACCTGAGCAGGCGACCGGCGAGCCGAACACCACCGCGGCCGGCGACTTTGGCACCGCCTGGGCCTCGCTCACGCCTGACGGTCAGGACGAATGGCTGCTCCTGGAGTATGAGCAGCCGATCGTGCCGGTGAGCGTCCGCATCCATGAAACCTGGAACCCCGGTGCCGTCGAGCGCCTGACCTTGTTCCGGCTCGACGGCAGCGAGGTCGAAGCCTGGGTCGGCCGCGACCCCACCCCGGCGGACCAGGGACAGGGTGTCTCGGAGATTCCGCTCAAGGTCGATTTTCCGACCAACCGGCTGGTGGTTCATCTGCGCTCACGCGCGGTGCGTGGCTGGAACGAGATCGACGCGGTGGCCCTGGTGGATGCCAGCGGCAAGGCCCACTGGGCTGTCGCTGCCGAGGCCAGCAGCACCGCTGCCAGTGACGCGGAACAGACCCTAGCGGTCGGCCTGGTCCGAACCAACCAGCGCCTCCTCCAGCTGGAAGCCGAGGTCAAGCAGCTCCGGGCACTGATTCAGGAGCTGGGCGGCAAGAAGGAATGAGCCGCGGCGCGGCTCGGCTTTGCAGGATGGGTCCTCACTCCTTTCACACGGTCAAACCGGGCTTCCAGGAATGACGCGCCCCCGGCCGGGGAAAGGAAAACCGCCCAGATTCGACGCGCCTCTTCGGTCCCGGGCAGGTATAAGGAGAAGGAACCCTTGTTGGGTAACGGGTCCATGACACACCTGCACCGAGGATAGCAGTCCATGAAGCACGACACCGCCACAGGCATTGGTCCGACGACTGACCGGGAGAGCCATCCGACGTTGGGGCGTCGTTCGTTTCTGGCCGCAGCCGCATCAGCCGCAGTGACGGCGGCCGCTCGCGGCGACCGCGACTATGGGCCGAACGCCCCGCCGGTCCGCTACCCGGACCCGGACATCGTGGTCCTGGACAAGCGCTTCGCCAAGTACAAACTCGGCAACACGCCGATCCAGCGCCTCTACACCGGGATGTTGTGGGCAGAGGGGCCGGCCTGGAGCGCCGTCGGCCGTTACCTCCTCTGGAGCGACATTCCCAACAACGTGCAGCTCCGCCGACTGGATGAGGACGGCCACGTCAGCATCTTCCGCAGCCCGGCCGGCAACAGCAACGGCAATACCTTCGACTTCGAGGGCCGGCAAATCTCTTGCGAGCACGGCAACCGCCGGGTGGTCCGCTACGAGCATCACGGTGGCCTGACCGTACTGGCCGACAAATGGCAGGGCAAGCCGCTGAACGCACCCAACGATGTCGTCGTCCACCCCGACGGCGGCATCTGGTTCACCGACCCCGGCTACGGTAGCCTGATGAATTACGAGGGGAACAAGGGGGAGCTTCACCTCAAGGAGGCAGTCTACCGCATCGACCCGAAGACGGCCAAGATGGACGTGGTGACCGACGAGATTTTCAAGCCCAACGGGCTGTGCTTTTCCCCCGACTACCGGAAGCTCTATGTCGCCGACACCGGCAGCTCCCACTACGAGAAGGCGCCCCGGAACATCAAGGTCTGGGACGTGGTGGACGGCCGGAAGCTGGTCAAGGGGCGCGAGTTCGTCTCGATGGAGATGGACGGCAAGGCGGGGCTGGCCGACGGCATCCGGGCCGACATCGACGGCAATATCTGGGCCAGCGCCGGCTGGGTCGGAGCGGGCTACGACGGTGTGCATATCTTCGCGCCGGATGGCACACGGATCGGCCTGATCCGGCTACCGGAGATTTGCAGCAATGTCTGTTTCGGCGGCGCCAAGCGCAATCGCCTGTTTATGACCGCCAGCCAGTCGCTCTACGCGGTTTACGTGGAAACCCAGGGCGCCCATATCACCTGAGACAGATAGCCCCAGCCGGGATGCATTGCTCAGTGCCCGTCGCTGGTGCTCCGGGCCCGGGTACTCCGAGCCCGGAGCGCCAGCGACGGGCTGATGGCGCCCCGTCACTCACGCTCCGGACTCGGAGAAAGGCACGCCGACCTGGCCTGCGGCTCAGCCGCCGACTGCCTTCCGCAGTTTGCGGCCCAGGGCTTCGATCCGATCACGGCTCTCGTTGCGGGCTGCCGCATAACCCTTCGGGTCGATTCGGCCCGACTTCAGATAGTCGAGCACCACCGCCTCGGCGGCCACATACTCAGGGCAAGCCTGGGCCACTGCCGATGCAATCTCGTTGGGGATCGTCGTCACCCCGTTGCGGTCGCCGTGCAGCAGGTCGCCGGGGTTGACCATCACCCCGCCGACGTGCACCGGCACGTTGATCTGCACGATGTGGCAGTAGCCGTGGGCGCAGATCGTTCCGTTGGTGAAGCAGGGGAAGCCCAGCGCCTCGACCTGATCGAGGTCACGGCCGGCGCCGCTGGTGATCAGGCCAACGGCGCCGAACGCCTTGTAGGTAGTGCACATTACCTCGCCGAACGTCGCCGCCGCTACCGGGTCGTCAAGGTCCTGGAAGACCACCACGGCTGGTCCCGGTAGCTCGGCGAATGAGGCGACTTGCTCGGCCAGGCCGGCGTAGACGTTGCCTGATCGCGGCGGCGCCGCCGAGCGGAACGTCGCCGTGCTGGCGTAGCCGACCATCGGCGGCAGTTTCGGGAAGCAAGCCTTGATGCGTGCGTCCATGTAGCCGGCCGTGCGCGGCCGAAGGTCGAACAACTCGATGACATTGCAGACAGTCGGCGTGTCGAACTTGCGCAACAGCTCCAGATCGGCAGCCGGGATAGCACGGATCTCGGGCATGGCTGACCTCAGGGATAAGAATGCGGGCGGCACTTTCCGAAGAGCATGGTACGTCACCGGGCCGGAAAGGCCAGCGGAAAAGACGACCGGCGGTTACAATGCAGTCCGTTCGGTCAACCGGCCGGTGTGAACCGGCCGCTCGCCGGGCAAAATGGGAAGCACCGATGAGCAACCTCAATCTGTACCTGGCCGTGTTCTGGCTGGTCCTGGGGGTGGGACTGGTTCTATTCCATCAGATGAACCCGGACGACCCGACCCTGCGTCTCCGCGGGACCGATTGGTCGCCGGGCTGGCTCGGCATCGTGCTGGCGGTGTACAACCTGGCCCGCTGGTACAGTCTCCGCGCATCACTGCGGCAGCAGGCGCTGTTCCAGGAAGAGCTACGGCGTGCGCGAGAGCGGGAACATCACCGGCCACCGGCTGAGCCCGACCCTAATTTCAACTTCACCGACATGTCGCCCCCGTCGGAAGAGCGGCGCGACGGTTGACCGGCGCCGTCAAGTCGCATCTTGCCGGGCGATCAAGCGGGCAGCCTCGGCCAGGTCGGCAACCGTGTGGTGCGGCCGGCGCTCCGGCGTGAGGACCCATGCCGTCTCGCGGCCGTTGTCCACCAAAATGGTCCGGCAACCGGCGCGACGGCCGGCTTCCACATCATCGAGAATGTCGCCGATGAACCACGATCGGGCCAGGTCGATGTGGTGCTCGCGGGCGGCCCGGTGGATCAGTCCCGGCTGCGGCTTGCGGCAATCGCACGAGACGGCGTAGGCGGCAACGATCCCCTGCGGATGGTGGGGACAGTAGTAGAAGCCGGCCAACGGCACGCCCACTTCCGCCAGCAATTCGCGCAGCCGACCCTCGACGGCGGCCAGGGCCGTTTCGGCAAAGTAGCCGCGGGCCACCCCCGACTGATTGGAAATGACCACCAGCCGATAGCCCAACCCGTGCAGCAGCCGCAGCCCCTCGACAGCGCCCGGCGTCAGCCGGATCTGCTTGGGGTCCACATTGTACGGCACATCCTCGATCAGGGTGCCGTCCTTGTCCAGGAAGACCGCGCGAACATTCATCGCTGGAGCGGACAAGTTGAGAACCTGTCCCCACGGGCCGCTCAGGCCACCGGCTCCTCGGGAGTCGCCGGTACCAGGCCGCGGAGCACCGCCAGCCAGCGGCCGGCGGCGAAGAACAGCAGCGCCAGCACACAGGCGATGACGAAGACCGTCAGCGAGATATTCAGCACCCCCTTCAAGACGCTCCAGTTGCCTGCGGCCGTCAGGCGGACAAACTGGGGGATCATCTGGCTCCCGGCCGTCATGGTGGTGGCCGTCACGAACAGCATCGGCAAGAGCGTCACCGGAGCATAGCGGGCCCGGCCAGTGTTGATCAACAGTGTCGTCACCAGGCAGAGAGCGATCACCGCCAGCAGCTGATTGGCGATGCCGAACATTGGCCAGATGGTGTCGATCGAGCCGGTGTAGATCAGCAGGCCCCAACCCGCCGTCACCACCGCCGTCGCCAGCACCGCGCCGGGCAGCCAGTCGGTCTTCTCGAACGGCGCGTAGACCTTGCCCAGCGCCTCCTGAAGCAGAAAACGAGCGATGCGTGTGCCGGTGTCAATCGTTGTCAGGATGAACAGCGCCTCGAACATGATGGCGAAGTGGTACCAGTACTTCATCAGGTCGTCCGACGGCAGGCCAAGTTGGCTGAGCGGTGTTGTCAGGATCTGGGACATCCCCACTGCCAGCGTCACCGCCCCGCCCGTCCGGCCGCGGAGCGTCTCGTTGCCGACCTGCTGCTCCACCTCGGCCAAGTTTAGGTGCTCCAGGCTCCCCGTTCCCAGGTACTGGTACAGCCGGTCCAACTCCGGCTGCCAGCGGGCCACTGCCTTCTGATCGACGTTGATCTCGTAGTACAGCTTCGGGTCGAGCGAGGCAGCCGCGATCAAGGCGACGACGCCGACCAGCCCCTCGATCAGCATGGCGCCGTAGCCGATCGGCCGGATGTCGCTCTCCTGGTTGACCATCTTCGGCGTGGTGCCCGATGAGACCAGGGAGTGAAAGCCGGAGATGGCCCCGCACATGATGCAGATGAAGACGAACGGGAAGATACCGCCCCAGGGAAAGGTCGGTCCGCCGCCGGCGAAGACCGGGTTGACCGGCGGGCAGCGGAGCACCGGGTTGGCCACGATCGTGCCGATCACCAGCAGGGCGATGGTGCCGATCTTGAGGAAGCTCGACAGGTAGTCGCGCGGGCAGAGCAACAGCCAGACCGGCAGCACGCTGGCGACGAAGCCGTAGGCGCAGATGGCGAAGACGGTCTCGCCCCGGCTCAGGGCAAAGACACGGTGCAGCGGCGAGCCGGGAATCCAGTTGCCGATGATTGTGGCCGCCAGCACGCCCGCGGCGCCGATCAACGACGCCTCGACGACGCGCCCTTTGCGAATCTTGTACATGTACAGGCCGACGAACAGCGCGATCGGGATGGTGCAGGCAATGGTGAAGGTGCCCCACGAGCTACCCGGCACCAGCAGGGCCGCCCCGGCCGGCAGCGCGACCGTGTTGTCCGAAGGCCAGAGGGTCTTCGACTCGGGCACGCGCATCTGGAACGATTCCGGCCGCGACGACGGCGTGCCGTCGGGGTAAACGACCGTGCAGCCTTCCGGGAAGCGGTAGACCTTGTATCCCTCCTCCACCTGGACCACTTCGAGGTCGCTGTGGGGGGGCAGCACGATCTTTGTTCCTTCGGCGAACTGTACCTCCTCGCCGCCCAGCGCCTTGACGACGACAAAGCCGAGCCCGGCCAGAGCGATGACGACGATGAACAGGATGGCGGCCGAGACCACGACGGCGGCCGATCGGCCCAACTCGGTCCGGGCGATCTCGGCCAGTGATTTGCCGCCGCGCCGCACCGACGCCGCCAGCACCAGCATGTCCTGCACTGCCCCAGCCAGGCAGACGCCAATCACCAGCCAGAGCAGTCCCGGCATGTAGCCGTACTGAATCGCCAGCACCGGCCCAATCAACGGCCCAGCCCCTGAGATAGCGGCGAAGTGGTGGCCGAACAGCACCCACTTGTTGGTGGGATGATAGTTCTGGCCGTCATAATAGCGGTGGGCCGGTGTCGGCCGGGTGTCATCCAGGGCCATCACCTTGGCCGCCAGGAAGGCGCTGTAGTAGCGGTAGGCGATGGCCAACGCGCAGAGCACCGCCAGCATCAGCGGCATGGCCCGCAGGAGGGTGCGGCCATTGAGAGTTTCGGTGAAGAGGTCGGCAAGGAGGGGATCGAACACGGAACAGACTCCCATGAACTAGACCGCAGCGCGAGCAAGGACCGCTCGCAAGGCCGGCCCGCGCTCCCCTGTCGAACTAGTGTAGGCACTTGTCGGGCGCGCGAGCACGGCATTTTGGTTGTCCATATGGAGAGTGCCGGGCGACTTGTCGAGGAAAGGGCCTTCACAGGCCGAATAACTGACGAAGTCGGTCATCCACTTCTGCTTACATCCGGGAGGACAAGACGCCCAACTCACGGAGAATCAGGGAACTCGTAGCTGTCACCAACCGATGCAGCCTAAGGGTGGAAGAGACCCGCAGCCCCGTGGCCGCGAAGTCGGGTTGACTACTATCCAACACAAGATCAGTCCGCTCCGGATGGGGAAGGACTTGACTGGTGAGAAACGCCAGAACTACATGGCCGTAGGGACCAATGAGGTCCGTCAAGCAGACGGCCGGGCGCACCTTGGTCCCTGACAAATCATCAAAAGGAAACGGCACCAGAACGACCTTACCCTTGGTCATGGAACGGCTTTCCGTCGGCCGGGGTGTAAATGTCCTCCCGAGGGTCTCTCAGGAAATCAAACGCTGGGCTGGCGGCTGCCGAACGGAGCCATTCCTTCTCATCCACATCACCTTCCTCGGCGATCAGGATGAGGACCCGGACCCGGCTCGGGCCGGCAATCGGTATCGGCGTGTCGAGATGGAGCCGTCGCTGCGCGTCGATCACTCCGGGGACTTCAATGGCTTTCCAGGCAATACTCATGGTGCGAACCTTTTCTCGGTCGGCCCTTGCTCAACGCCTTGCAACCGGCTGGCTACGGGACGGCGCTGATAAGTCGTGTTAGTGCGGCAGACGTTCCTGGACGGCGACGGCGCCGGCACCGTCCGGCTGCGGCGCCAGCGTCCGCGGCTGATGCACCGGCTCCCGCGGAATCCGCATCGCATAAAACGAACGCCAGACGAAGACCAGGCCGACCGCCAGCAACACCACGCCCGCGTAGGGGGTGATGTTGTAGCCGATCACCACGGCGATCTCCACGGCCAAGAGGCCGAACAGCGTCGAGAACTTGATGATCGGGTTGAGCGCTACCGAGGTCGTGTCCTTGAACGGGTCGCCGACCGTGTCGCCGACGACCGTGGCCGCGTGCACCGGCGTGTTCTTCTCCTTGAAATCGACCTCGATCAGCTTCTTGGCGTTGTCCCAGGCGCCGCCGGCGTTAGCCATGTAGATCGCCTGGAACAGGCCGAACGCTGCAATCGAGATCAGGTACGCCACGAAGAAGTTCGGGTCGAAGAAGGCGAAGGCCAGCGTCAAGCTCATCAGGGCGATGAAGATGTTCCACATGCCGCTCTGAGCGTACTCGGTGCAGATGCGGACGACCGTCTTGGAGTCCTCGACGTCGGCCTCCTTCTTGTCGAGGTTCATGTTCCGCTTGATGTACTCGACGGCCCGGTAAGCGCCGGTGGTCACCGCCTGCATCGAGGCGCCGGAGAACCAGAAGATCACCGCCCCGCCACAGATGAAGCCAAGGATCACCGGGGCCTGAGTCAGCTCCAGGTTGAGCAGGCCGGCACTTTTGAGCAGCAGGATAATCGAGAAGATCATCGTCGTGGCGCCAACGACAGCAGTGCCGATCAGCACCGGCTTGGCGGTTGCCTTGAAGGTGTTGCCGGCCGAGTCATTCGCCTCCAGGTAGTGCTTGCCGCGCTCGAAGTCCGGCTCGAAGCCGAAGTCGCGGCGGATTTCCTCCTGGATGCCGGGGATCTTCTCGGTCTGGGCCAACTCGAAGACCGACTGGGCGTTGTCGGTCACCGGACCGTAACTATCGACGGCAATGTTGACCGGGCCCATGCACAAAAAGCCGAACGCCACCAGGCCGAACGCGAAGATGGGAGCATACTCGCCCATGAAGGTATTCATCCCCGCGCCGGTGGCATTGCCGTAGACAGTGACGAAGAAGGCAATGGCCATCAGCCCGGCAATGAGCATCCCCTTCCAGAAGGCGCTGAAGTTGCCCGCGACGATGCCGGAGAGGATCGTTAGCGACGTGCCCCCCTCGCGGGAAGCGGTGACGATCTCGTGCACGTGCTTGGAGTGCGAACTGGTGAAGATCTTGGTGAACTCCGGGATCAGCACGGCGGCGAGCGTGCCGCAGCTGATGATCGTGGCCAGCTGCCACCACAGGTTGGGGAGCGGCCGGGTCTGGTCCCCCGCCGTCACCTGCAAGTCGCGGAGGAGTAGCCAGCTCATGAAGAACGAGGTCGAGATGCACAGAATCGACGCGATCCAGATGAGCCGGGTCAGGGGTGCCTCGAAGTTGAAGTCGCGTACCCCCTTGTACAGCCGCTCGGAAATCGCCTGGTTGACGAAGTACGACACACCGGACATGAAGTCCATCAGGAAGCGCATCGCGAAGATCCAGACGATCAGCTTGGCCTGCAGGTCGAGGAAATTGGTGGTGTGCGTTGCCGGGTTGAACAGGCTGAAGCGCTCATTGGGAGGTAGGCCGAAGAACCCGCGGATGGCTCCCTCGGTGACCGCCAGCGTGATGAAGGCGATGAGGGCGACGCCGGTGACGCCATAGGTCTCGAAGCCGTCCGCCGTCGGGCCGACCGAGTCGCCGGCGTTGTCGCCGGTGCAGTCGGCGATGACGCCCGGGTTGCGCGGGTCGTCCTCCTTGACCTTGAAGACGATCTTCATCAGGTCGCTGCCGATGTCGGCGATCTTGGTGAAGATGCCGCCGGCGATACGCAGGGCGCTGGCGCCGAGCGACTCGCCGATGGCGAAGCCGAGGAAGCAGTAGCCGACGATCTCGCGCGGCACAAACAGGAGGATGATCACCATCATGATCAATTCGAGCGAGATCAGGAACAGGCCGACCGACATGCCCGCGCGGAGCGGGATGTTGACCACGTCCCACGGCTCGCCACGCAGCGAGGCAAAGGCGGTGCGGGCGTTGGCGTAGGTGTTGACGCGGATGCCGTACCAGGCGACCGCGTAGGAGCCGCCCATGCCGACCACGGCGAAGAGCAGGACCAGCAGCACCGTGACGGCTGGGTTGAGCCGGTGGGCCTCGTCGGCGTGGGTGGCGGAGTAGAGCAAGTAGAACGTGATGGCGGTCGCGATGAAGGCGAACAGCATCAACAGGAACTTGCCCTGCTGGATGAGGTAGGTCTTGCAGGTCTGATAGATGGTGTCGGCGACGTTGAGCATTGACCGGTGCGCGGGCAGCCGCTTGATCTGCGCCCGCAGATACAGACTGATACCAAGCGTGCCGGCAATGACGCAGGCGCCTCCGAAGAGGAGATTCCAGGCGCTGACACCCCCGAGGCTGGTGAACGTGCCCTTGTGCAGGTCGGGGATGGCCAGGCTGGCTTCGCTGGCAAACACAGCCGGCGCTGCCAGCAGCAGAAGGACCAAAGGCCAGACCATCGTTTTCAGGCTATTCATAAACTGCTCCAGTTTTCCGTTGGCCATTGAACCCCCGCTCAGCCGTCCCCGATCGGGGAAGCCGGGCCCGGGGCGTCTGTTTTTCCCAGGCTCTTTCCTCAGATACTGAGTAAAGATAGACAACTGAAGGGGGTAAGTCCACCAGGAGAGGATCGCCACGCTTTGCCGAAGGTGCCGGGGAGTCAAACTGTACCGTCCCACGTAAATCATCCCTCCGCCGCGTCCTCAATCTGTGAACGGATGTCAATACCGACCAGGTCGCTCCAGGCGGCCAGCAGCCGCTGCCAGAGCGGTCCCGGCCACGGCAGGGCCACTCCGTTAATCCGGCTGACCCCCGCCAGGCAGTAGGGGGTGCTCGTGAGCAGGGCCTCGTCGGCGGTCAGACAATCGTAGACCCCGAGGGGACGTTCTTCAAATCGGATGCCGAGCTGCCCGCACAGCTCCTCGACCACGCGGAGGCTGATTCCGCCGAGCACCGACTCCCGCGGCGGCGACAGGACAACGCCGTTCTTGACCACCAGGAAATTGGCCGCGGCCGTTTCGGTGACGTGGCCGGAAGTGTCCAGCAGCAGGGCACTGGCGCTGGGGTCGGCGGCGCGGACTTCCCGTTCGGCGAGCCACCAGTGCAGCCGGCTGCGCATCTTGATGCGCGGATCAACGCAGACAGCCGGCACCTGCCGGGGGGCCGGGATCACCAGGCGGGCGCCCTCACGGAAGAGGCGGACATAGCGGGCCAAGGGGAGTGGAAAGGTATGCATTCCCAGGGTGGGCGGGCCGTCGCCGGGTTCTCCCGGCAATCCGGCGTAATACCCAATCGGCCCCGGCGTGGCGAACATCACCAGGGCCAGTTCCTGCCCGGGCCGCAGCAGGGCGGTGTTGCGGGCGGCCAGTTCCTCGGCAATCCGGGCTAGCTCCTCATCGGGGACCGGCTGCGGAATACGGGCTGCTTGGCAGCCGCGGCGGAAGCGGGCCAGGTGATCGGACAGGCGAAAGAGGCGGTGGCGGAACGTCCGGCAGAGATCGGTAACGGTAGCGCCGAAAATGAAGCCGGCGTCGTGCAGCGGCAGCCGCGCTTCCGCCTGGGGAAGAAAGCGACCGTTAAGGTAGACCAGAGGACCGGTCATGCTCATAGGCGGTATCGAAGAAAGAGAAGTTCAGCCTAGACGCGGTTGGATGCCTCGATCCATAATTGCCCCTCGGCGCAGCGTACCGCCGTCAAGTTGGTGCGCGAGGGAAAGCCCTGCCGGGCCAGCAGCCGGTCCACGTCGAGCAGCACCGTGTCCCCTTCGACCTGAAGCGCCTCCTCGCGCGCGGCAGCCTCGGCGACGGCACTCATCAAAAGTCCGTTCAACATCCCCACCCCCACCCCGATGACCCGGATGCCAGCCAGCCGGGCCGCTAGCTTGCCTTCGCGGACGCCCACCTTCCACCGCGTCTCGAACGGCAGCCCCATCAGCACGGCATACACCCCCTCGACGTACACGCCTTCCGCCGTCAGCCGCACCTTCACGTCGCGCAAGGGGGCCTCGCTCGGCAGGACCCGGGCCGCGGCGGCGTTAAGCTCGTCCTGGGTGATCAGGAGTTTCAGGGCGTGGATTTCCATTACCGTGCCCGAATCCACAGGGTTTGCTCGACCGTGTACCAGACGACCGCCCCGTTCACTAACTCGACCCGGACCAGGTGCGGCCGGTCTTCTTCCCCGACGCGCCAGCGCTGCGGGTCCAACGCTTCGGAACAAAAGTGGAAGGGCCGTCCGGCCGGTGCCGCCTCCAGGGTGGCATAAATGATCGTCGATCCGTCAAGGAGGGCGTACAGTTCGAGCGGCCGCTCGCAGGTGCCGGCCACTTCGCCGGCGATGTGCAGTCTTGCGCCTTCCTCCGCCGGCTCGACCCAGGCCCGCACGTCGCGCAGGAAGGCGGTGCAGCGGATCTCCAGAGCGACCTCGCCCCACAGCCCGCCGCGGCCGCCCGCCGCCTCGACCTCCACCGTCAGCTCGTTGCGGTGGCTAAGCAGGCTCGTCACCTCGAACTCGAACGGTCCCTCCGCTCCTTCACGCCGACCGAGGAGTTGCCCGTTTAACCCGACCTCCGCAGTCCCTTCCACCCCAGCGAAGGTCAGCCAGACCCGCTCGTAGGAATCGATCCGGCCGGGGTAGCCGAAGCGGCGGCGGAAGCGGACTCGGCCGGCGAAGTCGCCCAGTCCTCCTTCACCCCAGCGGCATGGCAAGATCATCCGGCCCGGCGGCGGCAGCGGACCGGCCGTCTGGACAGAGGCACGGGCCAGCGGCTCACACTCCCACGGGCCGCGCAGGCGGATGCGGTGAGGGTACATGGCTCAGGCTCCTCTCGGCGGGGCGGAATCGAGTTGGTGCAGCAAGTGGGAGTAGTCGGCGTAGGGGGTGCAGTCAGGCGGCCCCTGGGCGTGCAGGTAAATGCTGCGCCAGCGCGGCTGGCGAAGGGCGATCAGACTGCTGGACACGGTGCCGCTTTCCTCATTACGGAGGCAGATGGGCGGGGTGCCGTCCTGGCCGGTCTGCCCGCACAATTGCCGCAGCGCCTCCAGGCACTGCTCGGCGTTCAGGTAACTGCGCTCGCTGAGCCACCGGAGGGCGTGACCGATCCGGCAATCGCTGGGGTCGTTGAGATCGTGGTTCGTCAAGACGTGCAGGCCGGGGGGGAGCGGCCGGACGCGCAGCCAGTCGCTGGCCTGGATCACAACCGCGCTGCTAGGGTCGGCGACGACCACATTGCAGCCGGCGTAGCGGTTCTGCGCCAGCTCGCGGGTAGCCCATTCCGCAGCCGCGGCGGCTGAGGGGCAGGCGAGCAGGTCGCGGGCCAACAGTCCCCGGCTGCGCGGCCGCGGGGGGACATCGGTCTTATGCCGGTTGGTAACCGCCACCAGCACATCATGCTCATTGACGCCCAGCCAGGTGCCGCCGGCCCGGGGGTCGATCCCCGCCACCGCGCGGCACGGCCCATCCAGGAGACGAGGCGGCTCCCCACCGCGGGCGTAGGCCTCTTCGCGGTTGGCCCCCACCACCAGGGGACTGTCTTCCACCACCCGGATGAACAAGGCGATCAAACACATCAAAGCAGTCCGTAGTCCGTAGTTCGTAGTCCGTAGTCGAGGGCTCAGCAGTATTGTACAGTAGGGGCTGTCTCATGCCTTCATTTTGCTACGGACTACGGACCACGGACTACGGACTGAACTCATGCCAACCGCCAAACTGCGCTGGGGCATCCTGGGCGTCGCGAAGATCAATGAGCGGCTGCTGCCAGCCTTTGCGAGGGCGGCCAACGCCGAATTGCGGGCCATCGCCAGCCGAGCGCCGGAACGCGCCCGCCAGGCGGCCGCCGCGGCCGGTATCCCCGTCGCTCACGGCAGCTACCAGGCACTCCTGGACGACCCGGACATTGATGCCGTCTACAATCCGCTGCCCAATGCCCTGCACGCCGAGTGGACCATGAAGGCGGCCGAGCGCGGCAAGCATGTGCTTTGCGAGAAGCCGCTCTGCCCGACCGCGGCCGAGGCGCAGCGGCTGGTCGATTTCTGCCGGGCCCGGGGCGTCACGCTGATGGACGGCTTCATGTGGCCGCACCATCCGCGGACCGCCACGCTGCGCCGGTTCCTCGACAGCGGCAGCATCGGCGAGTTGCGGCGCGTCAGCGGCTCGTTCACCTTCCGGCTGGAGCCGCTCGCCCCGACCAACATCCGTCTCCAGCCGGAGTTGGCCGGCGGCAGCCTGCTTGACGTCGGCTGCTACCCGGTCTTCGGCATCCGCTGGGCGCTGGGTGCCGAGCCGGTGCGCGTCTTCGCAACGGCCGGCTACCGCCACGGCGTCGATGTTGAGATGAGCGGACTGCTCGAATTCGGCGATGGCCGGGCGGGGACGTTCGACTGCGGCTTCACACTCCCCCTGCGCCAGTGGCTGGAGATCACCGGGACCGAGGGGGTGGTGCGCGTGCCGGACATGTGGCTCCCCGGACAGCGGGCGGTCTTCACCGTGGAGCGGGAAGGCCAGCCGGCGGAGGAAGTCGCCGTCGAGGGCGAGGACCAGATTGTCCACATGCTTGAAAACTTCGGCCGGGCGGTGCTGCAAGGTGAACCGGTCCGGTCGCCGCCGGAGGAAGCGGTCAAGACACTGCGTGTGCTCGATGCGCTGGCCAAGTCAGCGCGGGAGGGAAGGCCGGTGGATGTATGAGCGGGTGCTCAGGGAGTGTGCGGCAGGAAGAAGACGCCGGTGATAAAGGTGCCGATCCAGAGCACGGTGAAAACGCCCGCCAGGTAGAGGTGAATCTCCCGCCGGCCGGTCAGGCCGGTGTAGAGCATGGCCGCCATCGCCCCGGCGGCCGGCAGCGAGAAGCAGAGGTGGACCCGCAGCACCACGCGCGTCTCGGCGTCGAAATAATCGAACACCTCGGGATCGATGAGCCGCACCAGCACTTCCAGCCCCAGGAGGGCAGCCGCCGTCAGCGTGAAGAACGCGATGTTGATTCGTCCGTGCAGCCGGTAATTGCCGCGCCACAGGGCGACTAGCGAGACGAGAAAGAGCAGCGTGACGGCAATGACCGCGACCTTCAGCGTCAGGATGACGTAGGGGCCGATGCCCACGGCCGAACCCCTTTCCGAGGGTCAAGGGCGCCGCCGAGCGGCCGCCTGTTGCAGGCGAGTGACAAAAGCAGCATGTTCAGCACTGGCGATGCCTTGCTGCAAGACCTGAAGCACCCGCCCCAGGTCGCCGTGGACCAGAGCGGCGGCGTCGAGCCAGAGGCCAGGAAAGGTTTCGCTGCGGTAGACGTTCCCGGAGGCCAAAGGCAGCCGCTTGAAGCGGCCCCGCCGGAGGATGAACCAGTCGATCGCTTCGTCCAGCACCCGCCAGACCAGGTACTCCCGGACGTGGTGGCGGCGGTACACGTCCAGCTTGTCGTGTAAATCATAACTTGCACTGGTGGCGGTGACCTCGACAATCAGCTCGGGGGCCCCTTCGACATAACCTCCCTCGATGGTGCGGGACTGACCGCCGTGCGTCGGGGCGATCCGCAGGAGGGCGTCCGGCTGCGGCTCATTGTCCCCCTCCAGAACGACGGTGGTGTTATCACCCACCTGGACGCCGGGAGTCGCCGCCCAATACACTCCCAGCCAGGTCATGACGTCGGCATGCTGGCCGCCGTGTTGCTCAAACGATACCGGTGAAGGCACATATACAACTCCTTCGATAAGTTCGGCCTTCTTGAGGTGCGGCATGGCGGTATACCGCCGCTCAAACTCGGCCCGCGTCAGACGGTCGCCGTTCTCCAGCGGCGGGATGCGCCGGGAAGGTTCCCTGAGCATCGTTGGCGTTGCCGAAGGGGCCGTCATTGCTTCCTCTCTCCTACGTGACACCGGTATCGTCGTCGCTGTGCGATACCAGGATATAGCAATCCGGTGGTCCAGAGCAACGCTCGTACTCCCCGAGGGGGTTTCTGGCCTCACGCCGCCCGCTTGCTCTTCTTCAGCGGCGGCTGGTGCTTCCAGCGGCGGTGCAGCCAGAGGTACTGCTCGGGGGCGGCACGGACCAGCCGCTCCAGGGCGCTACTGTAGCGCTGAGTGATCGCCTTGACCGCCTCGGGCCGGCCGTCGAACTCCTCGGGCAGGATCAGGTCGGCGCAGATCTGCCGATAGCGCATCGGCTCGCCCACTCGCGGCATCCCGACTACCAGCACCGGCACGCGAAACTCCAGGGAGAGCAGCGCCACCGCCTTATGTGTCGAGGCGGGCCGGCCGAAGAACTCCACGAACTGGCCGCGCGAGCCGGCGTCCTGGTCGGCCAGCATCCCGATCACGCCGCCGCCCGCCAGGATCGCCTGCATCTGCTCGAAGTCCCCCTTCTTGGCCAGGATCGTCTGCCCCGTCTTCTGTCGGAAGCGGCGCAGGAAGCGCTCCAGGTAGCGATTGTCCAGCTCCCGTGCCACGGCGTAGCTGGAGAAGCCGAGCAGGCCGAGCACATAGCTGGCCAACTCCCAGTTGCCGAAGTGGCCGGTGACGATCAACAGCGGCCGGCCCGACAGCAGGCAGTCCACGAAAAGCCGGCCGTCCTGCGCGTCCACATAGCGCCGCCAGTTATGCGTGTGCAGTTTGCGCGGCAGATGGCTGATTTCGACGATCAGGTTGCAGAAGTGGCGGTAGACCGAGCGCACCAGCTGGTCAAGCTCGGCCTCGCTGTACTGGCCGGGGAAGGCGTGGCGGAGATTGTCGAGGGCCACCAGGCGGTGCCGGCGGTCCACGTGGTAGGCGAGCCAGGCTACCAGCCCGGCCACTTTGCGGGCAGCCGGCAGCGACAGCGCCTGAAGAAGACAGACAAGGACCCGCACGCCGAGGTAAGCGGCGTAGTCGGCGAGAAGCGATCGACGTTTGGACATTCCTTTGTCCTCACGAGCCGCGAGTGCCAGCGCGTGGGCAATCCCTTCCGAGCCGCGAGCGTCAGCGAGCGGACCAGCATTCCGTCACTGCGTTAGCTCCACGACCTTCCCGGTTTCGGCAGACCGGTACACGGCAAGGATGACTTCCACAGCCTTGCGTCCCTCGCGGCCATCGACCAGCGGCTTGCGGCCGGTTTGCAGGGCGTCAAGGAAATCAGCCAGCTGACGGGCGTGGTAGACATGCGAGATTGCCGACGGATCGCTAGAACCGCCCGAGGCCCCCACCTTCTGGGCGAACCGCTCCCGGATGGCGCGGTCGGCATCCGTTTCCGGTGTGAAGTCCCAACGGAGCACGTCCTCCTGTTCGATGACGACGCTGCCGTGATCGCCGTGGACCGCGATGGTTTTCGGGTAGCCGGGGTGGACGCTCGTGGCCGCCTCGATGACCCCCAAGGCGCCATTCTTGAAGCGGAGGCAGGCAACGGCAGTGTCTTCCACCTCGATGCGCTCGTGGGCCAGGATGCCAGTGAAACCGCAGACATGGGTCGCCGGCCCCATCATCCACAGGAGCAAATCAACGTTGTGAATGGCCTGGTTCATCAGCGCCCCGCCGCCGTCAAGCGCCTTGGTCCCCTTCCAGCCCCCCTGGTCGTAGTAGGCCTGCGACCGCCACCACTTGCAGGTGGTCTCGCCCAGCGTCAGCCGACCAAAGCGGCCGGCGTCCACGGCAGCCTTCAGCTCTCGGTTGGCGTCAACGAAACGCGACGGGAAAATGGTACACAGCTGCACCCGGTTGCGGTCGCACGCCTCGATGATGCGGTCGCAGCGCTCCAGGGTGATCTCCAGCGGCTTCTCGACGACGACGTGCTTGCCGGCCTCGGCAGCGGCGACGGCCGGCTCCATGTGCACGCCGCTGGGCGTGGCCACGATGACGATGTCCACGTCGCGGCGGGCCAGCAGCGGCGGCAGCTCGGCGTAGGTGTTCTCACGGCCAAGGCCCAACTCGTCGGCGAACTTGTGCGCTCGGGGCAGGTCGCTGTCGGCCAGGGCGACAATGCGGGTCCCGGGGATTTCGGCCAGGGCGCGGGCATGAAAGCGAGCGATCATCCCGCAGCCCACAATTGCAACTCCAGGCATGGCAAATCTCCGTCGTTTCGCCGCCGCATGTGCCTGCCGTGGCGCACCGCGGCTCATCAGGCTCATTCATCAATTTTCAGCAACAGGGCGGCTTTCCACAGGTATTGCAGCCCGCTCAGAGCAGTGGCGGCCAGCATCGCGTAGATCAGGCTATCACGCGATGTCCCGGCAAACCACATCATAGCGGCGGAGGCGCCAGTCGTCCGCAGGTGCAATTCCACGAAAACCGCGATCAGGGCGGCGCACTGCAAGACCATCTTGACCTTGCCGAGCCAGTCGGCCCCGAAGCTCGCCCCCTGGTTTTCCATGAAGCTGCGCAGGCCGGTGATGACCAACTCCCGAGCGACCACCACTGTCACCATCCACGGCAGCAGCCATTTCTCCGATGCACCCAGGGGCAGCAGGAAGATGTAGGCCCCGCACATCAGCACCTTGTCCACCAGCGGGTCAAGGTTACGGCCAAGCGTGCTCGTCAAGCCTTGCCGGCGGGCCAGATAGCCGTCCAGCCAGTCGGTGGCGGCGGCCACGGCAAAGATCGCCAGGCACCACAGCCACGCTTCCAGCGCGATCAGCACAAACAGGACGAGGGCCAGGATCAATCGGGTGGCGGTCAGCTGATTCGGCAGGTTAAAGACGGGCGGACGGCCCGGGGTCACAGTCGCCATGGCTCACCTCTCTGACCTTCGGTCAGCTGGCGAGCCGGGAGCGTCAGCGACCGGAGGCTCCCGTCGCTGATGCTCATTCTCCTCCGGTCGCTCACGCTCCCGGCTCGCCGAATCACTAACGCACCGCTCCGACCGCCCGCGCTACCAGGTCGTAGCCGTCGGCGGCGGTGACCTTCACCCGCACCAGGTCGCCGGGGCGCAGCCCCTTCCCCTTGACGCGGACCACGCCGTCGATGTCCGGGGCGTCGGCGTAGCTGCGGGCCCGGACATGGTTGGCAAACTCGGGGTCGGGGCCGTCCACGAGCACTTCCATTTCTCGGCCGACCTGCCGTCGGCTCCACTCGAACGCCACCCGCTGCTGGCACTCCATCAACCGGTCCCGCCGCTCGAGCTTGACCTCCTCGGGCAGGTGGCCTTCCAGGCGCGTTGCTGGTGTCCCCGGCTCATAGGAATACGGGAAAACGCCGACGCGCTCGAAGCGGGCCGCTTCGACGAACGCGCGCAGCTCCTCGAACTCCGCCTCCGTCTCGCCGGGGAAGCCGACAATGAACGTCGTCCGCAGCGCGAGGTTGGGGATGGCCGACCGCAGTCGGGCCAGCAGCTCCTCGGTCTGCTTTCGCGTCACCCGCCGGGCCATCAGCCGCAGCAGCCGGTCGTTGATGTGCTGCAGCGGCAGGTCAAGGTACGGAAGGATCTTGCGGGCACCGGCCAGGGTCTCGATCAGCTCGTCGGTGAAGTTGATGGGATAAGCATAGAGGATGCGAATCCATTCGATGCCGTCGAGCCGGTCCAACTCGCGGAGCAACTCTGCCAGCCGCACCCGGCCGTAGAGGTCCATCCCGTAATAGGTCGTGTCCTGGGCGACCAGGATCAGCTCGCGGACGCCGTCATCAGCCAGCTCGCGGGCCTCGCGCACGACTTCCTCGATCGGCTTGGTCACGTGTTTGCCGCGCATCGACGGGATGGCGCAGAAGGTGCACAGCCGGTCGCACCCCTCGGAGATCTTCAGGTAGGCGTAGTGGCGCGGTGTGATGCGCAGCCGGGCCGTGTCCTCCCACGCCCGGACCGGCGCCGGTCGGAAAAGGGAGCGCTGCTCCTCCGAGCCGCGATCGTAAGAGAGCGGTACGCCGACCGCTCCCTTATGGTCGCGGCTCCGAGCTCGCGCGACGACCTGGCCGATCTCTTCCCGGCCAAAGACGCCGACGATGTGATCAATCTCGGGTACCTCGCGGAGCAGGTCTTCCTTCTTGCGCTCGGCCAGGCAGCCGGCAACGACAACCGCGCCGACGCGGCCCTGGCGCTTCAGGTCGAGCATCTCGCGGATGACGGCGAGCGATTCCTGGCGGGCTGGTTCAATGAATCCGCAAGTGTTGATGACAACGACATCGGCACCGTCGGCGTCCGGCACCAGCGCGTGACCGTCCTGCGCCAGCTTGCCCAGCATGCGCTCGGAATCGACCAGGTTCTTCGGACAGCCCAGGCTGACGAAGGCAAAGGTCTTTGCACCCATGAAGAGGTCCAGCACGCCCCGTTCCACTCGCGACAACCCGTTCAGTTTATCGAGCCGGGCGCCGCAAGGGAAGGCGGAGAGGCCGGCGGCCGGTCCGAGGCTACGGACTGCCGCCTAACTCGTGCACGTATCCCGAGGGCGCTAGCGGGCGCCGCCGGCCGTTCTCTTCCAGCCACAAGCCTTGCTCGACACACTCGCCGATGTGAACCAGTGTCACCCCGGCTACCGGTTGCGTTCGGAGCAAGGCACGGGCTTCATCCGGCGACACGGCGAAGACTAGCTCGAAGTCCTCGCCGTCGCCCAAGGCGTGCTCCAGGGCCGTCCGGCCGTCGGCCATCTGCCGCGCCTCATCGGTGATCGGGATCGCCTCGGCACGCAGTACCGCCCCGCAATGGCTCTCCTCAAGCAGATGGTTGACATCGGCGGCCAGGCCGTCGCTGATGTCGATCATCGCATGAAGGTTGACCAGACTGTGCAGTTCCAGGGCCTCGCGCACCCGGGGTGTGAAGGTCAGGTGCTTCCCCCGGATGCTGCCGCCTAAAGGCCCGGTCACCAGCAGCCAGTCGCCCGACCGGGCGCCGCCCCGGCCCACCGGGCCACGCCGCGTCGCCTCCCCCAACAACGTCACCGCGATGACCAGCGGGCCGTCCCAGCTGTTGGTGTCGCCGCCGACCAGGGCCGTGTCAAAGGCGTCGGCCACATCGCGCAGTCCTCGGTACAGTTCTTCCGCCAGGGCCCGCCCCCCCTGCCGCGGTAGGCCGACGCTGACCACCGCCGCCACCGGCCGGCCAGCCATCGCCGCCATATCGCTGAGGTTGACTGCCATCGCCTTGCGGCCCACCTGCCGCGGTCCCGCTTCGGCGAGGATGAAGCAACTCCCTTCCAGCAGCATGTCGGTGGTCACCAGGCACGGGGCGCCTGGCGTCAGGCGCAGGGCGGCCGCGTCGTCCCCCGGCCCGATCAGCACGCGCCGGTCAGCCGGGGTCAACCGCCGGACCCAGTCGATGTAAGCAAATTCGCTCATGGCTCCCCGTAAGAGGCGCTAACATTTCGGCGAGCGGCCGGTGTGAACCGGCCGGTTGACACCGGCCGCTCGCCAGTTCGTTCGAAGCGCTAATTCAGGACGCAGATGAATCCTCTCCCTTGTTTCCCCTTTCCCGCCTGATTTTCTGGGCCGCCCGGCCGCACGCCCTGAAAAACTATTGTAAGATTGGAAGGACAGATAAGAGGCGGGTGAAACTCTGTCCGACCAGCGCTCATTCCCCGAGGTCTGTCCCATGCGCTCCCCGACCGTCTCGTCTAGCCCACATTCGTCCCCCCGGGTTGGGGGGCCCCATGCTCCCATGTTCCAGGTGTTCGGCGAGCTTCCCTTCCGCACCGACGGCGACCTGCTGGCATTGGCCTTCGCACCGGATGGCAGTCTCTGGTCCGTGGAGGAACCGGGCGTGCTGCGGCACTGGCGGCTAGCCGAGCGGCAGATGCTTGACTGGCACCTGCTCAGCGATCTGGAAACGCTCTGGGTCTTTAGCAGCGGCGCCACCCTGCTGGCTTCCGGCAGCGACGACCTGTCCCTCTGGGATGTCGGGCGCGGCCGGCTGCTGACGGTCCTGGAGCAGCCATCGTGGGTGACCGCCGTGGCCTTCAGCCCGGACGCCGCCCTGCTGGCCACCGGCCATGACGACGGTATCGTCCGGCTCTGGGACCTGCGCCGCCGGCGCCTGGCCCGCACCCTGGATGGCCACGGCCGGCCGGTCAGCGCCCTGGCGTTCAGCGCCGACGGTGCGCGGCTGGCCTCGGCCGGCGAGGACCGGATCATCCGGCTGTGGCAACTGCCTGACGGCCGGCCCGATGGCAGTCTGATCGGTCATACCGACCGCATTCCCGCCCTGGCCTGGCACCCGCAGGGCCATCGCCTCTACTCTGCCGGCTGGGACACCACCGCCCGGGTCTGGGACGCCTCTTCGTGCGAACCAATCATCCTGCTCAATAGCCATGCCGCCCAGGTAACGACCCTGGCCCTGAGCCTCGATGGCCGGCTGCTCGCCTGTGCCGACTCGACCAGCGCCATCCACCTCTGGGACACGGCAGCCCACAAGACCCGGCAGGTCCTTCGTGGCCCGACCGGCGATGTGCGCTGCCTGGCGTTCAGTGCCGACGGCGAGCAACTCGCCGCTGGCGGCGGTGATCGGGTCGTACACCTTTGGGATAGCCTGGACCGGGGCGGCCCACCCCCCTCACCCCCTGCCCCTCTCCCCTCCGCGCGGGAAGAGGAGAGTGATACTTCGTCCCTCCGCCGCTCCGCAGAGGATAGGCCGGCGCCCGTCACGCGCCAGGTCTTTGGCCCTTCGGCCGGCGGAGTGGGCGGCCCCGAGCACGAGGTCCGCACCAACCTGGCCCTGAGTCCCGATGGGGCCCGCCTAGCCTGCATCGACGGCGACTATGGGCTGCGCGTCTGGGAGACGGCCTCGGCCCGCCCGGTGCTCACCGATGCGGAGGCTGGGCCGCTGTTCGCCCTGGCCTGGAGCCCCGACGGCCGACGAATCGCCGGCGGCGGCCACGGGGCGATCCGCCTCTGGAATGCGGCCGACGGGCAAAGGCAGCCAGTGCAGGAGGGGCAGCCGCTGCCGACCACGGTGCTGGCGTTCACGCCGGACGGTGCAATACTGGCCTCGGCCAGCGCTCTGGGGTTCGACGTCTGGCTCTGGAACCCGAACACCGGTGAGCCGATCCTGCTCATTCCGGACGCCGTGGATGGCTGCGCCGTTGAGGCGCTGGCCTTCCATCCGGAGGGCCGGCTGCTGGCGGTCGGCGGCATCGACTGGCTGGCGACGGGCGGCTCGGATGGCATGGTGGTGATCTGGGACGTGCCCCGGCGCTGCCCGGCGGCCACCTGGCAGGGTGGGGTGCGCGGGCTGGCTTTCCACCCCTCGGGCCGGCTGCTGGCCGGCGCCACGCTGGCGCGGTCAGTCCGGGTCTGGGACCCGCGGACGGGGCAGCTGGTGGCCGAGCTGACCGGCCATGACGATCTGGTGAACTGTGTGACTTACAGCCCCGACGGCAACTGGCTGGCCTCGGCCGGGGCCGACCGGACCGTGCGCCTCTGGGACGCGGACACCGGCCGGCTGCTGGCCCGCGCCGAGCTGGACACGCAGGTCAAGGCCCTGGCCTTCTCGCCCGACGGCCGCTATCTCTTCACCGGCAATGCCAACACCAGTTGTTATCAGCTCGACGTTGCCCGCCTGCTCGACGCCGGGACCTGACCGGACCAAACTGCGAAAGACAAACGGCACAGGACGAAGTACAAAGTAGGGAACGAGGTTTCGTACGGAGTACTTCGTCCTTTGTCCGTTTCGGGTGCCATGATCGTCACGATCGACGGCCCGGCCGGGGCCGGCAAGAGCAGCGCGGCCCGGCTGTTGGCCGGCCGGCTGGGGTTCGACTACCTCGACACCGGGGCCATGTATCGGGCGGTGACGCTGGCCGGGCTGCGGGCCGGCATCGACCTGCGCGACCAGGCGGCCCTGGCAGAGCTGCTGGCCGGCCTCCGCCTGGAGATGCCGCCGGGTCGGGTCCTGCTCAACGGCGAGGATGTCACCGCCGCCATCCGCACCGCCGAGGTGACCGCCGCCTCCGCCGCCGTGGCCGACAGCCCCGTGGTGCGCCGGCGGCTGGTCGAGCTGCAACGGCAGCTGGCCCAGGGGCGCGATATCGTCTGCGAGGGGCGGGACCAGGGGACGCTGGTCTTCCCCGATGCCGCGTGCAAGTTCTTCCTGACGGCCGATCCGGTGGAACGGGCCCGCCGCCGCCAGCGCGAGATGCTTGCCCGCGGCGAGGCGGTTGACCTCGCCGAGTTGCTCCGGGCCCAGGAGGCCCGCGACCGGCGCGACGCCGCCCGCGACCTGGCCCCGATGGTGCCCGCCCCCGACGCCATCCACCTGGACAGCACCCACCTGACGTTGGAGCAGGTCGTCGATCGTATGGAAGAGGAAGTGCGCCGATGCCGGACTGGTTCGCCGACCTCTGGTACGAGGCGGTCTCCTGGGTGAGCGCCGCCGGGGCCCTGCTGGGCTTCAGTGCCCGGGTCGAGGGAGGGCACCATATCCCCCGCCGGGGTCCTGTCCTCCTGCTTGCCAATCATCAATGTTACCTCGACCCGGTCTTCGTCGGCCTTGCCACCCGCCGCCGACTCTGCTTTCTGGCGCGCAAGAATCTGTGGCGGCACAAGGCCCTCGGTTGGTTGATCAGCAGCCTCAATGCGTTCCCTGTCGATCAGGAAGGGGTGGCCAAGGAAGGGCTCCGGACGGTCCTCGATCTGCTGGGGCGCGGCCGGGCGGTGCTGATCTTTCCCGAGGGGCAACGGACCTGGGACGGCAAGATGGGGCCGTTGAAGCCCGGGGTCCATCTACTCATCAAACGGGCCCGGCCGCCGATTGTGCCGGTCGGCATCGCAGGCGCCTACGATGCCTGGCCGCGCTGGCGTCCCTACCCGCTGCCGGCGCCGCTGTTCCCGCCGGTGGGCCGGGGCACCGTCGCCGTCTCGGTCGGCAAGCCGATCGACCCGGGCCGCTTCGCCGACCTGCCGCGCGAGAAAGTACTCACCGAGCTGTTCGCCGAGATCCATGCCCTGTGGCAACGAGCGGAGCGTCTGCGGCGCCGGGGCTGATCCGTGGCTTGACTTTCGCGGCCCTTTCGGCGATGATGCCGCGCCTGCCGCGAGCCGCACCCCGTTCCGTCGCTCACCTTCTGGTTTTCCCCAAGGATGGGTGAAAGCATGTCGAACATTCTCGGTTTCACTGCGTGGTTCCACGATTCGTCCGCCTGTCTGCTCCGCGACGGCCAACTGGTCGCCTTCGCCGAGGAGGAGCGCTTCTCGCGCCGCAAACATACCCCCGAATATCCCCGGCGCTCGATCGAATACTGTCTGGCCGAGGGCGGGCTGACGCTCGACGAACTGGACGCGGTCGTGTTCTACATGGATCCGCGCACCATGATCCGCAACAACCTCTGGTATCTGCTCCGCTTCTTCCCCTGGAGCCTGAACCTGTTCCGCAAGAGCACCACGGTGGTGCCGATCCGGGAACGCTACCGTAACCTGTTGAACATCAAGCCGATCCTCTGCCGCGAGCACGGGGCTGTCGGCCGATTCCCGCTGGTAACGCTGCCCCACTACCGGACCCACCAGGGGGCCGCCTTCCTTTGTTCGCCGTTTGACGATGCCGCCATCATCACCATGGACGTGGCCGTGGACGGCACCACCCAGACCATCGCCCACGGCAAGGGGAACCGGATCGAGACGGTCCTCAAGCATACGCTGCCGCACGGCTGGGGGATGCTTTACTGCGCGTTTACGCGGTACGTCGGCTTCAAGTTTTACGATGAGTACAAGGTGATGGGCATGGCCGCCTACGGCCGGCCGCGTTACCTCGACTTCATCGAAGAGCGGCTGTATCGGTTCGACGACGAGACCGGCGAGTTCCAGCTGAATCTGGATTACTTTGCTTACCAGTACCACGGGATGCGCCGACTCTGGAACGACCGACTGACGCGGGAGCTAGGCCCGGCGCGCGACCCGTCCCGACCGCTGGAGCAGCGGGATTACGACCTGGCGGCCAGCATTCAGGCGGCCACCGAGCGCTTCGGCGTCCGTATGGCCCGGCTGGCGCGGCGGCTGACCGGGGCCCGCAACCTGACCATGGCCGGCGGCGTGGTGCAGAACTGCCTCATGAATCAAAAGATCATCGAGGCCGGCCTCTTCGATCAGGTCTTTCTGCAACCTTTGGCCAGCGACGTGGGCTGCTCGCTGGGCGGGGCGCTGTATCACTACCACTGCACGCTCGGCCGGCCGCGCTCCTTCGTGATGAACCACCTCTACTGGGGTCCCGACTACAAGGATGACTATCGCACCGCCCTCCAGGAGCGCGGGTTGGTCTTCAAGCAGGTCGAAAGCCCGGCGGCGGAGATCGCCCGGGCCATCGCCGAGGGGATGATTGTCGGCTTCGTCTGCGGCCGTATGGAGGCGGGACCGCGGGCCCTGGGGGCGCGCTCCATCTTGGCCGATCCCCGCCGGCACGACATGAAGGACATCCTCAACCTCCGCGTCAAGCATCGCGAGCACTTCCGCCCCTTCGCCCCCAGCTGCCTGGAAGAGCGGATGGACGAGGTCTTCGAACCGCTACCCGGCTGCCGGTCGCTGGGATACATGATCACCACGGCCACCGTCCGGCCCGAGATGCGCCCGCGGGTGCCGACCATCACCCACAACGACGGCACCGCCCGACCGCAGGCGGTCAGCCGGGCCACCAGTCCGCTTTACTGGGAGATCATTCACGAGTTCGACAAACTGACCGGCGTTCCGGTCGTGGTCAACACCTCCTTCAACGACAACGAGCCGATCGTCTGTACGCCCCAGGATGCCATCAATTGTTTCCTGCGGACGCGGATCGACCTGCTGGTGCTGGAGAATTACCTGGTCTATCGGAAGGACAATGAGCACATCATCGCGGCCGCCCGGGAGCGGGTCGGTGTATCGGCAGGCGGTGCTGGCCGAGATGTGGCGGCTGGCGTCGCTCCTTGACCGCAACCCGCACTCGCACACCCGGGGAAGCTTCAGCCGAATCCACTGGGCGTGGAAGTTCGGCGACTTCCCGTTCCCACGTTTGCAGGAGGCGGTCTACGCCCTGGCCCGGCTGCACGACCTGCCAGGGGATGACAACCCGTTTTACCACTCCGAGGCAGTCGCGCGCTGGCTCGGCTGGGGCTTCGACTACTGGGCGACGCTGCAGCACCGCAACGGCTCCTTCGACGAGGCCTACCCCTTCGAGCAGTGCCTGGCGGCAACGGCGTTCACCAGCTTCTACCTTGGCAGCGCCTACTTGCTCTGGAAGGACCGCCTCGGTGCGCGGCGGCGGGCACGGTTGGAGCGCGCCTTCGCCCGGGCCGGCGACTGGCTCTGTGGCAATGACGAGACGCATGGCCTGCTCTCCAACCATCTGGCCGCGGCCGTCGCCGCCCTGGAGGTATTGGCTCGGGTCTGCCGCCGCGAGGAGTTCTCGTGGCGGGCGCGGTTCTTCCTGGCCCGCATCCTCCGCCATCAGTCAGCCGAGGGATGGTTCCGGGAGTATGACGGCGCCGATATCGGCTACGGCACGCACGGTTTCTTCTACCTGGCGGTCTACTGGAAGCTGACCGGCTGCCCCGAGACGCTCGACGCCCTGCGCCGCTGCGCCCGCTTCCTGGCATACTTCGTACATCCCGATGGCACCATCGGCGGCGAGTACGGCAGCCGCAACACCGAGTTCTATTACCCAGCCGGCTTCGAGCTGCTGGCCGGCCACTGCCCGTCCAGCGCCGCCATCGCCGCCCATTTGCGCGAGTCGATCCGGCAGCGGCGAGTCTGCGGCGTCTGGGGCGTGGACCTGTTCAACTTTCTGCCGATGCTCAACAACCTGTTTTTCGCCCTGGACGCCGAGGGGCCGCTCGAAGCACCGCCCTTGCCCTGGCAGTTGCCCCCCTTCCAGCGCTACTTCGAGGAGTGCGGGCTGTGGGTGGTCAACGAGGAGCGCTACTACGCCGTCGTCGGCCTGAGCAAGGGGGGGACGGTTTCGGTCTTCGACAAGCGCCGCCGGTGCCTGGCCGGCCGGCATGGCGGACTGGTCTGCCGTCGGGGGAAGACAGCCTACACCAGCCAGGACTACACGCTCGCCCCCGAGGTCGCCTGGTCGTCGGATCGGCCGGAGGCGAGCCTGACCGTGCCGTGGAAGATCCTCAAGGTGCCGGTCTTCAGTCCGCCGCTGTTCCTGGCGTTCCGCCTGTTCACGCTGACCCTGGGGCGGTTTCCCGCTGTCAGCCGCTGGGTCAAAGACCTGCTGGTCGCGGTGCTGATCCGGCGCAAGAGTCGGCCGGCGATCACTCACCGGCGCACGCTGCGGGCCGGCCCAACCAGCATCGTGATTGAGGACGTGCTCACGCTGCCGGGCGGCGTCGAGTGGGTCGAGGCGGTGGAGCAGTTCACCGCCATTCACATGGGCTCGTCGATGTACTGCGATATCCGCTCGGTGGGACCAGGAACGGGAGTGGTCCCATTCGCCGGCAAGGATGAACTCCGTCTGCGCGGCGTCGTCGGAATCGACGGCACGACCTGGGAGGAGCAAAACCGCCCGGCAAGGGCCGCGGCCGCCTGATACGAAATCGTCTTTGCCGCTCGCGGCATAGCGCTGCTCATTTCTGCAAGCATCCCTTCTCCATCAACAGGTCGGTGTAGAGCCGCTTCTCCTGCTGAGCATACGACCCGCGCCCGACGCGGAACCGACTGGGTGGGTTCCCTTCCGGCCGGTCATTGCAATTGGCGACGACGACGGTCACCTGCTCGCTGGCGCCGGTATGGAAGACGTATTCAGTCCGCAGGTCAGTGGGGGCGACGATCCACTCGCCCTGTTGACTGAGCACTCCCACCGCCACCTTGCCGCGCTCGACGGCAACCGGCAATCGGAGTTGTACCCGTGTCCCGCGCTGCACCCGGACCGGCGGGCTGGCGAATTGGTAGCCGTACTGGCTGGCGTCTCCTTCAATCACCACCTCGGACTCGCTCCGCTCGACCACGCGAACGCCCGGCGACGGCTGCCACTGGACAAGGTCCGGCAGGTCCTGAAAGTCGGTGTTCGGCTCGAGGAAGGCGATGGGGAAGACAGCGACCTCGGCGATGCCGGCCCCTTCCGCCCCGTCGAACTGGCTGAGGTAAACAGGTCCCCCGAGGTGGCGATGGAGCAGGAAGACAGCCCGGTCATCGTCGCCGTAGCGAACGCAGTCGAATTTCGGTCCCAGGTCGCTGACTATCTCGGTGACGGTTGTCTCCGTGGTGACCGCGACCAGCGGCTGGGCCTCGAGGTCGGCGGCGGTCTTTCCCCTGATGAGTCCGACCCGGAGGAGATAATCACCGGGCGGCAGTACGGCCTTGACGGCGCGGTCCGAGCGCAGAGCAAACAGGCGGGCCCCGAACCGCACGTTGAGTTGGACCGGCGGGGCCTCCTCGAAGCAGACGTCGATGGCCGGCATCGTACCCCGGGCCCATTGGCGCGTGGCGGGCCGGTAAACGCTGACCAGCGGCAGACCGTCGGCGGGCGGCCCGGCCGGCTTCCGCCGGTAGATGCGCGTCACCCCATAAGGCTCGCCGGCCACCAGCGCCACCACCTCGTAGCGGTAGCGGGGGACTGCCCGGACCAGATCGATGGGCGTGTCCTGCCGGCCGGGTTGGTTCAGGTAATTGTTCATGAGAAAGAAGTCAGGGGCCAGTGCGTCGCGGTCTTCCTGGGACATGGCATGGAAGGCGAAGAAGCCCTCGCTGGGCTGGACCAGCTGCACCCGTCCCGGCGTCTCGATCCCCCAGACGACCGGGCCCCAAACGGTGGCCCGCTCCGGCAGAATGCCGATCACCTCATCGGTGTAATCGCGGATGCTGACCCAGTCCTTCGCCAGCTGGCTTCGAGCGCTGACCTTCTTCAGTTTGCCGGCCGTCAGCTGGCACGCCAGCACTGCCACCAGTAGTGCGGCCGGCAGCGCGACCGCCAGGCCCGCCCTCGGCCGCCATTCGCGCAGCAGTCGGAAGAGCCCGTAAGCAGCGGCCGCCGCCAGCCAGAAGCAGGAGACTTGCAGGAGAATGACGTAGCCCGAGTGATAGTTCGCATAGGTGCCCAGGCTGACTGCATAGAGGAAGGCGACCAGCGCTGGCGGCAGTAGATAGGCGCTGACACCGGCCCCGATCTTGCCTCTGGAAATGACCGAGACAACCGCCAGACAGAGCCCAACGAGAAGAACACTGGCCAGAAGCACGCGGTACGTCTTGCCCAGGTAGTTGAAGGCCAGGCCCAGGTGGGCCCGAAGAACCGAGGAATAGGGCGCCGGCACATCCACCGCGAAGCTCTTGTACCCCTTGAGGAATGCCAGGAGATCGGCGAGGCGGAAGTGGAACGAGGCGAGGAACATCAAGGCGCCGAGCAAGCCGCCGGCCGCCAGCGCCAGCAGGTCCCTGGCCGCGGGCCGCCAGCCGCCGGCCCCCTGGCGCCAGGCCATCCACTGGCCGATGAGGAAGACAAGCAGGCACGCCGGCACCAGCGTCCAGGCGATCAGATGGGTGAATGCCCCACAGCTGGCGCACAGGCCGGCCAGGAACCACCAGCGGCCGCGCTGCCTTTGCAAGGCCAGTCCGGCGAAGACCAGGAACAGCACGGCAAAGAGGGAAACCACGGCGTCCGGGCGGACCATCGGCCATTGCGCGTTGTCAAAGCAGTAGAGAAGGGCAAGGGCGAACAGACCGGCGGCGGCCTTCCCCTCGCGGGCCGGGAACCAGCGGTAGGCCAGGACCGCGGCGATAAGGAGGACAAACAGGTGAATGGCGCGGAGAAGAGTCAGGCTGTAGCCGAACAGCCAGGTCAGCCCGGCCCCCAGGAAGAAGTACCACGGCCCGTAATTGAAGAAACCGTCGTGGCGGCAATGGTTGCTGAAACCCTGGATGGGACTGGTGAGCAGGCCATAGCGGCCGTGGGTCGCCACGGCGTAGGACAGGTTCGCCAGCCCATCATCAATGGCGACGTAGGGGTAGGCGTCGGCATAGTGGAAAAAGTCATGGATGACGGCCAGGGCGTAACCCGCGACGGCCAGGCAAGCGGCGGCCCCCGCAATGGCCAGGCTGATTTCCAGACCGCGGCGCATGGGACTTCCCTCCCGCGTGTTGATGTTCGTCGCTCACCAGGCGGACGGACTTCGGAGCAAGGGCCATGAAGAGGTGACGAACAAGGCGGGGTAGAGTAGCAACAACCGCGACGGACGGCAAGCCCGCCCCCTGGGCGGAGCCTTGCCCTTGATCGGACTTACCCGATCGGGTATTGCCTCCCCGGCTTCTATCAAGCGGGAAAGGAGCCCATCCCCTCGGCCTGGTCAGCGAGAGAGCGTCATGCAACAGGATGCACAGTCGCCGGAAACGTCCCAACGGCCGGTGCCGGTCGGCCCGCGTGCCGCTGCAGGGCCGGCCTGGCCGGAACGGTGGTTATTCGACGTGCTGGCGGTGGCAGCGGTCGTGCTGGTAGCGGCGCTGCTGTACCAGCGCTGCCGGTACTACCCGGAGGCCGGCTACGACGAATCGGCCGCCGTGCTGGGCCAGTCGTTGCGGCGGGGGCACTTCGGCAACCGCATCGACTCGGCCACGCAATCGCCGTCGCGCTACCACGTCATGAACTGCTACCCCCCCGCCTACTACGCCGCCTCGGCGCTGGTCTTCAGCGCGCTGGGCTTCGGGCTGGAGCAGGCGCGGCTGGTGAGCGTCCTGTTCGTGGCGGCCACCGCCGGGTTGTGTTATCTGGGGGGCCGTCGGCTGTCCGGCTCGGCAGCGGGACTGGCAGCGCTGGCCTGCTACCTGTACGTGCCCTTACACGTCTACGTGCCGGTCTCCCGGCCCGACGTGGCCGTCCCCTTCTTCCTGCTGGCCGCCCACCTCGCCCTCCTGGCCGGGCAACGGGCGGGCCTCTCGGCGAAGCTCTTTGCGGCCGCCGGCTTCCTCTACGCGCTGGCGGTCCTCTCGCACTTCGTGGCGCTGATGGCGGCGCCGGTGGTCGGTCTGTTGGTGTGGTGGTCAGTCGGCCTGCGCTTCTGGCGAGCGCGGGCCGCCTACGCCTGGGCCACGGGATTCGCAGTCCCCCTGGCCCTGTACGCTCTACTTCTGAACAAGTACCTTCCCTGGACCGTCGCCTCCCTCGTTTCCTACCGCGATGTCGGCGCCCAGGCTAACAGTGGGTTCCTCGGCCTGTGGTTCGTCCGCTCCACCCTGACGCACTTCAAGATGATCGGGACATACTGCCCGTTCGTGCTGCGCTACCTGGTGCCGTCGGCGGTCCTGGTCCTGTTCCTGAGCCTCGTCTGGAAGCGCTACCGGACTCGGCTCGCTTCGGCGGGCCGGGCCACTGTCCTGGCCTTCGCCGGCTTGTTCCTGCTGATCGGCACCTACCCGAACATCGGCTGCTACAGCTACTATACCCCGCCCTACCTGACACTCGGGGCGTTGGCAGCGGGCCTGGCGGCGGCCGCGTTGTGCCCGTCCGGCCGCATCGGCCAGGCGGCCGTCTGCGCGGCCCTGCTGGGTGTCGTAGGTTTCGAGGCCTACGTCCTGCGCTCGAAGGTCCGGGAGGATATCCGCTCGGTCAAGCGGATCCCCCTGGCCGTCCCGCTCACGTGGGCGGGGGAGTTCGCCGACCAACTCTCCGGGCCGACGATCGCCACGCCGTACTGGGTCTTTTCCCCCGCGGGAGAGAACGTCCTCTGCTACGGCGCCCTCGAAGCATCCGACCAGGGGCCGCGGATCTGCCAGCGTCTTCGGGATGAGGCGCCAGAGGTGCCCCCGATCTCCGCCTTCCGGGCGATCATCCTGAGCCAGTACGACCAGGCCATACTGGTTTCGCTAATGGCGGCCGCCAACAAACGCCCCGGCACGGCCGGGACCGGACGGCCGCAGGTCCACCCGCTCCTGACCTTGGTCGAGACGGGTTTCGTGGTCAGCGGGATCTTCCGGGACGGCTACCGAATCTCGGCCAACTACGAAGTCCTGACCCGCGCCGACGGCCGGACGCTGCCGCCCTGGCCGCGTCTGGCTGTGTCCTCTGCCCGCGGTCCGGTCGAACTGACGGTCGCGCCCGGCGCGACCATCTCGGTGCCGCTAGACCTGCCGCTGACCCCGGACGGCCCGCTCTCGCCGCCGGGCCGGGTGTCGGTCTGGTCGCGGCGCTTCGCGCTGGAGAGCGTGCCCGGGCTGGAGGATCGGCCTCTTCTGGTCCGCGTGGTCATGGAGCCGCCGGACCCCGGTGCGCCGCTGCCCGATTGTTTCGCCGTCGCCTACGACTCTCTGACCGAGGAACAGCTGGCCCGGGCCGGGCTGCAGGCGGAGGCGGCCAGGTTCGTGCCGCTGTCCCCGCGCTCGGCCTGCGGGACGCTGGGTCTCCGGCTGCCGACCGGCGAGTGGGGCCGCGACTTGCTAGTCACGGTACCTCCCGCGCGGGGCAAGGGCGTCCTGGCAGTTTACTCATTCGAGCCGGCGCGCGTCCGGCGGATCGAGTTGGCCCTGCCCACGCCTCCGGACGAAACGCCTGACGCCTCCCGGAAGGAAGCGCTGGCGCAGCTGGCCAGCTACCTAGTGCGGCCGTCAAAGTTCTTCGATTTCATGGTGGTCGAGCACAGCAAGGCGGTCCGGGTCGGCGAAACGGCACGTGTCCGGTTGACCGGGGAGTACTCCGGCGAGTTGGTGGCCTGGCAGAACGGCCGGGTCGTGAAGCAAATAAGGTACCGCAATACCGCCGAGCCGGGCATCTCCTTCGAGTCGCCTGGCCTATACGGCATCGAAGTCTGGGCCGAGGACGAGACCGACGCGAGGAGAGAGGTGGTCGTGGTAAACATCGAGGTCCGCTGAAGCGGCGGGCCGCTCCCCACGCCTCCGCAAAGCGCCGCCGAACGAGACGCCCTTCCCCGGCCGGGGATCAGTGGCATTCGGCCACCAGCGGCCCGGCCAATTCCCGCAGATAGAACAGCCGGCCCGGCAGCGTCGGCATGAACGAACTGGGGATCCAGGGCGTCGGCTCGTGGTGCAGCGTCATCCGCAGCGACAGCCCCTGCCACTGCATGCCGCGGTTGAAGGCCCCGTCGGCGCCGCCGATGATCCGGTCGGACGCCAGGAACAACGCCGGCCCAATGGTGTTGGCGAACGCCGGCACCAGCGTTGTCCGGCTGCGGAAGCTCGTCAAGGCGTTCTGCTCGATGGTTAGCGGGTGCAGCCGGGCGCCGAGCCGATGTGTCTGCTTTTTCCATGTCTCCACGTCGGCAAATTCGGCGGCGAAATGCGGCTCCCAGAAAGCGATGTGGCAGACCCGGCCGATGCCGAAGACGGTCACCAGCTTCGCCCCCTGCTTCCGCAGGTCGGCGATCTGGGCCGCGTAGGTCGGCAACTCGTCCTTCAGGGCAAAGTGCCGCTGCCGGGGCGGGACTGTCAGCCGGCCAAGCGGCCCGTACAGGGCGTGCTCCATGGCGTACTGGAAGGCGCCGGGGTTGTCGGGGGGCAGGGTGTTTCCCTGGGCGTCGGACCATTCATCCATGTTGAACCCGTGGACGTGGTCGCAGGGCACGTCCCACTCAGTCAGAAAGTAGACGGTCCAGCGGTACATCCCCATCGGCCCGACTGGCAAGATCAGGACCAGCGGCCGGCCAGCCTGACGGGCCAGCTGGATCTCGCGGGCAATCTCGTGCCCCATGTAGGTGTCAAAATCCTCGAACGAGGCGCAGGCGATCGGCTCGAACTGGGGATGCCACCACGATTCACGCCGGGCCAACTCCTCCGGCGGCGCCGCGGCCAGGCGGTCGATCCGGGCCAGGTCCCACCCGGCCGGCAAGAACCCTTCCATCATTGAGCCGGAATAGGTCGTGATCAGGTCCATGGTCGGCCCTCTCTTCTGAAGGTCCGCTTTCAGACGTTA
>DATLYH010000394.1:0-3626 GCA_035575035.1 Gemmataceae bacterium
TTGATCTCTGCCCTACAGTTGCAGCACGTCGTGCCAAAGGGGAGGAATTTCCTCCCGCTGGCGGAAGACCGCGCCCGGCTAGCTGCCCACCGTGGCGTGTGTTCTGGGCCGTGCGGAGGGTGTGACAAATTTTTCTGGCGCCATCGGGGGAATTTTGGCAGAATAGGCGAATCCTTTTTCCCTTAACCTTGAGGAGTTCGCTATGGACGAAACGCCGAAGCTGAATCGTGGCGAGTTGGTGCGGGAGTTGCGCGCCGAGTTCGAGGAGTTGCTAAGGAAGGTAGCGGATGCGGTGGACAACGCCCGGCCGGGGCAGGTCATCGCCGACAGCGAGGAGCCGGCCCGCGACGCCTTTGCCAAGTTCCGCGAAAAGGTGTACGCCCTGACGCTGCAGAAGCGCCTCGAGGCGGCGGAAGCCGCTTTTTCCCCCTCCGGTGGACGCGACGGGGAAACGCCTGCGCCCTAAAGGGCGGCAGTCCTTCACGGTGTTGACGATCAACGGGCGGGTGCGGCGGAAGCGTATTCGTTGGCAGTCGCCGACCGGTGCGGAGGCGCCGTTGGATCGCTGGCTGGACGCGGCGGAGGCGACGATCAGCCAGGGGACACGCGAGTTGGCGTGTCGGCTCAACGCCAGCAGTTCGAGCTTTGCGGCGGCGGCGGCGAATCTGAAGCGGGCGGCGCAACTCGAGTTGAGCCGCGAGACGCTGCGGCAGGTGGTGGAGCAGGAAGGTCGGCAGGTGTTGGCCGCCCAGAAGTCTGGGGCTTTGACACCGGGCTGGTCCGCGACCGACGGCGTCATGACCGACTCCGCGACGCCTTCGATCGCGAACGCAGGGGGATCGAAATCGAACCCTTCCCTATCGGCATCGAACGCTTCGCCAGCGAACGTTACACCATCGGCAGCGACTGCTTCGCCCTCCAATGCTTCGGCATCAATTGCTTCACCCTCCCACGTTGCGCCAGCGCACGCTTCACCAGCGAACGTTGCGGCAGCGAACATTGCCTCGCCGGCTCGGGCGAAGACGCGGGTCGACTTTGGCTGCGATGGGGTGATGGTGCCGCTGGTGACGGAGGCGGAGAAGCGGAAGCGGCGGGCGACGATCAAGCACCAGCGTAAACTTCGGGGTAAGAAAGCCAAACCGCTGCCGCCGTTGCGGCCGGGCGCCGACCAGGCCTTCAAGGAGTTCAAGCTCGTTGTTTACTACGACGACACGCGGCGGCATCGGCTGGTGGAAGGCAGCAAGGGCGACCACGAAGCGGTGGGGCGGTTGATGCGGCGGCAGGCGGCCCGGCTCCGCCTGGATCGGGCCGACGAGAAGATCGGCATGGTCGATGGCGCCCCGTGGATTCGCAAGCAGGTGGCGCGGCAGAACCTGCCGCGGGACGCGTTGGGGTTGGACTTCTACCATCTGGCCGAGCATGTCCACGCTGCCCGCCGCGTTGTTTGTGGCGACGACGATGCCGACGGCAAGCGTTGGGCCGAGGACCTGCTGCACACCTTCAAGCACGACGGCTACGACGCCGCCTGGGCGAAGCGGCTCGATTGGCGTGGCACGCTCCGCGGCGCGCCGCGGAAGGCGGCCGATGCGTTGCTTGGCTACGTCAGTGAGCGGCGGGAGATGATCCGCGGTCCGGAGTTCGCGGCGAAGGGCTGGCAGGTGGGCAGCGGGCCGACGGAGTCTTGCTGCCAGACGCTGACCGCTCGGCTGAAGGGCCAGGGTCGCCGCTGGGATGCCGCCAACGCCGAAGCCCTGATGGCCCTGGAGGCGCTGGACCAATCCGGCCAATGGGAGGACTACTGGCTAACCCAAGCCAAAACCCCGGCTTAGGGCCGCCAGAATTTCTGGTCAGGCCCTTTCGCAAGGCGGTCCCGCAATCACTGGGGTCGCCGGCCGGAAATGCCGAATGCACCAATTATTCTGACTGTACCTCCTCCGGCACAACTCCATCTCATTCCTTTACCCTTGCAAGGTTGTCGTCCCCTTGGCAACGTGTCGTCTGGATTTGACCAGGTTACCACGATTTGCCCGTTTCTCCAATTTCACGATGAGGAGCAGTCATGAAGAAACTGACGGCGATCGGTTTGACGACGGTTGTGATGGCGCTGGCGGGACCGGCCGTGCGGGCCGGCCACGTCTGCTGTACTCCGTGCTGCATCAGCTGGATCGAGAAGACCGTGACCTGCTATCGGCCGGAATGGCGCGAGCGCGACGTGACCTGCACCATCACCCGTGTCATCCCGCGCGTGATGGTTGAGGAGCGGACCTGCACGGTGATGATACCGGTCTGGACCCCCGAAAAGCGGACCATCTATGTTTGCCGATATGTGCCGCGCGAAGTCGAGCGCGAGGTGATCAGCTGCCGGATGGTGCCGGTGACCTGTACCGATCCATGCACCGGCTGCACCTACACCAGCTGCCGGCCCGAATATGTCACCCACCGGGTCAAGTGCGTCGTGATGGAGGCGGTTCCTGAACAAAGGGAGATCACGGTCAATGTCTGCTCTTATCGGCCCGAGCAGCGGACCTTCCCGGTGCATCGCGTTGTCTGTGAGTACCGGCCCGAGACCATCACCTACAAGCAGCGCTACTGTGTGATGGTGCCGTATGCGGCCAAGGTGATGGTGCCGGTCTGCTGTCCGTGAGCGGCCGGTCCTGCTCGGCCATCATTGGTCTGGGGCCGGGGGCACCCCCGTCATCCGTCCCCGGCCCCCTCGGTTGCGCCGGCCCAAACGGAACGCCTGCCCTCCTTCCATGGACGTGGATGGCCGATCTGTTGCAGGACCGCATCGAGGTAAGCGAAGAGCTCCCGAGCAAAGCGACGGCGGCTGAAGCGCAGCGCCTGGCGCCGGGCGACCGCCGGGTCAAGATCGTCGCCGCAGCGCTCAAACCGCTCCATCGCCGCACACAGGCAATCGACCGTCTGCTCCTCAAACCACAACCCCGTCGGCTCAGCTGAGACACCGGGTGGTATAACCGTTTCGGTGGCGCCCCCCTTGCCGAAGGCGATCACCGGTGTGCCGCAGGCCATCGCCTCGACCGGGACGATACCGAAGTCCTCCTCGCCGGGGAAGAGAAGCGCCCGGCAACGCCGCAGGTGATCGCGGATGACCCCGTCCGACTGCCGGCCGAGGAGGTGCACGGTCGGCCCAGCCAGGGCGCGCAGCCGGCGTTCCTCCTGGCCGGCGCCGATGATCACCAAGGGCCGGCGCAGCCGGTTGCACGCAGCGATGGCCAGGTCGAGACGCTTGTACGGCACCAGCGCGGAGACAGCCAGGTAATAGTCCTGCCGCCATACCGGCGCCGGCCGGTAGAAGTCGGTGTTCACCGGCGGGTAGATCACCGTGCTGGACCGGCCGTAGCAGTCGGCGATGCGCCCCTGGACAGTCCGGCTGACGGCAATGAAGTGCGTCACGCGCCGGGCGGTCTGTCGGTCCCACTCGCGCAGTACTTCCAGTAGCCGGTCGAGGAGAAGTCCCCGCCAGCCGTGCCGGGCGCCGAAGTAGGCATCGCGCAGGTGCCAGACATAGCGCATGGGAGTCAGGCAGTAGCAGACATGCGGGACGCCAGCCGGCGCCAGGGCGGCCTTGGCGGCGCAGTGGCTGATACTGACGACCAGGTCGCAGG
>DATLYH010000395.1:0-23272 GCA_035575035.1 Gemmataceae bacterium
GGCCGGCGTCAGCCGGCCGGTGAGGCGCGCGGCCGGTGCAGAACTACCGGCCGGCTGACGCCGGCCGCGTGCCGGAGTTGGGCTCCTGGCGGCAAGCGGTCGAGGCAATCCATGTCCGAGCAGTACATCCTCACCCTGGAGAACGTCAGCAAGGCCTACGGCAAACGCGAGGTGCTCCGGAACATGACGCTGGCCTTCTTCTTCGGGGCCAAGATCGGCGTCATCGGCAGCAACGGCAGCGGCAAGAGCACCTTGCTGCGCCTCATGGCCGGCGTGGACACCGACCACCTCGGCACTGTCCGCCACGCTCCCGGCATCACGATCGGCTTCGTCCCTCAGGAGCCGCGCCTCGACGAGACCAAGGATGTCCGCGGCAACATCGAGGAGGCAGTTGCCGCCACCCGGGCCCTGCTGCGGCGGCACGAGGAGCTGGGCAACCGCCTGGCCGAGGCGCCGCCCGAGGAATTCGACGCGATCATGGAGGAGATGCAGAAGGTCCAGGACGCCATCGACGCGACCAACGCCTGGGAACTGGACCGCCAGCTCGAGATCGCCATGGACGCCATGCGCCTGCCGCCCGGCGATGCCCCGGTAGCCACCCTCTCCGGCGGCGAGCGCCGCCGCGTCGCCCTGTGCAAGACCCTGCTGCAGCGCCCCGATCTGCTGCTGCTTGATGAGCCGACCAATCACCTCGACGCCGAGTCGGTCGCCTGGCTGGAGCGGCACTTGCAAGAATACCCCGGCACCGTGATCGCCGTCACCCACGACCGCTACTTCCTCGACAATGTGGCCGAGTGGATCCTGGAGCTGGACCGCGGCAATTACTACCCGTGGAAGGGGAATTACTCCTCCTGGCTGGAGCAGAAGCAGCAGCGGCTGGCCCGCGAGGAGAAGGCGGAGTCGGCCCGGCGCAAGCAGCTGGCCCGCGAGCTGGAGTGGGCCCGGATGGCCCCCCGGGCCCGCGTGGCCAAGAGCAAGGCCCGCCTCCAGGCCTACGAGAAGCTGGCCGCCCAGGAATACGAGGAACGCGAGGACGAGTTGGTCCTGCAAATCCCCCCCGGACCGCCCCTCGGTGACCTGGTGGTCCGGGCCGAGCACGTCCGCAAAGCCTACGGCGACAACCTGCTGATGGAGGACCTCAACTTCGACCTGCCCAAGGGCGGCATCGTCGGCGTGATCGGCCCCAACGGCGCCGGCAAGACGACCCTGTTCCGTATGATCGTCGGCGAGGAGAAGCCCGACGGCGGCATCCTCCGCGTCGGCGAGACGGTGGTGCCGGCCTACGTCAACCAACTCCGCGACACCCTCGACGACACCAAGACCGTTTTTGAGGAGATCACCGGCGGGACGGATTACCTGATGCTGGGCAAGCGGCGGGTGGCGTCGCGCGGCTACGTGGCCCGCTTCAACTTTAAGGGGCCGGATCAGCAGCGGCGGGTCGGCGAGCTGTCCGGCGGCGAGCGCAACCGGGTCCACCTGGCCAAGCTGCTCCGCCGCGGCGGCAACCTGCTGCTGCTCGACGAGCCGACCAACGACCTCGACGTGGACACCCTGCGGGCCCTGGAGGAGGCGCTATTGAACTTCGGCGGCTGCGCGGTGGTGATCAGCCACGACCGCTGGTTCCTGGACCGCGTCGCGACGCACATTCTGGCATTTGAAGGGGACAGCAAGACCGTCTGGTGCGAGGGGAACTATCAGACCTACGAGGCGCAGCGGCGGCAGCGGCTGGGCGAGGCCGCTAACCAGCCGCACCGGATTCGGTATAAGAAACTGACGCGGTAAAACGGCTGGCGCGAGGGATTGCTTGTGGAGGCCGAGCCAGGCAGGGATCGAGACATCCACCGCATCGGAGGGGCGAGTGTCGCGAATCTGCGGCTGAAGCCGAAAGAGGCTGCGCTGGACGTCCCAGGGATCTCCGCCCTGAAGGCCCCTTCTCCCGGGAGGACGGGTCCACGCCAGAGTTGCCGCCGTCGGAGTAGCGCCTCGCCATGATCTTACCTTTTCGAGTACGCCTATGATGGAGTTGCAGGAAGTCACGAAGGTCTATCAGCAGGGCCGCCGTTCGGTGGCTGCAGTGCGGGGGGTCAGTCTCCGGATCGCGGCCGGCGAGTTCGTCGCCATCATGGGCCCCAGCGGCTCCGGCAAGTCCACCCTGCTTCACCTGCTCGGCGGACTCGATACCCCCACCACGGGTGCCGCTCTCTTCCGCGGGCGCGACCTGCGGACCCTTTCTGACCGCGAGCGCTCCCTGCTGCGGCGTTCGAGCATCGGCTTCGTCTTCCAATTCTTCAACCTGCTGCCGACCCTGACGGCGGTGGAGAACGTCGCCCTGCCGCTGTTGCTGGCCGGGCAGCGCCGCCGGACCGCCCTGGAACGGGCGACCGCCGCCCTGGAGGGCGTGGACCTCGGCGACCGGGCCGAGCACTTTCCCGAGGAGCTGTCCGGCGGCGAGATGCAGCGCGTCGCCATCGCCCGCGCTCTGGTGACCGAGCCCGAGGCCGTCCTTTGCGACGAACCGACCGGCAACCTCGACTCGGCCAGCAGCCAGGAGATCCTGACCTTGCTCCGCAGCCTGCCTGCAGCCGGACAGCGCTCGGTGGTCATGGTCACCCACGATGCCCAGGCGGCCGCCTACGGCGACCGCCTGATCTATCTCCGCGACGGACTAATTCAGGCCGAGGAAATCTTGCGAGGACAGCATGGCCGCGCTGCTGCGAACGCTTAGCCTCCGCTACCTGCGCAAGCATGCCCTGCGCACCGTGCTGGTCGTCGCCAGCATCGCCCTGGGCGTCGCCACGCTGGTGGCCACCCGCGTCCTGAACCAGAGCATGGTCCAGGCCGCTCGCGGCGCCGCCACTCCCCTGGCCGACATGACCGGCCTACTGGTCACCAATGGCGAGGCCGGTGTTGATCGCGCCCTGATTGACGAACTCCGCCGCGCCCGCCTCCCCGGCGTCCGGACAGTCCGGCCATTGATCATTGACCGGGCCGTGCTGCCCGCCCTGAACAACAAGTCGGCCATGCTGGTCGGCGTCGAGCTGGACTCGCTCAACCATAACGACAACCCCTGGGGGATTGAGGTCCAGCTTGTCGCCCGGCCGTTGGCCATCCCGCGCGGCTATCCGGTCTTCGTCGGCAGCCGGTTGGCCGCCGCCATGCCCGACGGCATCGCCGAGTTCCAGGTCCGGGTCGCCGGCAAGATCTATCCGCTGTCCGGCTACGGCACCGTGGATGCCCACGACACCAAGGCGATCCTCGGCGGCAGCGTGCTCTTCATGAGCCTGGACGATGCCGCCCGACTGAGCCGGCTGACCGACCGGGTTACCCGAATCGACCTGACGCTGGAGCCGGAGGCGAACCGAGAGCAGGTGCAGCGCCAGGCCCAGGAGATCGTCGGCAACCGGGCCGAGGTGCGCAGCCCCGAGGTCAACGACCAGTCGATGCACAAGGTGATGGCCGGCCTGGAGCTGGGCTTTCAACTTGGGGGCCTTTGCGCTCTGGTGGTCGGGCTGCTGCTGGTTTACAACGCCCTGTCGGTCAGCGTGGCCGAGCGCCGGCATGATATCGGCATTCTGCGCTCGCTGGGGGCGACGCGCGGGCAGGTGGCCGGCCTGTTCATGGGCGAGGCGGGGCTGCTGGGCCTGGCCGGTTCGCTCCTGGGGGTGCCGCTGGGTCTGGGCCTGGCCCATCTGGCGCTGGGGCCGTTTCAGCAAATCCTCAGCGATGTCTTCGTGCCGTTGCAGGCCCGGCGGGTAGAGGTGACGGCGGATACGCTGGTGCTGGCAGTGGTGGCGGGCGCGGCCACCGCCATGCTGGCCGGGCTGGTCCCGGCCACACGCGCGGCAGGCGAGGAGCCGGCCGACGCAGTCCGCCGCGTGCCGCGCCTGCACGGGACCCTGGCCCGGCTGCTGCCGGTCCTGAGCAGTGCGCTCTTGGTGGGGGCCGGGCTGGCCTGCTTCGCCCTGCGCCGCCAGCTGCCCGAGCGCATAGGAACCTACGGTGCCATTCTCCTGGTCTTCCTCGGAGCGCTGGTGATCACGGCGTCGCTGGCTGCCGTTGTCGCCCGGCTGCTGCTGCCGCTGGTCCGGCTGCTGTTGGGGGTCGAGGAGCGCCTGGCCGCCGACAACCTGATTCGCAGTCCCGGCCGCACCGGGCTGGTGATCGCATCGTTGGCCGCGTTCGTCGCCCTGATGATGCAGACCGCCGGCGTGACCCAGAGCAGCGAGGATGCAGTGCTGACCTGGGTGGACCATTCCATCGCCGCCGACCTGTTTGTGACCGCCAACAGCCCGGTGACGGCCAGCGGCCAGAGCCTGGCGATGCAGGAGAGCGTCGGCCGGCAGCTGGAAACCCTCCTCGAGGTCGAGAAAGCGGTCCCGGTCCGCTTCAAGCAGGTTGAGTTCCGTGATGACCGCGTCTTCCTGATCGCCCTGGACGCCGGCGCTTTCTACAGCGCCGACCTGCTGCCGGCGCCGGTACCAGGACTGGAGCTGCTGCCGCGCCTGAGCAAGTCGGGTGCGGTCCTGGTCTCGGAGAACTTCGCCCTGCTGCACGGCGTCGGCGCGGGGGAGTCGATCACCCTCCGCGGGCCGGGCGGTCCCGTCCAGCTACACGTGCTCGGCACGGTACAGGATTACTCCTGGAACCGCGGCACGGTCGTCATCGACCGGGAGCACTACCTGGAACACTTCCGCGATGATCTGGTGGATGTGTTCGATCTCTACATTCGTCCCCCCGAAGCGCAGATCCGGATCAAGCTGTCGGCCGCTCTGGGCGCGGCGTCGGGAGCGCCGTTCCCGGTCAATCTCCCCTGGGGCCTGCTGTGCCAGTCGCCGCAGGTCCAGGACCCCAACGCCGTCCGCGAGACCATCCTGAGGCGCTGGGGGGTGGAGGAGTCGCTGGTAGTGATGACCCGGCCGGAGCTGCGCGAGAGCATCCGCGGGATGATCCAGCGGCTGTACGGCATCGGCTACGCCCAGGAAGCGGTGGTCGGGATGGTGGCGGCAATCGGGGTGGTAACGTCGCTGTTGATTTCGGTGTTGCAGCGGCGGCGGGAGCTGGGCCTGTTGCGGGCCCTTGGTGCCTCGCGCGGTCAGGTGCTGCGGTCGGTGCTGGCCGAGGCCGTGCTGATGGGTTTGATCGGTGCAGTCAGCGGCCTCCTGATCGGCATCCCGATGGAGTATTACGCCGTGCGGGTGATTCTACTGGAGGAGGCCGGCTTCAGTTTCGGTGTTCGTGTGCCGTGGCAGGTTGCCGGCGGCGTGATCGGTCTGGCCACGTTGATCGCCACCCTGGCCGGGCTGCTCCCCGCCTGGCACGCCGTCCGCCTCCGCATCGCCGACGCCATCGCCTACGAGTGAGCCATGAGCAATTCCTTCGATCTGCCCGCCCTGGAAGCGCGGCTCCGCCGCCATGTCGCGCAGCTGGCCCAGACGCCGCGCCCGCCGGGAAGCCGCGAGCATCGCCGGGCCCAGGAATACATCGCTGACCACCTTCAACAGGCGGGTTTCGCGGTAAGCCGCGTCCGCCATGAGGAGGCCGGCTTCGAGTGCATCAACTACCTGACCGCACCGCTGCCGGCAGATGACCGTCTGCCGCTGGTGATCATTGGGGCTCATTACGATTCGGTACCGGATTCGCCCGGGGCCGATGACAACGCCAGCGCCGTCGCTGCCCTGATCGAGCTGGCCCACTGGGTCGGGCCACGGCTGCGGTCGAGTGGAGCGTTCCCGGCCCGGCTGCAACTGGCTGCCTTCGACCTGGAAGAATATGGAATGATCGGCAGTTATCTGCACGCCCAGGGACTGAGTCAGGCGGGGGCGTCGGTCGGCGGCATGATCGCGCTGGAGATGCTCGGCTACACCGATCCGCGCCCCGGCGGGCAGAAGCTGCCGCCGCACCTGGTCGGCTTCTATCCCGATGTGGGCAACTTCATCGGTGTCTGCGGCAACGAGCGGTCGCAGGGACTGCTGCGGGCGGTGGTCGCCGGCATGAAGGGTGTGGCGGGACTCCCCGTGGAGTTTCTCGCCGTGCCGGGCAACGGCGAACTGCTGCGCGAGGTTCGGCTCAGCGACCACAGCCCCTTCTGGGACTTCGGCTACGAAGCGCTGATGATCACCGACACCTCATTCTTCCGCAACCCGCACTACCACCAACCGACCGACACGCCCGAGACGCTGGACTACCCGTTCCTGGCCAAGGTGACGGCAGGCGTCTGCGCCGCGGTAATGCAGGCGCTGTTCCGCTGAGCCCTGCCCAAGAAGGAACATCCCTATGCGCCGTCTCAGGCGCTGGGGGCGCCTGCCTGGCCCTCGGCAATGATCCGGCCGTCGCGCATGCGGATCAAGCGGGCGGCACGGGCGGCGACCTCCGGGCCGTGCGTCACCAACACGATCGTCATACCGCGGTCGCGGTGGAGCAGGTCGAACAGGTCGAGGACATCGGCGGCCGTGCGCGAATCAAGGTTGCCGGTCGGCTCGTCGGCCAGCAGCAGCACCGGGTCGTTGGCCAGCGCCCGGGCAATGGCCACCCGCTGCCGCTCCCCCACCGAGAGGCGGATGGGCAAATGGTCGGCCCGATGGCTCAGGCCGACCGCCGCCAGCAACTCCTTCGCCTTCCGCGCCCGCTGCCGAGCCGAGAGCGGCCCCTCGAACATCGGCAGCTGCACGTTCTCGGCCGCTGTCAACGTGGGCAGCAGGTAGAACGACTGGAACACGAAGCCGATCTTCTGCGAGCGGAACCGGTCCAGATCGTCTAGCTCGGCCAGGTCCTTGTCTTCAAAGAAAAGCCGACCGCTGGTCGGCCGATCGAGCGCCCCCAGCAGGTTGAGCAGGGTGGACTTGCCACAGCCGCTCGGTCCCATGATGGCGACGTAATCCCCCGGCGCGATGGCCAGGCTGACATTCACCAAGGCGTTGACCTGGCCGTCGGGGTAGGTCTTGCTCAGGTGCTCGGCCCGCAGGAGCGGCGGTTTACTCATGGCGGATCGCCTCCGTCGGCAAAAGCAACGCGCCGCGCAGGGCCGGGTAGATGCCGCCGGCCAGCCCGACAAACAGGGCGATGACCAGGCCGCGGACCATGACGCCCGGATCTACACTCCCCTCGATGAACCGGCTCCCTTCGGCCGAGGCACTAAGAACACGGGTCAGGACCACCGCCGCCGCGATGCCGACCGCCGCCCCGGCGACGCTCAGCAACACCGACTCGTACAAGATCATCCGCATCACCCGCCCGCGGCGCCAGCCGATCGCCCGCAGGATGCCGATCTCGCGCGTCCGCTCGAAGACCGACATGATCATCGTGTTGAGCACGCCGATGGCCCCGATCACCAGGGCGATCACCGATGTCACCCAGGCCATGGCCTGGGCCATCTGGATCTGCGAGGTGGTGCTGACGTAATCCTCGACCGGCAGCGCGTCCAGGCCGAGCGGTCGGCCGCGCTCGTCGCGCAGGTCGTTGATCTTCGCCTTGACCTCCTCGATCAGGGCGGCCTTGTTCGGCCGATCCTCCAGGATGACCTGAAAGCCGGTGACCTGGCCCTCGCGGTTCATCAGCTCTTGCAGGTCGCGGAGCAGCACGACGGCCGAGCCATTCTCGTAGATGCTGAAGCTCTCGAAGACGCCGACGACCCGGAAGTCCTCGCCGAAGATCTCCACCGTCTCACCGGCGGTCTTGTCAAGGTTGGCGGCCAGGACCTTGCCGAGCATCACGCCGCGGCGGTCGCCGGCCTGAAGACGCCGGCCGCTGATAAAGCGAAGATCGTTGAAGAGGAAACTATCGGGCGCCCAGCCCTGAATGGGGACGCCGATCAGCTGCCGCTGCTCGAAGGAGATGACATCCATCAGGCCGGGCGACACCGCTGCCACTCCCGGCACCTGTCGGATTCGGTCGCCGACCTGTTCCGGCAGCGAGCTGCCGATGCGCTCGCGGGTGCCGGCCCGGACGACGACCAGGTCCACGCCGCGCTTGGTGTACAGCTCGGCGAAGGAGCGCCGGAAACTCTGGGCAATGCCGACCAGGGCCACCACGGCCGCGACTGCGACGCCGACGCCGACCAGTGTTAGCAACGACCGGGCCTTGCGACGCAGCAGGTTTTTCAGGACGAAGGTGATGAAGAGCATCTTAGTCTGTAGTCCGTCGTCCGTAGTATCGGCGTTATTCTACCACCCTGGGTGAAGTGCCGGTCAGATAGCCCTGCTACGGACTACGGATTACGGACTGCTTCACGCCTTGGGCCGGCCCACAATGCAGTAGCCGACCTGGAACCAGAGCGAATGGATCTGCCAATCGTCGAGGACCTCCTTGACGATCGGTTCCAATTGGAGGTTGCGATGGCGATCAACCATGTCGGTGAACTCGGGCCCCAGGTGCATCAGGCGCGCCATGATCCAGCGGTCGAGCTGCGGCAGGCCGATCCGGTGGCCGATCAGCCGGTTCGGCAGGTTGGGCACCTCGTCGGCGACCACCACCCATCCGCCGGGCCGACAGACGCGGGCCATCTCTCTGAGGGCGCGGAGCGGATCGTTGAAATAGTTGAAGGCGCCGACACTGAGCACGTTGTCGAAGGTGCGGTCGCGGAAGGGGAGGCTTTCCGCCTCGCCCAGGAGCAGACGCAGGTCGCGGTCCGGGAAGCGGCGCCGGCAGCCTTCTAGTTGAACAATCGAGATGTCATTGCCGTAGACCAGACAGTCGGCCGGGATCAGCGGCAGGTTGGAGCCGTCGCCGATGGCCACCTCCAGCAGCCGGGTGCCGGACAGGTTCGGCAGGTGTTTGGTGATCTGGCGCCGCGCGCGACGCTCTCCCCCATTGCAGAGGAAGGTGAACCATTCCCAGAAGCGGAAGCGCGGCCAAAGGGGACCGTTGTAGAAGTCGGCGGCCACCTTGTTGTTCCCCTGAAGCTGACCCATCGTGTCAAGGATGCCGTCGCGGATCGGGTAAGACCGGCCGCAGCCGGCGCAGGTCAGCGCCCAGTCGTCGGCCGCCCCCAGCGCGCCGCCGCAGGTCACGCACTGGAGCAGCGCACCATCGGCAATCCAGGTGGAGGGGAGGGGTTGAGTTTGGGTGGGCATCGTTCGCTGTCCTTTGTGTCTTTCTGAGCCGCGACCGTCCTTTGTGTCTTTCTGAGCCGCGACCGTCAGGGAGCGGGCTAGGCCGCCCCGCTCGCTCACGCTCGCGGCTCTGTGAAATAGCCGCCCCGCTCGCTCACGCTTGCGGAGAGCCGACGATACAGTAGCCCAGGCCGCGCCAGATGGTATGGACCCGGTGCGATCCCAAGGCCGCGCGGGCCGCTGCGTGTACGTCGAGTTGGTTGTTCAGGACCATGTTCGTGAACTCCGGGCCAAACCAGAAACGCTCCATCAGCCAGATGTCGAGGCCTGGCCAGCCGAGCAGGTGGCCCCAGCCGTAGCGGTGCAGGTCGGGCAGCTCGTCAGCCACCACGACCCGACCGCCCGGCCGGCAGACGCGCGCCATCTCCTTTAAGGCCCCGGGCGGGTCGCTGAAGAAGTTGAAGCCGCCGACGCACAGCACCGCGTCGAACGAGTCATCCTCGAAGGGAAGGTGCTCCCCCTCGGCCAGGGCCAGGAACAGGCCGCGCCGCGGATAGCGGTCACGGCAAGCGGCCAGCGGCCGGCGGGCAATGTCGATGCCGGTGATCTCCAGCGACCGCGGCAGCAGGGCGACGTTCTCGCCGTCGCCGATGCCGACTTCCAGCAGGGCGCCGGTGCGGAGATGCCGCAGGTGGCGGAGGATCTGCATCCGCGCGCCCGGCAGGCCGCCCTGGACCTTCAGGAAGAGCTGTTCCCACGGGCGAAATCTCAACCAGCGGTCGCTGTTGTAGAAGTCGGCGGCGATGCGGTTGTTGCCGGTCAGCGTCTCCTGCACGAGCAACAGGCCATCCCGCACCGGATACAACCGCCCGCAGCGAGCACAGCCCGTGCCGCCTTCCCCCAGCGCGGCGGCGCAGTCCACGCAGCGCAGGGGCGGCGAGGCCGCGGCGCCGGAGGTGCGTCGGTCGCGGATGGTTGCCGTGCTCATCGAAGCCCCCTCTTCCGTCAATAATCGCCTCGGATTCCCCACCGCCCGGCGGCGGCCATCAGGTGATCGTAGGCCCATGCCGGCAACCGGCGCAGCACACTCATCACCGCGGCCTGATACCACGGGAACGCTGCCTCGCGCCGGCCCTTGCTGATCGCCCGGATGATGCGCCTGGCCGCTGCCTCCGGCCGCATCATCGGCATGGGGAAGCGCAGCGGCAGCACCTCGCTCATCGCGGTGCGGACAAAACCGGGGTAGACCGTCGTTACCCGGATACCGCGCCGCCGCAGCGCCGGCCGAAGACTTTCAAGGTAGGTCGCGAAGGCGACCTTGCTCGCCGCGTAGCCGGCACACCAGGGGAGCGCCCGCCGCGCCCCCAGCGAGCTGACCGCCACTATCTGACCGCCGCCGCGCGCCAGCATCGAGGGGAGCACCGCCGCCAGGACGTAGACGCCTCCCAGGTAATTGACGCCCAGCATCTCTATCAGGTCATCCAGGTTGGGCGAGCGGGCATCGGTCAGTCGGCCGACGCCGGCGTTGTGGATTAACACGTCCACCGGTCCCAGCGTGCGCTCCACGGCGGCCACGGCATCGGCCACGGCGGCCCGGTCGCGCACATCGACCGGCTGCGCGCTCAGGACGGTACCGCGCAGCTCGACCGCCAGCTTCGCCAGCTTCTCGGGCGTCCGGGCCAGCAGACCCAGCCGGCAGCCGTGCTCCGCCAGGGCGCGGACCAGGGCCCGGCCAATCCCTCCCGTGGCCCCCGTCACTACCACCACTTTGCCGTGCAGCGTGTCCATCGCACCCGCCACCGTCGCCATCAGTACCGCAGGTTCGGGATCCGGGCCGCCCCCCGGGCCATCACCCAGTCGTAGACCCCCGCGGGCAGCCAGCAGAGGAGGCGGACCGCCAGGCTGGTGTCCCACGGGAACGAGTAAACGCGGCGCCGCCGCAGGATCGCCTTGAGGACATGCCGGGCCGCCGCCCCCGGCTCCATCAGCGGCACGGGCGGCTGCACCGCGGCGGATTGCATCAACGGCGTGCGGACGAATCCGGGGAGCACGGTCGTGACCCCGATGCCGCGCCGCCGCAGCGCCGGCCGCAGACTCTCCAGATACGCCGCCAGCCCCGCCTTGCTGGCGCTGTACGCCGCCGAGAACGGCATACCGCGGCAGCCGGCCAGACTGGAGAGGGCAATGATCTGTCCGCGCCGCCGCTCCAGCATCCCCGGCAGCACGGCATCGATGGCGTGGGCCACGCCCAGCAAGTTCACCCGGAGGATCGCCTCGGTGCCTTCGACGTCCAGGTCGTCCACCAGCGTGGTCCCGGTGATCCCCGCGCAGGCCACCAGGATGTCAACCGGCCCGAGCTGCCCGGCCAGCGTCGTGACTGCCGCATGGACCGCTCCCCGGTCGCGCACATCAGCCGTGGCTGTGGCACAGGCGGCACCCACGGCCCGCAGTTCCTCGGCCAGCGAGGCCAGTCCCTCGGCGTTGCGGTCGAGCAGTCCCAGGCGGACGCCCTCGCGCGCCAGCAGGGGGCAGAGCGCCCGGCCGATGCCGCTGGCGGCGCCTGTCACCACGGCCACATGGTCTTGGAGCTTCATGTTGTTCCCTCCACCGCCAGCGGCTCGCCGCGCGCCGGGCCGCCGGACAGGCCGGCCATGTCGCGGAGGTGCTTGCGGACCAATGCGACGTAGCCGGCCGGGTTCTCCTCGTGAGCGCGATGCTGGGCGCCGGGGACAAGGGCCGCCTTGCAGTTGGGCAGGTTCTGCTCCAGGAAACGGCAGGTGGCCAGGAAGGGGGAGTGCTCGCCGTAGAGCGCGACCACCGGCTGACGGACCGACACGATCCGCTCGGCGGTGAGGCCGGCCACCGCCTGAACATCCTCGCCGCAGGTCGTGGCCGCCAGCCGGACCAGGCGCTGCAACGCCGGGCCACCCAGCTCCTTCTCGAACATCGCCCGCCGCTCCGGCGTCAGGGTAGCTGCCTGCCGCAGCACGTCGCCGACGTCGAACCAGGCCTCGTCGCTGATCTCCAGGCCGGCGCGGGCGCACTGCTGCTTGTATTCCTGCCAGCCGGACCAGCGGGGCACGTCGTTTTCCAGATGGCGCAGCCCGGGGAAATACGGGTCCGACAGCACGATACCCCGCACCGCCTCCGGGTAAAGGACGGCGGCATGCAGGGCGATGACGCCGCCAAAACTGTGGCCGAGCAGATACGACGGCCCCAGCCCGAGCGCCTGCTGGAGTTTGCGCAGGTCATGCGCCATGTCGGCCGAGGTGTAGCCGGTCGGCGGCGTGTCGCTGTAGCCGTGGCCGCGAAGGTCGTAGTAGGTGACGCGGAAATCGGCCGCCAGGGCGCGGATCACATCGATCAGCGGCCAGATGGCCATGTTCCCGGTGATGCCGTGAATTAGCACCACGTCCGGCCCCTGGCCCGACTGCTGGTAGTAAAACTTCATCCCATCAACGCGAACAAACGGCATGGGTCAAGGTTCTCCGGTCCGAGCCGCGAGCGTTAGCGAGCGGACCAGAGCGGGCCCGCTCGCTGACGCTCGCGGCTCGGAAGTGTCCCTAGTTCAAATGCCGGTGCAGGAAGGCGGCCAACTCGCCCACCTCGATGTCGCGGACGGCGCGCTGGCCCAGCCCTGCCATGAACTCGTGGAACGGCAGCTTCCGGCCGTAGTGTGCCTCGATCGTCTCACCCAGGACGACCGCGTCGATCGAGGCCAGCCCCAGGTCGCCGAAGAAGCGCGTCTGCGGGCCGATCTCACCGTAGTACTCGCGGCCGTGGAAGTTCTTCAGGATGCCGGCCAGGTCGTTGAGGATCTGTTCGCGGCTGATGGCAGTCATGCTCCGGTCCTTTCACAGAAACTGACAGCGACGACCAGGTCGCCGTCGCGGACGGTGCGGGCAATGAGGAGCTGCCCGCGCAGCTCGGGGAACTCGGCCGCCAGGAGCGGCCCCGGCGCCACCTGGATGGTCCCCGTCGCCAGGTCGATAGCGCGGACGGCTAGAGTGCGCGGTCCCTCGATCTGCCCGCGCCCCAGCGCCTTGGCCGCCGCCTCGCGGGCACACCAGAAACGGGCGATCCCTTCGTCGCGGGCCGGGCCGAAGCGGTCGAGCAACCGGCGCTCGGTCGGATCAAAGGCGATCTCCTCGAACTCCTGGCCGCGCGGCTGGACCTGCTCCAGGTCGATGCCCGCCGGCCGGCCAAACACGGCCAGGGCGGCCGCGACGCCGGCGGTATGAGTGATCGAGACGGCCGGCAATTCTTCCGGCCCGGCGCCGTCGAGCCGGCAGGCCACCGGCCGGCCGTGCGGGTCGGAGCGGATCTCGATGTCTGCCGGAAAGAGGCGTTCGCCGTACCGGTCGTGCCAAAGAGCACGGATGGCGTCCTTGGCGGCGATCCGGCCGAACAACCATTCGGTTCGGCGCGCCTCCGGCTGCTTCATCGAGCGGAACTGCTGCCATTCGGTGCGGCTCAGGCTGGCGTGGGCCAGCGCCCCGCGCATGACCGGCTGCGTCAGGTCGGCGGGCGGATCAATCCGCATGCAGCAGATATGCTCCCCACCGCCAAGCCCCTCGACAGCGGCCCAGCGATGGCCGAGCAAGAACTCGTCCTTCCGGCGGAAGTAATCGGTATACTCGCTCGGCCAGTAGAAGCGCCAGTACTCGGCCGGGTGCAGGCGGCACCAGAGCCGGCCGTCCGGCCCGATCAGGTCGATGCGGTGGCTCACCTGGCGGGCGCTGCTGCGCTCGATCCGGACGCGGCACTTCACTCGTGTGCCGACGGCCGGGCGGGGGCCGTAAAGCTGCACCGTGCCCAATTCGTAAGGGAAGACGACCCGCCCGGTCTGGTCGGGAATCCCCAGGTGCCAGCAGCCGAGGATGTGAGTTGAGGCGTCGATCAACAGCGGGTCGGTGAGCAGCTCCGGGTCCGGCAGCGAGCGGAACAGCCCCGAGTGCGGCAGCGTGCGCAGGTGTCCCTCGATCCCCTCGTCGCCCTGGCGGTCGGTCGAGCAAACCGCCTGGAAGAGCGGCCCGTGGAACAGGCGGCGCTCCTCGTCGTAAAGTTGACCGGGGGTGTAGCAGCAGGGCCGTTCGTTCGTGAGCGGGAACTCATCCACCGGCGGCGGCTCGGGGTAGTGCTCGGCAAGGACCACCGTCCCGTCCACGGCCAGCGTCTCGCTCGCGCCGCGCACCCAGGAAGAAGAATTCCCCAGGTCACGGACCTCGACCTGGACCTGATTCATCCCGTCCGCGGCGGGGAGGGTGCGGGCGCTAACCTCCAACGTGATTGGGTCATCCTCATCGAGGGGAATCCAGCGGTGCAGCCGGACACGCTTCAGCCCGATGACCTGTTTCCCGGGGACCAGCACTGCGGCGACCTCGGCCATCATCTCCACGCTGAAGGCCATCGGCATCACCGGCAGGCCGTGCAGGTCCGGGTCGATAGCGCTGGCATCGCGGCCGCCCAGGGTGTGGTCCAGCGCGTACAGGTCCTCCGTCAGGTCCACCCGTCGCCGCATCACCAACTCGCGCCCGGGTTCGTGGCGGACGACCTCCCCCACCAGGGGGAAGCGACGGGGTGGCGTCGTCGAGTCCGCAGACCGCGGCCCGGGAGCGGCCCCGCCGCGCCGCCTGGTCAGGAAGGATTCTGTGACCTCGCGCTGCAAGTCGAGGAACTGTTCCATCACGTCCCAGTACCGGCACAGGACATGAGCACGGCTCGATGGCGGATTGGGAGAGGAATCCGCAATCCCGTCCAGCCGGCGTGGGGCGCGGTGGAGATAGAGGCGGTCGAGTAGCAGCGGCACCTGGTGGGCCGCGAGTTGCCCGGCCAGGTGGTTGAGTTGCGTCAGACCGGAACGGCGCGGCAGGTCAGCCGCCACCGCCAGCGCCGGCCGGCCGCGCAGGATGTCCTCGACGAACGAGGTCAGGTTGCCCCGCGGCCCCGACTCGACGAAGACCCGCACGCCGTCGGCGTACATCTGTTCGATCAGGCGGGTGAACTCGACCCGTGTTGCCCAGTGGGCGACGGCCAGCCGCCGGATCTCCGCTGGGTCAGCGGGAAACGGCCGGGCCGTCACGCACGAGTAGACCGGCTGGCGCGGCGGGCGGACCGGCAGGGCATCGAACATCCGCGCGATGGGGCCCAGGTGTGGCTCGAACAACGGCGTGTGGTAAGGGCGACGGAACGGCAGGCGCTCGCAGACCACGCCGCGAGCCCGCAACTCCGCCTCGACCGCCGCCATGACTTCCGACGGACCGGCCAGTACGGTCTGGTGCGGGCAGTTGTCCATGGCAAGGTGGACATCCCGCCCCAGCCGGGCGCTGACCTCGGCGACCGTCTGCCGGCCCGCTCCCGCCGCCAGGAGCACGGCATCGGCAACGTGTCCATCGTCTTCCTGCTGGCGGAGAAGATGGCCGAGCGCGAACAGCTGGGCGAACAGGAACTCATCCGCGTCGAGGGCCCCCGCGCCGGCGAGGGCCGAGATTTCGCCTGCGCTGTGGCCGGCGAAGGCGTCCGCCTCCAGGCCGAGCTTGCGGAGCACATGATAGATGCCCCAGTTGGTCATCAGCACGCTGCCGACCGCGTTGTCCAGCCGCCACAGCTCCTGCTCGGCGGCGGCTCGCTCTTCGTCGGTTGCGTCGGCTGGCGGCAGAAACGCCCGGCTGATCGGCTGGGCACGGCCGCCGGCATCAAGCGACAGGCGGTCGCAGATAGCGAAGTGCTCGGCCACCTCGGGGAATTCAGCGCACAGGTCGCTGAGCATGCCGAGGTACTGGGCCCCTTCACCGGTGAAGAGGACGGCCAGCTTCCCTTCTGGATGCAGTGGTTTGTCGGTGAAATAGACCCCTTGTCGGTCGTTAATTTGTCGGCAAGCGGCGTCGGCCAGCCGGCCGGCCGCGCGGCTCAGACGTGCCTGCAATTCGGCGGCCGACCCAGCGATCACGGCCAGACGGCAGCCGCCGGCGGGCAGGTCCGTGTTGAGGGTGAAGGCCAGGTCCTTCAGCGACACGGCAGGGTTGTTATTCAGATAGTCGAGCAAGGCCTGGATGCGCCGGCAGAGGTCGGCCCGGTCGTCGCCGCGCAGCACAAAGAGTTCGGTCTCCCAGGCGAGGCGGGAAGTGGCGAGCGGTGCGTGGTGCGTGGTGCGTGGTGCGTGGTGCGTACGGGGCGCCGAGCACGGCGTACAGAGTGCGGCGCGCGAATGCTCTCCAGATCGGCTGGAGCGCGTTTCTCCGGTTGCCTCGATTCGATGCTTCATCGCGCGTCACTCGGTACTCAGTACGGTGTATGTTCTGCCGCGCCGACGGCCTCGACCTCCCGCTCCTCCTTGCGGGCGAGTTGGCCGACGTCGCCGGCGATCACCACCTCGGCGTCCCCCTTGGGGCCGTGGCTCAGTTCCTCGGCAAGGAACAGCGGCCCCACCTCGGGCGGGATCATCTGCAAGCCGCGCCGGCCCAGGTGCTCCTCCAATTCCGACACCATGCCGATGCCGGACCACGGCCCCCAGGCGACCGCCACCACCCGCGCCGGCCAGCGCCGGTCGAGATAAACGGCCAGCTTGCTCAGCACCTCGTTGGCGGCGGCGTAGTCCGATTGGCCGCGGTTGCCGAACCGGCCGGCGACCGAGGCGAAGAAGACACAAAACCGCAGCCGCTCCGGCCGCAGCCGCCGGCTCAGGATCAGAGCGCTGTCCACCTTGGTGCCGAAGACGCGGTCGTACGACTCGGGCGTCTTGTCGTGGACCAGCTTGTCCTGGATGACACCCGCCCCATGGATTACACCGTCCAGGCCGCCGAAACGCCGCTCCACCTCGTCGATGACGGCGCCGAAGGCCGGCTCGTCGCGGACGTCGGCCTGGTAGTAGTGGACGCGGGCGCCGGCTCGGCGGAGCGCGGCGAGATTGGCCCGGATCTCGCGGTCGTGCAGCAGGCGCTGATAGGCCGCCTCGACTGCCGCGGGCGCGATCGGCCGGCCCTCGCGCTTCAGCCGGGCGATCAGCGCGGCCTTGACCGCGGCCGGGGCGGTCAACGCGGCAGTGTCGGCCGACTCCTCCTCACTCGGCAAGGGAGATCGACCAACGATCACCAGATTGGGCTGATAGCGCCGGGCCAGCTCCACGGCGACCGCGGCCGTGATGCCCCGCGCCCCACCAGTGATCAGCACGGTCGATTCCGGTCCCAGGGGAGCAGGGTCGGCGGCATTCGTCGTCAGCGGGGCGGGAACACATCGCAGGGTGAAGCGCCGGCCGCCGCGGTAGCCGATCTCGACCGGACCGTCGGCGTCGCCCAGCTCGGCGAAAAGCTGCACTGCCAGGTTGGCCGCAGGCTCGCTTGGCTCCAGATCGACGACCCGGACCAGCGCCGTGGGCCATTCATGGGCCAGGCTCTTGACCAGCCCTGCGACGCCCCCCTGGCCCGGGAAGAACGACTCGGGGAGCGGACCGCCGCCGGCGCCGAAGTGGCCGCCCATCGCGGTGGCAGCCAGCAGCAGCGCCGGGCCGTCGCGAGCCTCCGCGCTCAACTCGCTGCCCAGCCCGCGCGCCAGCAGGAACAGCGACTTGACCTCGCGCTGCATCCGCTCCGCCCAGCCCTCGCCGGCGGGCGGCTCGGCCAGCGGCAGCAGGTGGATCAGCCCGGCCACCGCCCCCGCCTTCTGACGGATTACCGGCAGCAACTCCGCCACGGCGCGCGGATCAGTCAGGTCGGCCTGGAGCACGTCCGCCTCGCCGTTTCGGACCGCGCCCGGCCCGCTGCGCAGGAGGATCACGTCCCGGCCGATCTCCCGGAAGCGCTCGGCCAGCGCCGGAGCAATGCCGCGACCATCGTCGGTGATCAGCAGGGTGCCGTCCGCCAGGCAGATCGACCAGCCGCGCGGCAAAGGGGCCTCGACCGGCTCGACCCGCATGCGCTGAATACCGGCCCGGTCAGGAACCGAGGCTTGCGCCGCCGGTGCTCCGTGGCTGGCCGCTTGACTCTTGACTGCTGGCTGCTGCCCGATCAAGCAATCGATAATGCCGCGAAGCGTCTTGATGCCGGTGAGTTTCTCCATCTCGATGTGGAGCCCGCTCCCCTCGCCGTTGAGGCTGCCGAGGATCTCGACCCGCTTGATGGAGTCGATGCCCAGGTCGGCTTCCAGGTCGAGGTCAAGCCCCAGCATCTCGGGCGGATAGCCGGTGCGCTGGCAGACGATCTCCAGCAAGCGGGCCGTCAGCGCTTCCCGGTTGATCGCTGCCGCGGCCGGTTGGGGGGCGGCAGGCTCCACCTGCGCCGTAGTGCGGGTCTTCTCCTCCGGAGCAGGCGTCGCCGGCGGGGGTGCTTCGGATACCGTGGGAAGCGGCGCGGGGGCCGGTGCAGCGGGCGGCAGGGGGACCGGCGCGGCGGCCGCGCCATTGCCCTGCAAGTAAGTCAGCATGACGCTCCGCTGCGTATCCAGGAAGCGGGCCATCAGATCCTGGAAGCGCAGCAGCACCTGGGTGGACTCATCGACCGCACCGGCAGGAACGGGCGGAAGATGACTGACGCCGTTGGCGGCCGGGACCGGTGGGGGCGATGCGGAGGGCGGCGCTGCCGCAGGAATGGCCGGGCGCGAGGGGACGGGCTCCGGCTGGTGATTCCCGGCCCCCTTCTCCGGAATGGTTCTGGACACTTGCATGCTCTCTGATGTCCTAATGGCTGCCGGCGCGCCGTTCGGGCCGGCGTGCATCGGACCCAAGAAGCGCGGCTCCGGTCCGTTCAGCGGCCGGACCCGGGTGCTGTTGACCAGCCAGGTGCTCGGCGAGAGCCGGGACGTGCCGGTCTCCTCCTCCAGGCGGGCCAGGTCCAATGTCTTCAACCCGCGGTGCTCGAACAGATGCTCCAGCCGCACCGGCACGCCGTGAACCAATAGCTGCCCAAGCAGGTGCTGCAACTGGACCAACCCGGGCCGGCCCTTGCTGTCGGCGGCAACCGCCAGGTGGGGCCGATCGGATAGGACCTGTCCGACCAGGCCGGTCAGCACTCCCTGCGGGCCGACCTCGACAAAGATGCGCGTGCCCAGGCGGTACAGCGCTTCGATCTCCTCCTGGAAGCGGACCGGCGACGCCAGGTGATCGGCCAGCAGCGCGGCGATGGCGGCCGGCTCGGCGGGGTAGGGAGCAGCGGTCGTGTTGGCGAAGACCGGGCGGCGCGGCGGGGCAAAGGTACACTCGGCCAGCGCCCGGGCCAGCGGCTCCTTCGCTGCCGCGACTAACGGCGAGTGGAAGCCGCAAGCCACGGCGATCCGCTGCCCGCGGATGCCCTGCTGCTGGAATTGCTTCAAGGCGCTCTCGATCCCTTCTGCGGTCCCGGAGATCACCGTCTGCTTCGGGCTGTTGAGGTTGGCAGCGGTCACACCGGGGATGCCGGCGATCACCTTTTCCACCACCTCGGCCGGGGCGTCGATAGCCGCCATGCCGCCGGGCATCTGCTCGGCAGCCTCCAGGATCACCCGGCCGCGGCGGTGCGACAGGCGGATCAATTCCGTAGGCGTCAGGGCGCCGGCAGCGCAGAGGGCGACGTAATCGCCGTAGCTGTGGCCGGCCAGGAAGTCCGGCTCGATGCCGAGGTTGGTCAGCAGGCGGAACATCGCCAGGCTGGCAGCGCCCAGGGCCGGCTGGGCCACGTCGGTCCGGGTCAGGGCCCGGCGGTTCTCCTGCTCCTGCTCGGGCGTGAAGGGCGACGGCGGGAAGATGTACTTGCTCAGCGGCCGATCAAGCTGGCCGTCCAGTGCCCGTTCCGCCTCGTCGAAAGTCTGCCGCACTTCCGAAAAAGCCAGCGCCAGCTGGGCGAGCATGTCCGGATACTGCGAGCCCTGGCCGGGGAAGAGGAACGCCACTTTGCCCGCTTGCTCGGCCGGCTGCTCGGCGAAGAAGATGCCGCGCGGATCATGACAGCGGTTCGACGGCGAGCCCAGCACGGCCAGGGCGTTCGTCAGTTTTTCCTTCAGGTCGTCGAGCGATCCGGCCACGACGGCTAGGGTCGGCTGGGCCGGCTCGGGACGGTTGACCTTCCACAAGGAATGGGCCAGGTCAGCCAGATCGGGCTGGGCCCCTTTCTCCAGGGCATCGCGGCAGGACTGCACCGCCTCGACCAGCGCCGCGCGGCTGGGCCGGCGCCAGACGAGCAGTTCGGCCGGCCAGTGTCGCAGGGCGGGCGCCGATGCCCCGAGATAGTCGCCGGTGTACTCCTCGAGCACGGCGTGGAAATTGGTGCCGCCGAAGCCGAAGGCGCTGACGCCGGCGCAGCGCGGTTTGGGGCCGCCGTGGACCCACGGCCGGGCTGCCGTGTTCAGGAAGAAGGGGCTCTGCTCGAAGTTGGCCTTGCTGTTGGGGCGCTGCACCAACAGCGGCGGCAGCGTTTTGTGATAGAGAGCCAGGGTCGCGTTGATCAGGCCGGCCAGGCCGGCGGCGCACTTGGTGTGGCCGATCATTGACTTGACTGAGCCGACGACGCAGCTCCGCGCCGCCGCCCCTGCCTCGCGGAAGACCTGTCCCAGCGACTGCATCTCGGTCTGGTCGCCGACCACCGTGCCGGTGCCGTGGGCCTCGATCAGTCCGACGCGGGCCGGCGACACGCCCGCCTTGGCATAGGCCCGGGCCAGGGCCCGCATCTGCCCCTCGGGCCGCGGCGCCGTCAGGCCCTTGTCCCGGCCATCGCTGGAGGCACCGACCCCCTTGATGACCGCGTAGATGCGGTCGCCGTCGCGCTCGGCGTCGGCCAAGCGCTTGAGGATGACAACGCCGATCCCCTCGCTGATGACGATGCCGTCGGCCGCCTCGTCAAAGGTGCTGCATCGGCCGCGCGGCGAGAAGGCGTGGGTCTTGCTGAACAGCAGGTAGGTGAATGGGTTCTGGACCGTGTCGGCCCCCATGACGACGGCCAGGTCGCTGCTGCCGCTCTCCAATTCACGGACGCCGGCGTACAAGGCGGCCAGCGACGAGCCGCAGGCGGCATCGACCGAGAAATTGGGACCGCCGAAGTTGAACCGATTGGCGACCCGTCCTGCCGCCACGTTCAGCAGGATGCCGGGGAATGAGTCCTCGGTCCAGGCCGGCAGGAATTCCTCGGCCTGGCGAATGATCTCGGCGGCGCGGTCGCCGATGCCGGGCACGGTGGCCAGCAGCGGCAGGTACGAGCGGAAACCGTAGGCCATCGACAGCTGGGCCGCGCCGCCGCCCGCGCCAAGGATGGTTGCCGTGCGTTCCCTGTCGAACGGCCGGTCGGCGTAGCCGGCGTCGGCCAATGCCCGGCGGACCGCTTCCAGCAGGAGCAGCTGCATCGGTTCGATGGAGCGGAGGCTGGTCGGCGGCATGCCGTAGACCAGCGGATCAAACGGTACGTCGTCGAGGAAGCCGCCCCATTTCGAGGTGATCTTGTCGCCCTCCTTGGCAGTGGCGTCATAGTAGAGCCGCCAGTCCCAGTGGTCGGCGGGGACCTCGGTGATGGCGTCCACCCGGTTGAGGATGTTGTGCCAGTAAGTGTCCAGGTCGCCGGCCCGCGGGAACATGCAGGCCATGCCGATGATGGCGATGTCCGAAGGCCGGCTCTCCGGCCGGTCGCGCTCGGGTCCGGCGATGATCTCCGGCGCTAACCGTTGCAGCCGGCGTGTGCTGCCGATGCTGACATCCTCGTGCAGCTCGGCCATGCGGACCACGCGCTGGCGCAGGCTGGCCACCTGGCCGATCATGTACATCCCCCGCGCCCGCTGCTCCTCTTCAGAGAGGGTGACAAATTCGCGGCAGGCGTCCTCCGTCGCCAACCGATCAATCCCCTTGGATGCGATGCGCAGCCGGCCGACGTTCATCGCCTCCAGCGCCGCGCGGATCTCATCCGGGCTGCGCCCCTGTTCCTGGAGGCGGCGCTTCTCCTGCTCGAACGCCTCGACGTAGGGGGTGGGGAGGCAGCGGATGGCGTGGCCGGGGCCGGTCTCCAGCAGCACGGTGTCGCGGCAGTGCAGGGCCAGGCGCTGGAACTGCGGCACGATCGCTCCGGTAGCGACCGCTTCCTCGGTGTAGAGGTAAGCGGTCCCCAGCAAGACGCCGACGGCAGCGCCGCGCTCGGCCAGGGGAGCAGCCAGGGCGGCAACCATCGACGCCGACAGGGCATCATGGATGCCGCCGGCGAAGAGGAGGTTCAGGTCTTCACCCCTCACCCCAACCCCTCTCCCCTCCCGAGGGGAGAGGGGAGAAGAAGCGGCTCCCCTCGCCCCCGCTTCGGGGGAGAGGGGTGGGGGGTGAGGGGGCGGGTCCAGGTGCTCCAGCAGCACCTCGACCATCGTATCCCAGAGGACGAAGCTGGAGCGCGGCCCGACGTGGCCGCCGCACTCGCGCCCCTCGAAGATAAAGCGGCGAGCGCCGTCGCGCAGGAACATCCGCAGCAGACCGGGCGAGGGCACATGCAGGTAGGTGGGGATGCCTTCCTTCTCCAGCTCGCGGGCCTGGTCGGGCCGGCCGCCGGCGATCAGGGCGAAGGGGGGCCGGCAGGAGCGGATGGCCTCGGCCTGCTCGCGGCGAATCTCCGGCGGAGCGAAGCCGAGGATGCCGGCGCCCCACGGCAGCGGGCCGAGCCGGTCGCGCGTCTCGCGGAGCAGCTTCTCGGCCTCCGCCCGGCGCATCAATGCCAGGGCGAGAAAGGGGAGTCCCCCGGCACGGGCTACCGCCTCGGCGAAGGCCGCCGTGTCGCTGACCCGGGTCATCGGTCCCTGGACGATCGGGTAGCGGGTGCCATGTCGCACCGCCAGCGGGGCCCCCTCGGCCAGCGGTGTTAGCCGGCGCGCCGTCTCCACTTGTTGACGGGCCCGCTCGATCAGGGCCTGGGCAATCCCCGCCACGGTCCGATAGCGCTCGGCCAGCGGCCGGGCCATTGCCGCGTCCTGCCCGAGCAACCAGAGTCCCTCCTCAGGGCCGGCCTTCACCCAGCGGGCAACGGCCTGACGCCAGCCAGCCAGTCGGGCAGTCCCCCCCTCACCCCTGCCCCTCTCCCCCGAAGCGGGGGCGAGAGAAAAAGAAGATACTCCCCTCTCCCCCGAAGCGGGGGCGAGAGAAAAAGAAGATACTCCCCTCTCCCCCCGAGGGGGGAGAGGGGAGTATCTTCTTTTTCTCTCGCCCCCGCTTCGGGGGAGAGAGGAGTATCTTCTTTTTCTCTCGCCCCCGCTTCGGGGGAGAGGGGTAGGGGTGAGGGGGCATCGAGCAGCCGCTGTTCCTC
>DATLYH010000396.1:0-9593 GCA_035575035.1 Gemmataceae bacterium
CGGCTCTTGAGCCGTTCCAAGAACTCCGGTGTCTTCGCCACCGTCTCGGTCCGGCCGCGGAGGTAGTTCCACACGCGCTGCCCGGCCGCGATCCCCTGGGCCGGGTCCAGCGCGATCCGGCGCACCGCCACGTCAAAGAAGAGCAGTACTCCCGTCAGCAGCACCAACCAGAACCAGATCGGCTGCAAACTCCGCAGCGTCGCCTGCCCGGGACGGAACAGTTCGCCCGAGCGAGCCAATTCCGCCAGGCCGCGCTCGCTGTCGTCGTACCGGTTGCCGCCCGTCATCTCCGCCAGGTTCTTCAACAGGGTTGTGTTGCTCGCCAGGTCGGCGAACTCCGGCGAGTAGGGGATGGTCGCCCCGGCCCGCACGCTATCGACCACCTCCTCGACTTCCTTGTCCCCCTTTTTCACCTTGCGCACCGCGGCGGCATTGATGAAGTACGAGCCGGCTTCCTCGGCGGGGAACTCGGCCTCGTAGACGCCGCTGCTTTTCTGCTCGAACTTCAGTTTGATCTCGGGAGTATCGGGCCGTTCCGACGGTGTGGTGACGGCCCCGCGTAGGGTCAGGTCGGTGCGCGGCTGGTTCTTCTCGTTGCGGGCATCCACGACCACCCGGACCCGGCCGTCCCGGTACTCGGTGGTCATGGTCAAGTTCTTGCTCTCGACCGGCCGCAGCGCCCAGTCGATGACTTGTTCCCAGAACTTGGCGTAGAAGGGGGAGCCGGCCCAGTCGCGGGCCCAGAATTGCCGGCCCTCGCCGGGGAGGGCGTCGCTGGTGAAGGCCACCGCCTTGCCCAGCCCGTAGTGCCAGTAGGCCAGGATCGGGAACTGCTGTCCGCCGATCTCCGGGCTGAGGATTGGCGTCTCCACCAGTACGTTCGGCTTGGGCGTCGTCCGCACGAAGCCGTACAGGTCCTCCAACCGCCGCGGCAGCCCCTCGGTCGGCCCCCGGCGGGCAATGTCCGGCAGCGCGAAGCGCTTCTCATAGACAAACGACTGGCTGATGAGGCGAGTCTCCTTCAGGTAGATGGCGGGCAACAGCGCGGCATTCTTGACGTTGTAGAATCGGCCGCGGGTCGCCTGGGCGATGGCCAACAGCGCCTGGTCCTGCGGCGCCCCGTGGGTGGCCACCCCCACCGTCGAGACCGTCACCTTGTCCTTGCGCATCTGGGCCAGCAGCTGCTTGTTGTTCTGCACCGGGTCGCCGTCGCTGATGATGATGACATGGCGGCTGGCCAGCTCCCGCTTCTTCTCCATTAGCGCATCGTAGGCCATCTTCAACGCCGGGTCGAAATCGGGCATGTCGCCGGGCTGCAAGGTATCGACCTTGGCCATCATGGCGGCCCGGTCCTCGCCGATCTCCTGCATCGGGATGTGCCACTTGTGGCCGCCGAAGTCAAAGTGCAGGATGCCGACCTCGTCCATCGGCGACAGCTCGTTGATGGCCAGTTTGGCGATCTGCTTTTGCCAGTAGTTCCCCTTGGCCATCTCCGAGGCGTGCATGATCAGGGCCAAGCCGACCTTCCCCTGGACCTTGAACGACTTGATGTCCGTGTCCACCGGCAGGGCCCGTTCGACGGGGGTGTTTTGCCAGCCGCCGGCGCCGAAGCTGTCCGGCCCGCCGATCATGACCAGACCGCAGCCCTGCTCGGCAGTGTTGCTGCGGAGCATCTCTTGCTGGGTCTCGGTGAAGGCATCGGCGGGGAGATTGTGGAGGATGACGCAATCGAAGTTGCTCAGAAAGACCGCCAGCCGATCCTTGTCCACCGGCAGCAGGTCCGGGGTGCCGACGATCACGCGGAACTTGGCATTCTCGCCGATCGGCAGCTTGCTCAGGAGGGTCTCGGGATTGTCTCCCTTGGACCCGAGCAGGAGGACCCGGCTCTGGCCGCGGGCGACGACATGAGTGGTGGCCCGGTTGTTCTGCACCCGGTCGCCGGGCAGGCCGCGGCTGAGAACCCGCCCATCTGGGGCAAGGACCGCCTGGGGATGGAACTCGGCCTGGTAGCTGTACGAGCCTTGCGGCTGGCTGCCGGGCGGCTCGAAGACGAACGAGTTCAGCCCCGGCTGTAAGTCCACCGTGGTCCGGATCAATTCCTGACCGCGGCGCTCGGGGCCGTCGGGCTGGAGGACGCCGGCGACAATGCGATTGACGGTCAAGGTACCGCGGACAACGTTGGGGTTGAAACTGCGGATCAGCACCCGGATGCGCAGGTAGGAGCCCTGCTCGATGTAGGAGGGCGCCTCGACGCTCTGCACCAGGACCTCGTTCTCGACGCGCCGGCCGACGGCCAGGGCGACGGTGTCGATCTGGACGCCGTTGCGCTGGGCCAGCCGGGCCTGCTCCAGGGCATTGCCCAGGTTCTCGTTGCCATCGCTGAGCAGTACTAAGCGCTTGTCGGTCCCTTCGGGGAAGGAGGCCAACGCCAGCTTGATGGCAGCGCCGATGTCGGTGTAGTTGCCGTCAATGTTGAAGGCGACATCCTTGAAGCGAAAGTTGAGCAGGGAGACATCGCTGGGGGCGCGCTCCAGCCGCGGCCGGCGGGCGAAGAGAATGACCGCCGACTTGTAGCGCTCGCGCCCGGAGCCGCGGTACTGCACCGCCTCGTTGAGGAACTTCTCGATGCGCTCGGTGAGGTCCTCGGGAACGCTGAGGGAGCGGTCCACGCAGAAGATGACAGTGGTGGTGTCCGGCTCCGAGGTGGACGCGGCCTCGGCGAGGGCCAGGGCCAGGAACAGGACCAGGGCGCAGCGCAGGCCGATGGCGATCCAGCGGCGGACCGGCCCGAGCCCGGCCAGACTGCGGTAGCTGAGCAGGATGATGACGGGGATCAGGGCGAGCAGCAGGAGCCACCACGGCTGCATCGGCCGGAGGTTGCGGACGAACTCGAGACCGTCTCGCAGTCGTTCGCTGACCGGCCCCGCGCCGGCGGCACCCAGTCCGAGCAGGGCCAACCCGCCGAGCCCCGCGGCCAGCGGCGCCCACCAGTGCCCGGTGAGAATCAGAACAAGGAACATCACGAACAGGCAGCCGGCCGCGGCGCCGGCGATCCACCAGCCCCACTCCGCCGGCACGACCAATCCGCCCAGCCCAAGCAGCGCCAGGGCCGCGGCGACGACAATGAGCGGCACCGACCACGTGCCGCGCCGCCGCTGAAGCCACCGGAGCACCCCGCCGACAACGACCGCAACGAACAGCAGGAGGGCCGCGAACCAGTGGGCTGTCAGGAAGGGGATGACCTGGTTCATGGCTGCTTCCCATGCAGAACAGAAACGAGGGCCTACTTATATTGCCTGTGAGCGGTAAACCTTACCCCCAGAATATCGCCGCGGTCCGTGCAGCGCTGGATTAAGTTCTCCTCTGCCACACCGACGGATCACGCGACGTATGGAAGACCGCGAGAACCATCACGTGATCTGAATGGATCTGATAGTAAATACAGTATGGCCATCCGGAAACCGGTGCTTCGCGGACCCCGGGCCAAACCTCCGGGTACCGATCGGGTTGGGCGGAGATGGCGTCCAGCACCTGCCGCACGGCCGCAACGAATCGAATCCCCAGCCCGCGCCGACGGGACTCGTACCAGTCCGCCGCGTCGTCATACTCCGCTTGGGCCACCCGCCGCAGTCGTATCGGCAAGCTCATGAGCCCAACCGCTTCAGCGTGGCCGCCAGCGCATCCTCCCACGCCACGTAATCTTCAGGGTTGGCCTGGGCGTCGGCTACGCGGCGGCGAAGTTCTTCGCGCTGGGCGTCAGTGAGAAGGCCTCCCGGCGGCACCGAGGCGACGATATCGTCCCACAGCCGGCCGACGAGTTCCAGCTTCTCTTCAAGGCTCAGCTGATCCCATCCCGGTGATTCCGAGCCAATTGCCATACCTATACCTCCTCATGGCCTTTTCGCGCACTCTGAGGCTTGGCCACTCTCCAGCCGCTTCCGCTGTTCCTCGGTCAGTTCCATCATGACTGCCTCTTTTCCACCATCCTACCTTCTCGTCCTCGCCCGGTAGGGGCTCTCTATCAGACCAACGCTCTGTTTGCAGCCATTTGCCCGGGTTGCGTGTCCTTTTCTCCTCAGTACTTGATACTCATTACTCCCCGCACACCGCACTTGCACTAATCCGCTGCACCCGATGGTTCTCGCTGTCGATCACATGGATGTCGCCGTGGCTGTCCACCGCCAGGGCCCACGGGCTGCACAGCCGGCCCGGCTCACGCCCCGGACCGCCCCAGCAGCCGAGCGACTCCCCCTCCGGCGTGAACTTCTGCACTCGATGGTTGCCATACTCCACCACGTACAATTCCCCCGCCTTGCCGAAGGCCAGATCATAGGGGTACGACAACTGCCCCGGCGCCGAGCCCGGCGTGCCCCAGCAGCGCACCAGCCGACCGTCGCGCGTGAACACCTGGATGCGGTGGTTGCAGGCGTCGGCCACGTAGAGGTTGCCGTCCGGCCCCAGAGCCAGGGCGCGGATGCGGGCGAACTGGCCCGGCTCGGTCCCCTCGCTCCCCCAACAGCAGACCACCTGGCCGTCGGCGTTCAACTTGGTGATACGCTGGTTCTGGCCGAACTCGGCCACGTAGAAGTAGCCGTCGCCGTCCTGCACGGCATCGCTGACGTAAGCGAACTGTCCCGGGGTGGTGCCGGGCTCGCCCCCCTCACCCCTCCCCCTCTCCCCCCGGGGGGGGAGAGGGGGAGGGGTGAGGGGGACGATGCAGCGCAGCTCGACCCCTTCGGGGGAGTAGATCCGCAGGCAATGGTAATGCGAATCGCTGACCAGAAGGTTGCCGTCGCGGTCGATGCTCAGGCCGCTGGGTCGGCCGTTGCGCGAGTCGGGCGTGGTCCAGCCGCGCAGGTAGTTGCCGTCGCGGTCGTAGACCTGGATGCGGGCGGTGAAGTCCACAATGTAAAGGCGGTCGTAGGCGTCGATGGCGACGGCCCGCGGCTTGACCATCTCGCCGCCGCTCACTCCCTTGCGGCCCCAGACGAGGTTGGGTTCGCTGTGGGGCGTGCCGCAACCGGCCAGGATCAGCAGAGCCAAGACGAGGAAGCCGCCGCGCCACCGGCCGGCGACCCCTTGACCGGACAGGACCATCATGTGTCACCCACCACCGGGCCGCAAGCCAGGAGAATTGCATGGTGCGGCACCGGAACCAGTATAAGGCTACCAGGTCCCGGCGGCCCATGCCAGGGGGTAAGGCGCGGGCCCGGAAGAACTCCCCACGCAAGCGGCAGGAGGCACACAGGGGATCTCCGGGAAGCGCCGGCTTTCAAGCCCCTCCTCAGGGTGAGCGAGGAACAAACCTGCGCTGCGGTCCTACTCCAAGCATATGCTCTGTTTGGCCGCGTGCAGCGAAAAAATCGCGCAAAGGTAAAAATCGCGCAAAGGTCAAGCGGCCAGGGGGCGGTGGGCGGTGGCGCCGCCGCACAGCGAGCGGTAGACGCGCAGGGTGTCGGCAGCGCAGGCCTCCCAGGTGAAACGGCGGGCCGCCTCCATCACGCCGCGCCGCAGCGACTGCCACCAGTCGTCATCCGCCACCACGCGCTTCAGGGCGGCGCGCCAGCCGTCGGTATCCTCCGGCTCGACCAGGTGGGCCCGGCCGCCGACCACCTCGGCCACGGCGCCGGCCGTCGAAGCCAGCACCGCCCCGCCGCACGCCATCATCTCCACCGGCGGCAGGCCGAACCCCTCATAGAACGAGGGAAAGACCAGGGCCCGCGCCCCGTTGTAGATCGCCGGCAGATGTTCCTCTGCAACATAGCCGACCTGGATCACTCCCCGATGCCGGGCCTCGCGCTGGAAGTACTCGGCCACCTCCCGACTGCCCCAACCCCAGCGTCCCACCAGCAGCAACGGCCAGCGCTCGCGCAGCGCCGGCGGCAAGGCGCAGTAGGCTTGCAGCAGGCGAAGCACATTCTTGCGCGGCTCGATCGTTCCCAGGTAGAGGAGATACCGCGCCGGCAACCCCAGCCGCCGCAGCGCGGCCGCCACCTCGTCGTCCGGCAGCCGGCCCAGTCCGGGCCGCACCCCCATGTAGGTCCGCGTCACTCGTTCCGGCGGCACGTGCAGCGTGCGGATCACCTCCTGCCGGCCGAACTCCGAGATCGCCAGGAAGTGAGTGCAGTGCCGCAGGCCGCGGTGAAAGTGTTTCTCGAAGTGGGCCACCCGGTCAGCGGGATGCCACTCGGGATGGAGCAGGACCGACAGGTCATGCAGCGTCGCCACCGTAGGCCGATCACACGGCAAGGGGATCAGGTTGGGTTCATGATAGAGGTCGTACTTGCGGCGAGCGCAGGCCGTCTTCAGGAGGCGGGCGGCCAGGGCCTGGTCGTATTGTCGCAGCCATGCCAGCGCCCGGCCCTTCAGCCGGTCCCAGGCCGAAGGCATCGGCGGATTCGTCGGCTCGCCTCGGCTCCGCGGCTCCAGGCGGGCGCGGATGTGGCTGCCTGTCTCACGGAGCCGCCGCACCCACCCCTCGGGGAAGGCGTCGATCTCATCGGCGCCGGCCTGCCGGCGCAGGCAGCGGAGCAGTTCGGCGGTGTAATGGCCGATGCCGGTCTTTGGGCCCAGGGCCACAATTTGGTTTATGACCACGCGCATGACGGAGAGCTCCTCTCTGTTCCGATAACCGTCCGAATGGGCGGCTGCCCCTCCTCGGTGCGCCGTCTGAGATGAGATGGTGAGCGGCTGGCATCAGCTGGCCGGTCATATCGGCAGGTCAGGGCAGCGTGCAGACCAGCAGGGACAGCGATGGCTCGGGCCAGCATTTCACCGGCGTCATAGCTGCGGGGAGCACCCAGGCTTGCCCCGCGGCCACGATCTCCTCGCCCCAGGCGGTTTCGAGCCGGCCCCGGCCGCGCAGCACCACGACCGCCTGGAGCCGTCCCTCCCCGCCCCAGGGGATGGGTTGGTTCTCGGCCACATATGCCAGGTCGAAGTAAGGGGAGCGGACCAGCGGCTGCCTCCGGGCCGCTCCGCTGCCGAATCCCTCCACCCGGATCGGCGTCACCGGCCCGCGCGACCAGTCGATGCACGCCAGGGCCTGTTCGATGTGCAGCGGACGCATCCGGCCCTGGGCGTCGCGGCGGTTCCAGTCGAACAGACGGAAGGTGGCATCGCTGGTCTGCTGCACCTCGGCGATCAGGACGCCGCCGCCGACCGCATGCACCGTGCCGGCCGATAGGAAGATGCAGTCGCCCGGCTGTGGCTCGAACTGGTGCAGACACTCGGCGACGGTGCCGGCTTGCAGGGCGGCCCGCAGGCGCTGCTCGTCGATGCCCGGCAACAGGCCGGCGTAGACCCGACTGCCCGGGGCCGCGTCCAGCACCAGCCAGGCTTCCGTCTTGCCTCCCTCTCCGGGCCATAGCCGTTTGACCGCTTCCTCGTCGGGGTGGACCTGCACCGACAGCCAGTCGTTGGCGTCAAGAAACTTGACCAGCCAGGGGAAGACGGCGTGGGCCGACGCCGCCGGTCCCAGCAGTGCCGCCCGTTCTTGCTCCATCAACTCCCGGAGCGACCGCCCGGCCCACGGTCCGGTTGCCGTGATGCTGCGATGGATGGGGTGGTCGCTGATCACCCATGATTCGCCAAACGGTTCGTCGGACGGCAGCGGCTGACCCAGGACCTCGCCCAGGCGTCGGCCGCCCCAGACCATCGGCCGCAGGAAAGGAAGGAAGCGCAGCGGGGGGTACAACGATAGCCTCCTTTCCTTCACGCGGGAACGAGGCGTGCTCTTCTCCCCTCCCCCCTCACCCCCACCCCCTCTCCCCCGAAGCGGGGGCGAGGGGAGCAAACGCTTTCCCCCTCTCCCCTCAGGGAGGGGAGAGGGGTTGGGGGCGAGGGGAGCAAACGCTTCTCCCCTCTCCCCTCCCTGAGGGGAGAGGGGTTGGGGGTGAGGGGTGGGCCCACCGCGGTCACGCGGCCGGCGCCGGTGCGCCTACCACCGACTGGACATAGGCGGCGATGACCTCGGCCGTCGGGCCGATCTGCCGCACCCGTCCATGATCCAGCCAGAGCGTCCGCTCGCACAGCGCCTTGACCGCTTCCAGGTCATGGCTGACCAGAACCAGCAGCCGGGCCTTCGCCATCATCTCTTCCAGGCGCCGCTGGACCTTGCGCTGAAAGGCCAGGTCGCCCACACTCAGCACCTCGTCCATCAACAGGACTTCCGGGTCGATGGCCGTGGCAATGGCGAAGGCCAGCCGCAGCACCATGCCGGAAGAATAATAGCGGATCGGCTGGTCGAGGAAATCCCCCAGCTCGCTGAAGTCGGCGATGGCCTGCTGCTTGGCCCGGATGCTCCGCGGCGTCTCCCCTTGCAGGTAGCCGCGATAGGCGATGTTCTCCCAGCCGGTCGCCTCCGGCTCGAAGCCCAAGGCAATGTCGAACAGGGCCGACACCCGCCCCTCAACCCGGCACACGCCTCGGGTCGGTGGATAGATGCCGGCCAACACCTTCAACAGCGTGCTTTTGCCGGCCCCGTTGTGGCCGATGACGCCAAGCCGCTCCCCCTCCTCGACCCGCAGGCTGACCTCACGCAGGGCACAGAGTCGGGGCGAGCGCGGGGCCGGCCGGCCCAGCAGCCGCCGGAGCAGGAAATCCTTGAGGCTGTTCCGGGCGGACGGCCGCAGCCGGAAGGTCAGGCTCACCCGGTCCAGCTCGATTCGCGCCATGCTCGATTATTGCTTGAGGGGGGTCACAGGTGGAAGATCAACCGCCGCTGCAACCGGGCCAGGATGCCTCCCGCCAGCACCACCGACCCGGCAGCGACGGCCAGGGCCGCGACGTGGGCTGTGACGCCGGCGACCCGGCCGTGGAGCACCGGCTCACGGATCAGGTCCAAAAAGGGGGCCAGCGGATTGAGCCGGACCACCCAGCCCAGCCCGTGGTCTTCCAGCAGCCGGGCTTCGTAAATGATCGGGGTGGCATAGAAGAGCATCTGGAAGCCGACCTCGCACAGGTAGCGGGTGTCCTGGAAGAAGACATTGGCCAGCCCGGCCAGAGTAGCCAGCGACCAACCCAGCAGCAGGAGCAGCCCCACCGCCGGCAGCAGGCTGAGCAGGGCCAGTCCGCCGCCTCCGCCGCGCAGCACCCAGGCGGCCGCCACCACCACCGCCAACGCCACCGCGAAATGGACGCCGCCGGCCAGGGCGGTGCGCAGCGGATAGATGGCGATCGGGGCCGGGAACTGGCGGATGTACGGCTCCCCCTGCAAGAAGCAGAGCGAACCCTGGATGGTGACAAAGAGGATATAGTTCCAGCAGGCCAGCCCGGCGAGCACAAACGGGGCGTAAGAGGAGATGTCGGCGTGGAACAGTCGGTGGAAGACCGTACAGAGGATGGCGGTCATCACCAGAGGATGCAGCAGCGACCAGCCGAGCCCCAGTACCGAGCCGCGGTAGCGGTGCCGCAGATCCATCCGGACCAACGACAACCAGAAGTAACGGCAGCGCCAGATGGCGCCGAGGTAGGTTCCCATAATGCGTCCATCCCTGGATCGGCCCGGACCCCCCCACCCCTCTCCCCCTGCAGGGGGAGACCGGGATTCGGGGTCGGCGTGGGATGCCTGGGGACCCCCTCACCCCCCACCC
>DATLYH010000397.1:0-3466 GCA_035575035.1 Gemmataceae bacterium
GGACATTTCCCAGCTTCGCCCGGGGATGTCGGCCCCTGAAGTCTTGCAGCTGCTCGGGCCTCCCCGGCGGGTAGCCCGTCAGATCGTCTACAAACGCTGTTTGGAGCAGTGGGTCTACGAAACCGTGCGCATTGATTTCGACTGGATCCAAGGCCGCCAGTCTCAAATTCTAACTGTCCATCCGATCAGTTCCATTCGTCCCTGAAACCTGAAAGCTGAGCCGGGGGTAAGTGCGTATTCCTGAGAAGGAAGACGAGCGGGTGGGCTCAGCCTCCCGGTAACGCGCCTGTCCCTTCTCTCGAACCGTCCCTCCTTTGAAGCCGTAAGACCATCATAGAGAACGAGTTCGGATCAGACGTTCCCGGGCTTCTTGAAGAGGTCAGGGAAGGCCGGTCAGGCTGGCTGTAACGGGGGTGATCGCCCAATGGGGAGAAGATCTTTCCAGAATTGTCTCAGGGTGAACCCTTCTTGCGTAATTTTTATCAGATATACTTGGGACGCCCCCGAGGCGAGAACCTGCCGAAGGGGATGCCCCCTGCTGCAAATCCGGCAACCATGTGTTCAAAATTAGGCCAAAAGCCGCCAATAGGCCGTCGGAAAGGGGGAGAGGAACCGAACGAAAGTCTCGATAAGCCGGAGTTTTACAAGGAGTGGAAGAAAACCGCGGAGTTATAGAGGATTGGCATCGTTCTTGCTGGAAAAAGTGCATTGACCAAGTTTGGCAAGTGTTGTGCTCCCAGGCAAGGAAGGAGCCCTAAATCAGGAAGACCGGTTGTAGCCCGATGCTGTTCCTGAGCATGGATTCCCGCGTTTGCGACTGACGGAGCCGAAAGCACACGACGAGAGGGTGGTGAACCATGGCACGACGTGACGCCTTGCTGCGGCTGCACAAGTCTCTCCTGGCCCGGCGCAACGACCTGCGGAAGAAGCTGGCCGGCGAATTGGCCAACCTCCGCGAGTTCAAGGCGGTCGATTCGATCGGCGATTCGGCGGACGTGGCGTTTGAGACAGGAAGCGACGAGATGGCTTCCCAGCTGGCCGAGCTGGACGCGCGGGAACTGAACCAGATCGAGCGGGCCTTGGCCCGGCTCAAGCAGGGTACCTACGGCATCTGCGAAGGCTGTCAGCGCAAGATTCCGGTCAGCCGGCTGAACGCCTTGCCGTATACGACCTTCTGCATCGAATGCCAGCGCGAGCGCGAAAAGTACCCCGACTGGGACGACCGCCCCCACGCCGGCGACTGGGAGCGGGTTTCCGAGGCCGAGTCGCCCCTGGAGGACCAGCGCGACATCAACCTGTCCGACCTGGAGATGGACTTCTCCAGTAACCGTTAACCGCCCCTCCGTGTGGCCCCGGCTGACAACCGGGGCGAGGGGAAGGGGCTGGTCCCCTGACGATTGGATAAGCCAAGCCCGCGGTGTAATGACCGCGGGCTTTTTGCTTTTTATGCGGGCGGCTCGGCCCGGTTTCCGGCGGAGCGGAGCGTTTTGGCTCAAGAGTTCGTCCCCTTTCCCGCTTAGAATGGTTAGCCAGACCGGCGCTGGCGGGCACCCCTTTGCCCTCGCCGCTGGGGGAGGGACGAAGGCGCCCGCCCTTCCTTGCGGGCAACCGTTCGTGGGAAGTCAGGCCATGAAACGCATCGCGCTGTTCTTTTTCTTGGGAGGATGTTCCTTCCTGGGCGGGGTAACTGCTGCATTGCTGGCACCCCGTCTGGCACCGCCGGCCCTGGCCCAGACGGCCGACCGACCGCCGGCCGATCTATCCCGGACTGCCGAGCGCTTCGAGGCCGTCGCCCGTCTGGTGGTGCCGGCCGTGGTCGCCGTTGAGGCCACCAAACCGCCCGCCGCACCCGCCGCCACCGGCAAGGGCCGGCCCGTCGAGGAATCCGGCTCAGGTGTCCTGGTCCGTTGGGAGGGCCGCCGCGGCGTGCTGGTCCTGACCAACAACCATGTCATCGCCCAGGCCCCCGCCAACCAGATCACCGTCAGCCTGGCCGACGGCCGAATCTTCCGCCCGGTGCAGGTCTGGGCCGACCCTGAGTCCGACGTAGCGGTGCTCGCTTTGGACCGCGACGACCTGCCGACGGCCCGGCTGGGCAACAGCGACACCGCCCGGGTCGGCCAATGGGTGCTGGCCATCGGCAGTCCGTTCGGTCTGCACCAGACAGTCACCCACGGCATTATCAGCGCCCGGGAGCGCGGCCAGGTCAGCCTGGGGAGCACCATTCGCATCAAGGACTTTCTCCAGACCGACGCGGCCATCAATCCCGGCTCCAGCGGCGGCCCGCTGGTCAACCTGGACGGCGAGGTGATCGGCCTCAATACGGCCATCGCCTCGCGCAGCAGCAGCAACAGCGGGGTGGCCTTCAGCATCCCCATCAACCTGGTGCGGCGGGTGGCGCGGCAGCTGTTGGAAAGGGGGAGCGTGGCCCGCGGCTATCTGGGGATGCAGCTGGCCGGGACGTTCGAGCCGGCCGACGCTCTCAAGCTGGGATTGGACCGGGCTCAGGGCGCTCTGGTGGAGGCGGTCTACCCGGACACGCCGGCCGCCGCCGCGGGCCTGAAGCCCAATGATGTGGTGCTCCGGCTGGATGACGTGGCGGTACGCAACGAGAACCACCTGATCAACCTGATCAGCAACCTGCCGCCGGGCCAGCGGGTGCGGCTCCAGGTCTGGCGAGAGCGGCAACTGCTGACGCTGGACGCGGTGGTGGGCGATTGGTCACAGGGACAGGGGCGGCTCCGGCCGGTGGCCCCGTGAGGGGAACGCCGCCCCCGCCTTCATTCCTTGCCCTTGCGGGCGCCTTGCTCTCGGTCCACCTCATCCCACAGCGCCTGGGCCATCTCGCGGGCATTCCCGGCGTGCACCTGGTCCGCTGTCACCGGGGGCCGGGGCGTGTCGCTGCGCTCAACCCCGGCCTGAAGCACCGGGGTGGAACGCAACGACGTCCCGGCCACCCGGGGCTCCGGTGCCGTCCCGAAAGGCGCGTGCAGCCAGCAGCCGCTCGCGGCCAGGGCAGCCACGAGCCAAATCCCTCCCGCCATTTTCATCGCTTGTCCTCCACAACGTCGGCTGAGTCGCCGTGGTTCTTGCCGCTGCCCGGCGGCAGCACCCGGATCGGCCGACCGAGCAGCGACTCCGGCTTAAGGTGCCGGTCGAGAATCTGTTCGTCGTTCTCCACGACGGCGCGACTGGCGGGCAGGTGGGCGGTGCGCTGGAGGTACAGCGCCCAGATCCGCTCGTCCAGCTGCTCGGCCAGCCGCTGAAGTTCCGTGTCGTTGGTCTCCAGGGCGATTTCCAACAGTTTGCGGCAAACTGCCTGACGGCGCAGCCAGGCAGCCTCCTCGCGCTGCCGCTCAGCAGCGGCATCAACCCGCCGGGGCAGTGGTGCTGGCCCAGCCTTGGCCGCCGTCTCCGGCGGGCGAGCGGCGCCTGGACCGGCCGGCTGACGCCGGCCGCTCGCCCT
>DATLYH010000398.1:0-2364 GCA_035575035.1 Gemmataceae bacterium
GACCAGGCAGAGGAGCTGCCCGGTCCGCACCTGGTCCCCCTTTTTGATCAAGACCTGGGTCACCCGCCCGGCCAGCGGCGAGGGGACCTCGACGGTGCTTTTCTCCGCCTCGACCTCCAGCAGGGTCTGCCCCGGCTGGACCTCATCGCCGGGGGCGACCTTGACCGCCACCACCTCGCCCCCCTCCAGGTTCTCGCCCAGCGCCGGTAGTTTGATCTCACTGACCATGTTCGCTCTCCGCGATCGCTTATCCCGAGTCGCCCGGGGCGTCCGGTCAGCCACTCGCGGCTTAGCGCTAAGCCGCAAACGGCTGACCAGACACTTCAAGGCGATCCCGGGCTACGGGTGACTGTTCCTTTCCTCTGTTTGCCTCCCTCAGGCCTCGACCGGGTCAACCTTGTCGGGGTTGATGCCGAAATCCTTGATGGCCTGCTCCACCCGTTCCGGCTTGATCTCGCCGAGCTGCATCAGCCGCGTCAGGGCCGCCACCGTGATGCACTCGGCGTCCACCTCGAAATGCCGCCGCAGGACCGGCCGGCTTTCGCTGCGGCCGAAGCCGTCGGTCCCCAGGACCTCCAGGCCGCCCGGCACCCAGCGCTGGATCATCTCCGGCAGCGCCTTCATGTAGTCGCTGGCGGCGACGAAGACCCCTTTCTCCTTTTCCAGCAGGCGCTCGAGGTAGCTGCGCCGCGGCTTCGCGGTCGGGTGCAGCCGGTTCCAGCGCTCCGCCGCCAGGGCATCACGGCGCAGCTCCTTGTAACTGGTCACGCTCCAGACATCGGCGGCAATGCCGAACTTCTCCGCGAGCAGTTCCTGGGCCCGCAACACCTGCTGGAGGATGGCTCCGCTGCCCAGCAGGTGCACCTTGGACCTGGACCGGGGGGCTGACACCCCCCGCTCGCCTAGCGAGGGCCGCAGTTTGTACATGCCGCGCAGGATGCCCTCGGCCGATCCCTCCGGCATCGGCGCCATCGGGTAGTTCTCGTTGTAAAGCGTCAGGTAGTAGAAGATGCTCTCGCCCGCCTCGTACATCCGACGGATGCCGTCCTGGATGATGACCGCAATTTCGTAGGCAAAGGCGGGGTCGTAGGCCCGCAGGTTGGGAACCGTCGAGGCGAGGATGTGGCTATGGCCGTCCTGGTGCTGCAAGCCCTCGCCGTTGAGGGTGGTCCGCCCGGCCGTCGCCCCCAACAAGAAGCCGCGCGTCCGCATGTCCGCCGCCGCCCAGATCTGATCGCCGATCCGCTGGAAGCCGAACATCGAGTAATAGATGAAGAACGGGATGGTCGGCACGCCGTGCGTTGCGTAGGCCGTCCCCGCCGCGATGAACGATGCGATCGCGCCGGCCTCGGTGATCCCTTCTTCCAGGATCTGGCCGTCCTTCGCTTCGTGATACGGCAGCAGCGTCTTGGAATCGACCGGCTCGTAAAGCTGGCCGACGCTCGAGTAGATGCCATACTGCTTGAACAGCGCTTCCATGCCGAAGGTGCGGGCCTCGTCGGGGATGATCGGCACCACCCACTTGCCGATCTCCTTGTCTTGCAAGAGCCGCCGCAAGATGGCCACGAACGCCATCGTGGTCGAGACAGCATCGGCGCCGCTCCCCTGGAGGAACTGCTTGAACGACTCCAGCGGCGGGGCCTTCAGCGGCGGACAGCGCACCACCCGCGCCGGCAGCCAGCCGCCCAGCGCTCGCCGCTGCTGCCGCATGAACTGCACCTCCGGGCTGTCGTCGGGCGGCCGGTAGAACGGGACCTTGGCCAGGTCCTTGTCGGAGATGGGGATGTTGAAGCGGCTGCGGAAGGCGGCCAGCTCCTGCTCGTTGAGTTTTTTCTGTTGGTGGGTGATGTTGCGCCCCTCGCCGGCCTCGCCCAGGCCGTAGCCCTTGATGGTCTTGGCCAGGATGACCGTTGGCGAGCCCTTGTGCTCCACCGCCGCCTGGTACGCCGCGTACACCTTCTCCGGGTCATGCCCGCCGCGGATCAACTCCTTGCGCAGCTGCTCATCGCTCATGTCCTCGACCAGCTTCAGCAGCTCGGGATACTTGCCGAAGAAATACTCGCGGATGTAGGCGCCCGATTCGACGCCGAGTTTCTGGTACTCGCCGTCGAGGACCTCGCCCATCCGCTTGACGAGCAGGCCGGTCTGGTCGCGGGCCAGGAGCTTGTCCCAACCGGTGCCCCAGATGACCTTGATGACGTTCCAGCCGGCGCCGCGGAAGGCGGCCTCCAACTCCTGGATGATCTTGCCGTTGCCGCGGACCGGCCCATCGAGCCGTTGCAGGTTGCAGTTGATGACAAAGATCAGGTTGTCGAGCTTCTCACGCGCAGCCAGCGTCAAGGCGCCGAGCGATTCCGGCTCGTC
>DATLYH010000399.1:0-3303 GCA_035575035.1 Gemmataceae bacterium
GACGAGCCGGAATCGCTCGGCGCCTTGACGCTGGCTGCGCGTGAGAAGCTCGACAACCTGATCTTTGTCATCAACTGCAACCTGCAACGGCTCGATGGGCCGGTCCGCGGCAACGGCAAGATCATCCAGGAGTTGGAGGCCATCTTCCGCGGCGCCGGCTGGAACGTCATCAAGGTCATCTGGGGGAGCGACTGGGACCCGTTGCTGGCCCGCGATAAGACCGGCCTGCTCGTCAAGCGGATGGGTGAGGTGGTGGACGGCGAATACCAGAAGTACACCGTCGAGGGGGGCGCCTATATCCGCCAGCACTTTTTCGGCAAGTATCCCGAGTTGCTGAAGCTGGTCGAGCACCTCTCCGATGAGCAGCTGGCCCGGCTGGGGCGCGGCGGGCATGACCCGGAGAAGGTGTACGCGGCGTACCAGGCGGCGGTGGAGCACAAGGGCTCGCCGACGGTCATCCTGGCCAAGACCATCAAGGGCTACGGCCTGGGCGAGGCCGGCGAGGGGCGCAACATCACCCACCAACAGAAAAAACTCAACGAGGACGAGCTGCGCGAGTTCCGCTCCCGCTTCGGCATCCCGATCTCCGATGAGGACGTGGCCGAGGCACCGTTCTACCGCCCGCCGGAAGATAGCCGAGAGCTGGTGTACCTGCGCGAGCGGCGCAAGGAGTTGGGCGGTTTCTTGCCGGTCCGCCGGGTGCAATGTCCGCCCCTGAAGGCCCCCGACATCCAACTGTTCCAAGATTTCCTCCAGGGGAGCGGCGCCGATGCTGTCTCAAGCACGATGGCGTTCGTGGCCATCTTGCGGCGGCTCTTGCAAGACAAGGAGATCGGCAAGTGGGTGGTGCCGATCATCCCCGACGAGGCCCGCACCTTCGGCATGGACTCGCTCTTCAAGCCGTTCGGCATCTACTCGAATGTGGGTCAGCTTTATGAGCCGGTGGACGCCCGGACGCTGCTGGCCTATCGCGAGGCGAAGGACGGCCAGATCCTGGAGGAGGGGATCACCGAGGCGGGAAGCATGTCGTCGTTCATCGCGGCGGGGACGGCCTACGCAACGCACGGCATCCCGACGATTCCATTCTTCGTCTTTTATTCGATGTTCGGCTTTCAGCGGATCGGCGACCTGATCTGGGCTGCCGCCGACATGCGGGCGCGCGGCTTCCTCCTGGGCGGCACGGCCGGGCGGACCACCCTCAACGGCGAGGGCTTGCAGCACCAGGACGGCCATAGCCACGTGCTGGCCTCGACGGTGCCGACGGTGCGGGCCTATGACCCGGCCTTCGCCTTCGAGCTGGCCCTGATCATCCAGGATGGTATCCGCCGGATGTACGAGGTCGGCGAGGATATCTTCTACTACATCACCCTGTACAACGAGCCGTACCCGATGGCGCCGATGCCGGAAGGAGTGGCCGAGGGCGTACTCCGCGGCATGTACAAACTGCGGCCCTCGCGAGGCGAGCGGGGGGTGTCAGCCCCCCGGTCCAGGTCCAAAGTGCACCTGCTCGGCAGCGGGCCGCTGCTGCGGGAGGCGCTGCGGGCCCAGGACCTGCTGGCCGAGCGCTTTGGTATTGCCGCCGACGTCTGGAGTGTGACCAGTTACAAGGAGCTGCGCCGCGACGCCCTAGAGACGGAGCGCTGGAACCTGTTGCACCCGGGGGAAGAACCGCGGCGCAGCTACCTCGAACAGCTCTTGGCCGGCGAGGAGGGGGTGTTCGTGGCGGTCAGTGATTACATGAAATCGGTGCCGGAGATGATCAGCCGCTGGGTGCCGGGCGGGCTGTACCCGCTGGGGACCGACGGCTTCGGCCGCAGCGATAGCCGGGCCGCCCTGCGGCGCTTCTTCGAGGTGGATGCCGAGTGCATCACCCTGGCCGCCCTGACCCAGCTGATGCGCCGTGGCGAGCTGAAGCCGGCCGACGTCCAGCGCGCCTTGAAGGAACTGAACATCGACCCAGCGAAGGCCGACCCGATGCGGTCCTGATCGGTTCCTTTGGCCATTTGCGGCTTAGCAAAGGCGCTTCCTGAGGGGAGTCACCATGGCGACCGAGATCAAGCTGCCGCAGCTGGGGGAGGGACTGGAAAGCGGCGAGGTCCTCTCGGTCAAGGTCCAGCCGGGGCAGACGGTCGCCGAGGGACAGGCCCTTCTGGAGATCGAAGCGGAGAAAGCCACCGTCGAGGTCCCCGCTCCCATGTCCGGCCGAGTCGTCCAGATGAAGGTCAAGAAAGGCGACATGGTTCGTGTCGGCCAGGTGTATTGCGCCATCGAACCGACCGACGGCCGCGAGGAAAAGGCGGAAGCCCCGCCCGAAGCAGAGGCCCGGCCGGAACCCGAGCAGAGTGACGGCCGCCGAAGGCCCGCCACCGCGGAGGCCGAGCCGAAGCCCGCGCCGGCGCGGGAAGCGCCTCCGCCCGCCGCCGCGCCGGACACCGGTAAGCCGGTTCTGGCAGGCCCGGCGACGCGGCGGCTGGCCCGCGAGCTGGGCATCGATCTCCGCCAGGTGCCCGGCAGCGGCCGGCATGGCCGGGTCTCCCAGGATGACATTCGCGCTTACGTTCGCCGGCTCGCCTCCGGGGCGGCAGGGGTCGCGGCCGCCGCGGTCCCGGCCCCGCCGCTGCCCGACTTCGAACGCTGGGGACCGGTGGAACGACGACCGTTCGAGTCGGTCCGCAAAAAGACCGCCGAACAGATGAGCCTCGCCTGGGCCCAGATACCCCACGTCACCCAGCACGACCTGGCCGACATCACCGACCTGGATGCCTTCCGCCGTCAGCAGGAGGGCAAAGGACCCAAACTCACCATCACCGCCTTCGCCCTCAAGGCCGCCGCCATCGCCCTGACCCAATTCCCTCAGTTCAACGCCAGCCTCGACACGGCACAGGGGCAGCTCATCGTCAAGCGCTACTACCACATCGGGGTGGCGGTGGACACCGAGCGCGGCTTGCTGGTGCCGGTCATCCGCGATGTGGACAAGAAAAGTGTGCAGGAGTTGGCCCAGGAATTGACGGAGTTGGCGGAGCGGGCCCGGCAGAAGAAGGTGACGGCCGACGACATGCGGGGCGGCACCTTCACTATCACCAATTTGGGGGGGATTGGCGGCACTGGTTTCACGCCGATCGTGAATTACCCGGAGGTGGCCATACTGGGGATGTCGCGGGGCCGATGGACCCCGGTGGTGCACAATGGCCAGGTGGTGCCTCGCTTGCTGTTGCCGTTGTCGCTATCCTATGACCATCGGGTGATCGACGGTGCCGATGCGGCCCGGTTCACGCGTCGGATTGCGGAGATGCTGGAGAACCC
>DATLYH010000400.1:0-5908 GCA_035575035.1 Gemmataceae bacterium
CCGGGCGAGGCGACGCCCCGCGGGGGAAGATGCCGGTGCAGCCGTTGCCGGGCAAGCGGTTCGGGGTGAACTCCATCGCTACGGTGACCAACCTCGGGGTGCTGCGGTTCCTGGTATTCGCTGGCCGGTTCACGGCGGCCGTCCTGTTGGTGTTCTTGGCGCGGTTGCTGGCATGTCGGCCGGGGAAGGTGTACGTGATCTTGGACGGCCATCCGTCGCACCGGGCCAAGAAGGTCCTGGCCTGGGCCGCGGCGCAGACGGACCGGATTCGGGTGGTCTTGCTGCCGCTGTACAGTCCGGAGCTGAATCCGGCGGAATACCTGAACCACGACGTCAAGGCGAACGCCCAGCGTGACGGCCGGGCGCGGGACCAAGAGGAATTGGCGGAGAAGGTGCGCGGCTACTTGCGGAGCACGCAGCAAGCGAGAGGGATTGTCAAAGGTTACTTCAAAGCCAAACATGTGAGCTACGCCGCTTAACACCTATGAATGTGTCACCTGTATTATTATCACTCGGGGTAATAATGGCGAGCGTCACCATGCCGAGGTAGTGGGTCGCTAGTTTCTCATAGCGGGCCGCCACTTAGCGAAACCACTTCCGCACGCCGTTGCCTCCTCCAGCAACGGGAGCGCCCGCTGTGTTCATGCTCCTGGCCCGGCCCGACGGCCACCGCCATCAGCGTGCTCTTGCCGTTGCAGCCCAGGTCCACCAGGTCTCGTCCGGGAAGCCCAGTACCCCGTCGGGTCGGGTTGCCGCCTGCTCAATCAGGCGGTCGCGGACTTTTTTTCGCGCGTCCTCCGGGTCGGGGCTGACGAGCCCGTGCTGGGCCCGCTTCCAGCCAACGCCCAGCCGCTTCAGGACCAGGCGGATGGCCGCGCCGCTGAACTAGCGGGGCATCCAGCCCTTCTCGGGGCAGGCCTGGGCGACCAGGGGGCAGCGTCCCCAGGCTGGTCGGCTTGCCGAGGGTGCGGGGGGACGGATGCAGCAAGGCGCGCAAGTCCTCGTCGCGATCCTTGGGCCAGGCGGCGTGGACCGTCTTGGGGATCTTGGGCTTCGTGTGCAAGCAGGCCAGCCCTTCGGTGCGGGTGTGAGGTCCGGTTGACCCCTGCGGGAGATTCAGGTAGCATCCCCGGCCGTTGTGAGACGACCTCGAAAGATGTGATCGCCGGGAGCGTTCATCTGGTCCGCATCTGTTGGCATTCCCCCCTTCGGCTTCTGGCCGCGATCTTTTTCCGCACTCACTCCCCGACCCATGCACACCTACCGCGCCATCGACACATCCGAGGTGGACAGCCCGAGGCTGGACGCCGGGGAACTGGTCCAGACGACGAAGGTCCGCCCGGCCGCCAGCCGCCCGACGCCCTCGACCCCTTCGCCGCGCCGCCGCTGGGGGCCGGAGCACCTTTTCGGCGGGCTGGTGATCGGGTTCGGGCTGCTCTTCGCCTTCGGCATGCCGCCGTGCCAGGTGCCCGATGAGGTGTCGCACTTCCACCGGGCCTACCAGGTGTCCGAGGGGCGGCTCTTTCCGATCATGGTCGGCGAATGGGGCGGCGGCGACCTTCCCGTGAGCATCCTGAAGGTATCGAGCACGTTCGCCCACCTGCCGTTCCACGGGGAGAACCGGGCGACCCGCGAGAACTTTGCCGTCCTGCTGGCCACACCGCTCAACCCCGACGAGCGCGACACCACCACCTTCCCCGGCAGTGCTTTCTACACCTTCGTACCTTACCTGCCGCAAGCGCTGGGAATCGCGACGGCCCGCGCAGCCGGGTTCGGGCCGCTGGGGATCTTCTACGCCGGCCGGCTCGCCAACCTGGCTCTCGCCGGGGTGCTCGTTTTCCTGGCGATCCGGCTGATGCCGGTCTTCAAAGCGGTCCTGGGGACCGTCGCCCTCATCCCGATGACCGTCCACCAACTCGCCTCAATGTCGCCTGATGCCTCGACCATCGCGGTTGCCCTGCTGCTGGCGGCGCTCCTGCTTCGGCTGGCGCTGGGTCAGGGGGGCGCCGACCGCGGCACCATCGTTGCCCTTTGGGGACTGGCGGGCTGGCTGGCGCTGTGCAAGTTCCCTTATGCAGGGGTCGGTCTGCTCTACCTGGCAGTGCCGGCCGGGCGGCTCGGAGGCTGGCGGCGCTACCTGCTCGTCGGCGTCGTCCTCCTCCTGGTGACCGCCGGCGCGGTCGGGGCGGGAGTTGCGATGAAGCGATTCACCCCCGGCCGGATCACCCCCGACGGCGTGGGAGCATCCATGGAAGGGCAGCTGGCATTCATCCGCGCCCACCCGATCCGCTACGCCAAGATCTGTGCCGCCACGGTCGCGGAGTTTGGCCAGGTCTGGCTCGACCAGATGGGGACGCTTGGCTGGCTCGACACGCCAGTCAATCCGCTGGCCATGCATGGGTTCTTCACCATCCTGGTGTTGGTGGCGCTGGGGGACCGCACTCCCGGTCTCGAGCCGGGCTGGCGCGTCAAGGGGGCGGCCCTGCTGGCAGCCGTGGTCTGCGGCGGGATGATCCTGACCTCGTGCTACGTCTGCGGCTGCCGGGTCAAGGCCCCGCTGATCGTCGGTCCCCAGGGGCGTTACTTCATCCCGCTGCTGCCGTTGCTACTCTTGCTGCTGTCCAATCGGGTGCTTCGCGTGCAAGCACACCCGCGCGTGATCCTGGCCCTGGCCGGGGGCGGTGGTGCGGGCGTGCTTCTGGTGGCGGTCAGCGGGCTGGTGCGCCGGTATTACTACCATCCTCGGTTTCAGTCGGGTGTCGCGGCGGTCGCGCTGGCTGTCGCCGCGGCCGTGTTGCTGATGTCGGTCGCCCTGGCGCGGCGCCGGTGTCCGACGGACTGATGCCGCATCGCTGCTTGCGCCTCAGCGCTGCGGCCTCGCGTCGGGCACTAAGCCGCGAGCGGCCCTGGATGAGCCGGAGGTCTCGCATGAACATCGCCGAGACGCCGCTGTCCCTGCCTCCTGCCCGGCCGGGCCCCCTGCGCCGGCGGGCCTTCCTCGCCGCTTGTGCCTTGCTGCTCGGCCTGATCGGGTTGGCTTATCACACCGCACTCCGGCATGTGCCCCGTTGCGACCAGTGGATCCTACTGCTGGATACCATCGACCACCATGAGTTCCTCGACCTGGTGGCCCACAGCTATTCCTACAGCCGGACCCGGATCATTTACGCCGGCGATACCCAGCTGTTCCGCCCCCTCTTTTTCGTGCTGCTCGCGGCCGAGCGGGTGCTATTCGGGACCGACTTTCGCCTCTGGCATGGCGCGGGAATCTTGCTCCACTTCCTTGCCGTCTGTCTATTCCTGGCCGCCATGCTGCGGGCCCAGGCACTCGCTGCGCCCGGGACTGACGCCCCGGAAGGGAAACGGCTTTGGCGGGCGTTCTGGCCTCCCCTCCGGGCGGTCCCTTACGCGCTGGCGCTGTTCTTCGCCGTGAACTACGCCGTCGTGGAGCAGGTGGTCTGGTTCAATGTCAACGGCTACATCGTGTTCGTCATCCTGATCCTGGGCTCCATCCTTCTGTTGATGGAGGCCGCCGACCCGAACGCCACCCGGAGACGGCAAGCGATCTGCCTGACGGGGGCATGGCTCCTGACGCTGACCGCGGCGTTCGTGTATGAGATGGGACAGTTCTACGCGGTCGTGGCGGGACTCTTTGTCGCGGTCCTTCACCATGGCCGGGGAGAGCGGCGGCGCGGCGCCGTGCTGCTGGCGGCCTTTGTGGCCGTCGTCCTGCTCTACCAAGCCGTCAACCAGTTTGACCGCTGGTATCAACAGGGCCGCTACACCGACGACGTTGCCCTGTCGGACCTCGCTCGGCGCGCCTTCCAATCGAAGACCTTGAAGCACACGGCTCGGTACGCCGTCTTCGCCATCGTCCAACCGTTCTTGCCCCTTCATGTCCGGGCCGAGATCCACCCGATGGGCAAGTGCATGATCCTGGAGCCGGTCTGGGACGGTGAGTTGAAGCTGGATCGCGCCGCGATCCTGTCCCTGAGCGTGCTCGGCCTGTGGGCCGCCCTGACGCTCCTCGGCGCGGGGCGCTTGCTGGCGGGCCGCAAGTGGGGCGCGCTGGCGATTGCTGTACTCCCCATCGGGGCCGCTGCGGTCCACATGGCGCTAGTGGTTCTCGGCCGGATCAACCTCCGAGACGCGCCTATCTACTTGCAGTTGAACTGCTACTACGTCTACATCTCACTGCTGTTCGTCCTGCTCGGCTCCGCCGCCCTGCTGCCCGGCCTGCACATGTTCCGGCGGCCATTCGCGGTGGGGGCCTTGCAAGGCGCCGGTGCGCTGCTGGTCATGGGGCTGGTCATGCTGGGTGCTTACAGCGCGGCCAAGACACACCAGATCAACGCCGACGCCGCCCGGATGTTCAAGCCGCAGCGGCGGCTGATCGACTCGCTCCGTCGCTTCGTCGCAGAGCACCAGCACGAGCCCGGCTTCAGCTTCGCCCTCCAGCTTGACCCTGTCCGGCACGTGCCGAGCGTCACCGGCATCCCCTACCCGGTCATTCTCTACAAGCGCTACATCACCAACGCCGACCCGAAGTACGTCATCTGGTTCGACAACTGGAAGGTGTTCGCGGTCCCGGCCGACGAGTGGCGCCGCACGCATCCCGGCGGAGAGGCCTTCCTCTGCCCCGAGTTGGTCCAGATCGGGGCGAAGCGCCACATCTTCCGCTATGGCGACAGTTATTACGCGCTCCCCTATGCTCAGGCGCATCAGTTCCTCCACTCCCCGGACCGGGCCCATTTCCCCGGTGCCCTGAAGGACACCAGCCTGGAGGGGCTTCTCCGACAGATCGAGACCTCCGATCGGCGCTGACCCGCGAAACCGGCGTTGACACCGCCTTGCCCCTGCGGATAACGTTTGTCTATCCGCTCATCGCATCCACAAGGAAGTGGGGCCGCGCGCCGCCAAGGCGGTCGGCCCGGGGCAAAGGAGTGCACCATGGCGGAGCGCGTCCTCGTCACCGGGGGCCTGGGCTATATTGGCAGCATCCTGTGTGAGCACCTGCTTGACCGGGGCTTCCGGGTGACCGCCCTCGACAACCTCCGGTACGGCATCGGCCAACAGGGACTCTTCCACCTCTGCGCCAACCCTTCGTTCGATTTCATCAAGGGCGATGTGCGCGACGAAGCGTTGATGAAGACGGTCCTTCGCCAGGCCGATGTCATCATCCATCTGGCCGCCGTGGTGGGGGCGCCTGCCTGCGACCGCGACCCGGCCCTGGCCACCAGCGTCAACCTGAAGGCGGTGGCGCTGCTGAATCGGCTGCGCAGCCCGGGCCAGCTGGTGATCTATCCGAACACGAACAGCGGCTACGGCACGACAACAGGTACCTCCTTCTGCACCGAGGACAGCCCGCTCTGTCCGATCTCGCTGTATGGCCGGACCAAGGTCGCGGCGGAGCGGCTGCTCCTCGACAGTCCCAACGTTATCGCCTTACGGCTGGCAACGGTCTTCGGCATGTCGCCGCGGATGCGCCTTGACCTGCTGGTCAACCACTTCGTCTATGCCGCCTGCACCGACGGTTACCTGGTCCTGTTCGAGAAAGACTTCAAGCGCAACTTCGTGCATGTCCGCGATGTGGCCGACTGCATGCTCCATTGCATCGCTCACGCCGACCGGATGGCGGGCCGGGCGTACAACGTCGGGCTGGACTCGGCCAACCTGTCGAAGGAGGAGTTGGCGCTGAAGGTCAAGGAGCACGTGCCGGGCTTTTACATCCACTGCGCCGCTATCGGCCAGGATCCCGACCGGCGGAACTACATCGTCTCCAGTCAGCGGCTGCGCGAGGCCGGCTTCGAGGCGCGACGGTCGCTGGACGACGGCATTCGGGAGCTGCTCAAGGGCTACCGCATGCTGGGCCGGCCGGCATTCACGAACGCGGGATGAATCGCCGGCC
>DATLYH010000401.1:0-55644 GCA_035575035.1 Gemmataceae bacterium
GGTCACGCAACACCAAGGCGTCCACATAGACCGGGCTCCAGACGTACTGGATTTTGGCGGTCCCGCCAACGCGCTCCTCCAGCACCTGCCAGGCCGCCGAGTAGTACAGGTCGGTCACCGTGCCCGAGCGGTCCTCCGTCACCCGCCGGCTCAGCGCGTCGTGACTGTAGGTGACCAGGGTGGTGGCGCCGTCCTTGACCTTCACCAGCCGGTTCCAGGCGTCATAGACCAGGGTCTTGCCGGTCGGGTCGGTGGTCAGGTTGCCGTTGTTGTCGTAGGCGGGCGTCGTCTGGCCCGAGATGGCGGTGATCTGGTTCTGGCGGTTGTGGCTGCGCGACTCTGGGGTGCCATCCGTCGTCAGCGTGCTCCAGTTGCCCAACGCGTCGAAGTCCCACTCCTGACTGCGGCTGGCGCTGGCCACCGTGTCGGGGATGCCGTCGCTGTTGCTGTCGCTCAGCACGCCCCGGCGGAAGGCGGTCAGCTGGTTGAGCAGGTCGTAGCCCTCGCTGGCGCCGTTGGCGTGGTACAGCTCGCTGAAAGCGGCATCGATCAGGTTCTGGCGATAGAGCCGGTTGTTGTTGCGGTCGTAGCCATAGGCGAAGCGGTCGGTGTGACTGCCGTCGCCCTTGCGCCAACGCTGATCGACCACCCGGCCGAAGCGGTCCAGCCCCGTGTACGGGTCGCCGGCATCGCCGTCGGCTTCGCCCGCCTGCTTGATATAGGTGAGGTCCACGCTGGGTTGGGGGTGGGCGCGGCGCACCACGGTGGCCAGGCCGAGGTAGTCGTAGCTCTCCAGCGTGGCTGAGTTGTCAAAGAGCGAAGACAACCGGCTGATGCGGTCATCGAGCCCGGCTGAGTAATTGTAATTGAGCACCCGGCCGTTGGGGTAGGTCAGGCTGGTCAGCCGGCTGTGGTTGGCACCGCCGGCCATCTCACTGTAGCCGTACTGCACCTTCGGCGTCGTCGCTGGGTCCACCGCCCCGGCGTGGGCCTGGTACTCGGTAATCAGCTGCCCCAGGCCATTGTACACCCGCTCCACCTGGTTCACCACATTGCCGCCGCTGGGTGCGTCGTAGCTGGTGAAGCGGAACGGCCGCCCCGCCGTGTCGTAAGCTGTCTCGATGCGACGGATCGCCCCGTCCACCCCGCTGGCCAGCGTGGTCACCGCATCGGCCGTCAGGCGGCCGAGCACGTCGTAGCTGTAGGCGTGGACGCTGCCATTGCGGTCGGTGCGGGTGGTCACCTCGCCCAGGGCATTGTAGGTGTACTTCTCGCTGTCAGCCGCAGCGGTGCTCGGGTTGCCGTTGGCGTCATATTGCGTCTCGGTCTGGGTCAGCACGAGGTCGCCGGTGACGTTGCCCGCGTCGGTCCAGGCAGTGTCGCCGCCGCTGTCGGTGGCGAAGGTCTTCGTCAGCCGGCCGGCCCCGTCGTACTGGTGCTTGGTTACCAGCCCGCCCGGCTCGGCGGTCTTGAGGACCAGGCCACGACGGGTCGTATCAGGTGTCGATGGTCAGGGCAGTGGACGAGATGGCGCCGGTGGATGGGTCCACGCTGTAGACCCGGGTGCGGAAGACCCGGCCCTGGTCGTCGTAGTCGGTGGTAGTGCGGGCACGCAGCAGACTGGACGACGGCTTGTCCGGCAGTACGGTGCCCAATGCCCGAGGAGGGTGACAGGCGTTGGAGAAGGCGACGTACTCGACCACCGATAGCGCCGGCGATGATCTCCCCAAGAGACATGTTTAATCAACTATAGGGGTTGCTTTGCTTATCTCAGCAAGCGTCCCCAGCGTTGGTCGGAAGTATCGACACCTTCGTGCAGCCCGTGCGGCTGAAGTAGTTTTGACAGCGGCAAGAAGCGGCACCCGCTCCCGATGCCAAACAGCATGAAGGACCTCTCAACTCCTAGGGCTGCCCCGAGCGCACCACTTCAAAACGGGTGCTTGAGGGTTTCATCCCCGCGTTGGTGCTGCGTCGGTGCCGGGCATCGGTAATGGGGTCGTTGCCGGCAGGGTGTAGTAGCGCTCGATGATCCCGCGGATCAGGGCCCGACTCCCCGCGGCGGAGAGACCGGCCTGCTGCTCGACCGCCTCCGCCTCGACCGCCAGCCGCTCGTCCTTGATCCCCTCGCGGAACCAGCGCGAATAGTCTCCTTGCCGCAAATGGTGCGTCCAGGTCTCGTCGTCCACCCCATCGGCAAGTTGCAGGAAGAGCATTAGGTTTTGTGCCCGCAGGTTGAGCTTCCCCTCCGGGCCACGGAAAAAGAAGCTCCGGTCGGGCGGCAACTCTCCCTCGGCGTACTTGCGCGTGTGGCGGTGATGCTCGATCCGGCTCGGGGCTACACGGACCCGGAATGGAGCCCGGCCGATGTCTCGCCGCCACAGCAGCACCTCGCCGGGTGCCAGCTCGACCGCTGTCTGCCCCGGCACACGCTCCCCGATTGCCTTGCAGAACTGCGCGATGGTCGCTTCGGGAGATGCTCCCACGGCGATGACCGTGCCGACCGACTCCAGCACCGCCGGCGCCACCTGGTCGGGATGGACAGTGATGAACAGCGCCCGGTTTAGCTCGCCGGGTAGGGCCAGGGCGCCGGGTTGCCAAGAGGCGGGGAGCAAGTGATGGGCTTCGTCCACGACCAGCCAGTGCGGCCGGGCTGTCCGCGCCCGCATCTCCTGGAGACGCGGCAGCAGCTGGAGGAAAAACGACGGTCGATCGGCCAAGGGGAGCCCGACCAGGTTGACCACGGCGCCTGGCCCCGGCGTGGCCAGCACCGCCAACACCTCTTCGGCGGACGGACCTTGCTGGCTGGTCCCCAGGGTGACAATGCCCTCCAGGCCGTCGTAGTCCCCCTCCGGGTCGATGATGCAGAACTGGTAGCGGTTTTGCATCAAGCGTTCGAGCAGGCCGGTGGCGACGGTCGATTTGCCACTGCCGGACGGCCCCGCGATCAGCACATTCGGCCCATACGGCGGCAGCCGCACCTGGCCGCCGTCCTCACCGGTGCCGACCAACAGGTGATGCCGGATCAGCCGGCCATCCAGGTCAGCCAGGTCGTTGGCGATCAGCCGATCGATCACCTCGATCACGCCGGCGCCGTGGTCGCCATCGGTCACCAGATCGACGCGCTCCTTGACCGCAGCCAGGGCATTGGCGACAGCCGCCGAGCATTCGCAGATGCTCAGGAAGGCATGGTCGTTTTCAGCATCGCCGATGCCGACTACCTCGTGCGGCGACAGTTTCAACTCCTCCAAGGCGGCCCGGAGCCCCGTCGCCTTGGTGACGCCGGCGGGCAGCACCATCACCGCCCCCTTGTTGAAGATCACCTGGAGATCCAACCCCAGGTCGCGGATCGTCTCCAACACGGTCTTCTCGTGCGGTTCCCAGGTGGCGACGATCACCCGGCCAACGGAGATCGGCGTCACGCCGCGGCGCCGCAGCTCCCGGACGAATTCCTCGGGTGGGGCCGAGGCCAGAACCTTTTCCTCACGGCTGGCGGGGCGGTAGAGCAAGGCGCCGTTCTCGGCCACCACCCACTCGAAGAAGCCAATCTCAGGGAAGATGCCGCGCAGCTCGTTCAGCTCCCGGCCGGTGACCAGGATGAGGTGGCGGCCGGTCGCCCGCAGCCGTTCCAGGGCGGCCACGGTCTCCGGATTGACCCGACCGTGGTGGGCCAGGGTGCCATCGTAGTCGAGCGTCAGGACATGGTAGCGCATGGAATTCGATCTCCGTGGCGCGGTCGCGTCAGATCACCGTGCTGTCGGGCACGATCGCTCCCTTGGGGATGACGACGATGCCGTCACGGATGACGAAGTTATCGCCGTCGGCCTCATGCAGGTTGCAGTGGTTGACGATGCGGACATTGCGGCCGATGCGGCAGTCCTTGTCTACGATGGCCCGCTCAATCACCGTGCCGTCGCCGATACCGAGATCCGGGATACCCTGGGCCCGGTTGGCCGCCCGCTCGGCGTCCGTCTCGAACCGGTCGGCGCCGATGAGCACCGTATCGCGCAGGAAGACGTTCCGGCCGATGCGGCTGCGCACCCCCACCACGCTCCGCTCAATCCGTGTGCCATAGTCGATGACGCAGCCATCGCTCACCAGACACTGCTTGAGGCTGGCGGCGCAGACCCGCGAGGCCGGCAGGTAACGCATGCGGGTATAGATGACTCCCTCGGGGCTGTGGAAGTCGAATGGTGGCTGGTCGCTCGTCAGGGCCAGGTTCGCCTCGTGATACGATTTGATCGTCCCGACATCCTCCCAGTAGCCATCGAATAGGTGGGCCTGGACGTGGTGGCTGGCGATGCTGCGCGGGAAGATCTCTTTGCCGAAATCAACGGCATCGGCGTGGCGGTAGAGCAGCTCGAAGAGGACCTCACGGCGGAACAGGTAAATGCCCATGTTGGCCAGATAGTTCCGCCCCGAGACTGCCAAGCTGCGCGCCGCCAGCCACTCATCAGGGGTGAAGACCGGTTCCAGCTGGGCGTCGCTCTTGGGCTTCTCGACAAAGCCGACGACCCGGCCGCTGTCGTCCAGCCGAGCGATGCCGAAGCCGGCCACCTGCTCGCGGCCAACCGGTAGCACGGCGATGGTCACGTCGGCGCCGCTCTCGCGGTGGGTGCGCCAAAGCTCGCGGAAGTCCATGCGGTAGATCTGATCGCCCGAGAGGATTAGCACCTCGCGGCAGTCGTCCTGCTCGACGTAACGGAGATTCTGGCGGACGGCGTCGGCGGTCCCTTGATACCAGTCGGCCGCTTCCATCGTCTGCTGGGCGGCCAGGATCTCGACGAACCCTCGGCTAAAAGGATCGAACTTGTAGGTGTTGGCGATGTGGCGGTGCAGGCTGACACTGAGGAATTGGGTCAGTACGTAGATACGGCGGAAGCCGCTGTTGATGCAGTTGCTGATGGGGATGTCGATGAGGCGGTACTTGCCGGCCAGGGGCACGGCCGGCTTGCTCCGCAGCTTGGTCAGCGGGTAGAGCCGGGTCCCGCGGCCGCCGCCCAGGATCAGGCTGAGGACATCGCTCATGATCGGCCTCTTGAGAGCGGACCGGGCTGGCCGCCTTCCTAGGGCCGCTCGCGGTCAAGTTTTGCAAGGGTCATGCCGCCCACGCTGCCGGGCTCATGGCCCGGAACCGACGTGCTTCAGCAAGGCACCGGCGCGGAGAGAGGGCCGGGCTTCCGGTGCGGTCCGGGCCCAGCCGCGGAGCACCTCGGCCACACTCCAGGCCTGGGCCATGCAGCCGCGCGGCGTGAACGGCGGCTCGGCATCGAAGATTTCGCTGATGGTGCCGATGCCGGCCTCGTGCAGGTGGTCCACAAACCCCTCCAGGAAACGCCGGGCCCCAACTCGGTCGTCGGGATGCACCTTGATCCAGGCGTCGAGGAATGGGCCGATCAACCAGGCCCAGACCGTCCCCTGGTGGTAGGCGGCATCGCGGGCGCGGAGGTCGCCGTAGTACTGCGGCTTGTAGTCGGGGTGACCCGGCGCCAGCGACCGCAGCCCGACCGGCGTTAGCAGCCGGTCTTTTACTACCTCCAGCACCGACCCCCAGCGGCCGCGCTCCAGAATCGGGTGATCCAGGGCGATGGCGAAGAGCTGGTTGGGCCGGCACGCCGGATCATCGCCCCCCTCGCCGTCGATTACATCATAAAGATAACCGCCCGACGCGTACCAGAAACGCCGGTTGAACGCTTCCCGGGCCCGCTCAGCGTGCTCGGCCAGCACGTCAGGGGTCAGGGGTGAGGGGTCAGGGGTCAGGGAAGACATTGCCGGCGCCGGACTTCCCTCTCCTTGTCCCAGTTTTCTGACTTCTGACCTCTGACCCCTGACCTCTGACCCCTGCTCTTCGCGGAGCCAACTCTCCAACAATTTCAAGGCATTGTACCACAGGGCGTTGATCTCGACCGCCTTGCCGCGCCGCGGTGTCACTACCCAGTCGCCGACCTTGGCATCCATCCAGGTCAGCTGGTAGCCCTCTGCCCCCTGACGGAGCAGGCCGTCAGCCGGATCGACGCCGATGCCAAAGCGCGTGCCGCGCAGGTGGTGGGCGATGATGTCTTGCAACTTGGGGAGCAAGAGCCGCAAGGTGCCGCGATCGCCGGTGGCCTCCAGGTAGCGGTGCAAAGCATGGAAATACCATAGCGTGGCGTCGGCGGTGTGGTACAGGCCCTCCTTCTCCCCCTCGGGAAAGAGATTGGGAATCAGGCCGTCCCGGATATAGTGGGCGAAGGTACGGAGGATGTAGCCGGCCTCGGCATACCGGCCGGTGACCAGCGTCAGCCCTTCGAGGCTGATCATGGTGTCGCGGCCCCAGTCGGTGAACCAGTGGTAGCCGGCGATGATGGTGCGCACCTCGTCACCGGCGGCGTGGGCCCGGGCGGCATCCTCGACACGGCCGGCCGGGGTGATGATGAACTGGTCGGCGGCCAGCACCAAATCGCGGGCCGGGCCGCGTTGCACTTCCGGCCAGGCCGCTGCGACCAGCCGCGCCCGCCGCTCGTGCTCGGCCTGGAATGCCTCCTCGGGCGTCAGGGCCAGGACGGTTTCCCATGATTCGGTCGAGGCGACCAGCGTCGCCTGACGGCCGGGCGACAGGTCCACCCGAAAATAGCCGGGGCTCCAGAGTTCGCCCTGCGCCTCGTAACCGCGGGCCTTTTCCACCCGGTAGAGGATGTCGGGGAGTGTCTTGGGGTCCATCGTGAAGGCCGGCCGCTCGCCGTGTAGGTACATCCGCAAGGGCGGCAGCGGCGCCCGCGCCGAGATCTCGTAGCGCCCCTCGATGCAGATAACGGTGTACGGCCCAGGGTGCCGCGTGCTGACCGGGGCCTCGTGCGGCCGAAAGTGGACCGATGGCCGCAGCTTCAGCCGGACCGTCTCGCCGCCGGCCACCAGACGATAATTGATGTGGACGGTGTTCTGCAAGTGAGGCAGCAGCACCCGCTTCTCGAAGGCAATGCCATCGACCTCGTAGCGCCAGACCGGCAGGCCGTTCTCCAGGCGGAACTCGGTCAGGTAGTCGGTGCCGTGCAGCTCCAGGCTGTCGGTCCGCTCCTCGCCGCCGAACAGCAGCGTCCGGCCGCCGGGCAGACGGATCAGCTCGGAAAGATGGTTCAGCATCACCTGGCGGCCCAAGGGCGCGGGCAGGGCGGCGACCAGCAGGCTGTGGTAGCGGCGCGAGGCGACACCGGCTAGCGTACCAGAGGCATAGCCCCCCAGGCCGTTGGTCACCAGCCACTCGCGCGTCAGAAGTCGCTCGGGACAGTCTGCCTTGCTTCCCGTCAGTGGGATGCGCAGAATCCAGTCATCCATGGTCGCTTCACTCCGACCCGGCCGCAGGCGGCCTGGCGCCCCTCTTCGGCGCGGCGCTAAGCTGCAAGCAGCCCCGTTATTGTTCCGCCGGAACGAGCACGACCGCAGCCTCTGCTGGGATGCGCCAGTTCTCCTCGGTGTCCAGCGGTGCCGTGCCGTCGCCGCCGTAGCGGATGTCTTCACTGGACCAGCGGACCTTCCACTGCTTGCCCTCCGGCGGGGCCAGCAGTGGCTCCGGAGCCGGGTCGAAGTGGAGGTCACGGCCGAGGTTGACCACCAACAGCACGTCGTTACGGTCGTCTCCAAAGTAGCGGAGCACGAAGGCGTGTGGGCCCAGCACGGCGCCGTCCACACCGCGCGGCCGTTGGGCCCGGAAGACCGGCTCTTCGCGCCGCAGGCAGAGCAGATCGCGGTGCAGGGCGTAGGCCTCGGCATGTTGCTGCCGCTCGGCGAAGTCGAGTTTGCAGCGCTCGAAGGTCCTCATGTCAGCCGGGTCAGGCAGACGGGCCTGTACTTCAGGAAGGGCAATGCGGCGGAACTGTGCCAGGAAGTCGGCCCGCCCTTTGCGCACCAACTTCGCCAGCTCTGGGTGATGGTCGGCGAAGTAAAAGAATGGCCGCGAGGAGGCGAACTCCTGCCCCTGGAACAACATCGGCGTCCCTGGCGCCAGCAGTGTCAGGGCGGTCAGTGCCCGGAACCGGCCAGGACTGCTCAGTTGATGGCAGCGCAGGCCACGGGCCGAGTTGGCTACCTGGTCATGGTTCTCGAGGAACGTCACGAACCGGGCCGGCTCCAGATCGAGGGCCGGCATGCCGCGGCGTTTCTGCTGCCACTTGTAGCGCTGCCCTTGGTAGAGGTAGCCCCACTTGACCGCCGAGATAAACTCCTGCGGCGCGCCCCGGTAGTCGGTGTAATAGCCCTCACGGCACCCTGTCAGCGCCACCCGGGCGCTGTGGTGGAAGTCGTCATTCCACAAGGCATCGATGCCGTAGCCGCCGCGCTCCGGCGGCCGGACCAGCTGGGCGTGCTGCGACTCGTTCTCGGCCACGATCAACGTCCGACGGCCGCGGCCTGCCTCGCGCACCCGCCGGGTGATCGCCGCCAGGATGTGTTCCGGCGAGCCGTCGAAGATTTGCTGGGTGGCGTCGAGGCGCAGGCCGTCAAGGTGGAACTCGTCGATCCAGTAGCCGGCATTGGCAATGAAGAACTCACGCACCGGGCCGGCGCCGGGGCCGTCGAAGTTGAGCGCCTCGCCCCACTCGCACTTGTAACGGTCGGTGAAGTAGTCCTCCGCGAATTGCTTGAGATAGTTGCCGTCCGGCCCGAGGTGGTTGTAGACCACGTCGAGGATCACCCCTAGCCCGGCGGCATGGGCCTGATCGACGAAGCGGCGGAAGTCGTCGGGGGTGCCATAGAGCCGGGTCGGGGCGAACAGATCCACGCCGTCGTAGCCCCAACCGAAGCGGCCGGGGAACTCCGCCACCGGCATGACCTCGATGACGGTGACGCCCAGGTCGGCCAGTTCCGGCAGCTGACGAGCGGCCGCTTGCCATGTTCCTTCCGGGGTGAAGGTGCCGATGTGCATTTCATAAATGACCTGCCCTTGCAGGCTGACACCCGGCCAGCCGTCGTCGGACCAGGCGAACCGGCTGGGATCAATCACTTGCGACGGCCCGTGCGGTCCCTCCGGCTGGAAGCGCGAGGCGGGATCAGGGTAGAGGGCCGTGTCACCGTCGAGACGGAAGCGATAACGGGTGCCGGCCGAGGCGACCGCCACGTGACCGGAGAAGTAACCGTTCCCCTCCGCCTCCAGTTCGATCGCCACGGCCGTACCGCCGCAAGAAGGTTCGATCCCCCCTTCCAGGACCACCTCCACACGTTGGCGGCGCGGTGCCCAGACCCGGAAATGAACCCCACCGGCCGGTTGAACCTCCGCCCCGATCGGTAACCGCCGCTTCATACCCTCCTCCGCGGTTAACTCGCAGGCGCCTGCATTTCCCCAGGGGATTGAGCAAACGTTGTGCCCAACTCATCCGTGGTAAGACCGTCCCCTTGGCCGACAGACTCGGAGCCCCCTTCGGGCCATGAGGCAGAGCTTGGCCCACAAGATATGCCGCTTGCACACAAGGATATTCCGGGACGCGAATCTGACAACGGCCTCTGGCAGATGCCCTACCCTGTCTCGCCGGAACATAACGCCCGGCTGAGCATCGGTTCCGATGAGGACTCAGTGCCCTTGCTTTCTCCAGAAGTCGGCGGTAAACCTTTCCCTTTCGTCCGGGGCTTGGGGGTGAGGAAGCGGCACTGGATTTGCAGTTTCTCGACCGGAACAGAGAACGGAGAAGATGGGGCCATGAACCGGACCAAGTCAAACCGCCCCGCTCGTGCTGGGCGGCATATCCTGGTTGTCGAGGACAATCCGGATGGGCGGGAGACGCTCCGCGTCCTGCTGGAGCTACTGGGCCATCGGGTGGACGTGGCGGCGGACGGCTCGGAAGGAGTTGCCAAGGCCCTGGCCCTGCGTCCGGAGATCGCCGTGGTGGACATCGGCCTGCCGGTCCTGGACGGCTACCAGGTAGCCCGCCAGCTCCGCGCTGCCCTTGGCCGCGACATCTTTCTGATCGCGCACACCGGCTATGGCCAGCCCGAGGATCGGCAGCGCGCCCTGGCTGCGGGCTTTGACCTCCACCTGGTCAAGCCGGTCGAGGTCGAGGAACTCTCCGCCTGCCTGAGCCAGGCCACGGTCGATCCCTGTTTCCGTCGGCCGCCTGGCTTTGCCGCAGAGCAGCGAGCCGCTTGTCTCGACCCACCGCCACACCGCAAGAACGGTAACCGGGTCGAGGAGAACTTCCGCCGTCTGGATCGTGTCCGTTAGACATCGGGAAACGGTTGGCATTTATCAGCGCCTAGAGCATCCGCGACGGGTGCCTTGGTACAAGCCCGGAGCACCCACGCCGGGGCAAACTTTATCCCGGCGCGGGCGCTCTGGGTTCTGACCAGAGACGGGCTGCTTTCCGCGCCCGTAGCCTTCGTTCGCGCTTCCGGCTTCAATTCGTTAGTGCTTCCTGCGCACCAGGGAATGATACCCTCGCTTTCCCGTCGCCTTGAAAACCCCGACCCGCTCAGATAGAGTGAACCCAATGGCCTTACCCAATCACAGGAACTTCAAGAACCATCATGGCCGACAACAGGGAAGCTCTCTCAACCTCCGAACCGGCGGCTGCCGGAGCACCCCCGGCTGGGAACCCCGGCCTGTTGCAGCGGCGCATCCTGATTGCCGAGGACAGCGAGAGCACCCGCAAACAGCTGCAACAACTGCTGGGGGCTGACCCTGAGCTGCGGGTGGACACCGTCGCCGACGGTACCCAGGCATTGAAGGCATTGCTGGAGCAGCCCTACAGTGTCGTCTTGACTGACCTGAAGATGCCTCGGGTTGACGGCATGCAGCTGATCGAGGAGGTGCAAAAGCGGCGTCTACCGGTAACAGTGATTGTGACCACCGGGCACGGCAGTATCGACGAGGCGGTCAAGGCCATCCGTCTGGGCGCCTACGACTTCCTCACCAAGCCGATCGACATGGAGCACCTCCGCCTGGTGCTCCAGCGCGCCCTCCGTGAGCGGACGCTGCTCGACGAGGTCGCCTCGCTGCGCGAGCAGCTTCAAGGCCGCTACTCCTTCCAGAGCATCCTCAGCAAGAACCCCCGGATGCACGCCATTTTCGAGCTGATCAGCCACGTCGCCCAGACCGCCAGCACCGTGCTGATCGAGGGGGAGACCGGCACGGGCAAGGAGATGGTCGCCCGCGCGATCCACAACGCTTCTCAGGTGCGTACCGGGCCGCTGGTGGCGGTCAACTGCGCCGCCCTGCCCGAAAGCCTCCTGGAAAGCGAGTTGTTCGGCCACGAGAAGGGGGCCTTTACCAGCGCTGTCAACCAGCGCAAGGGGCGTTTCGAGTTGGCGCATGGCGGGACGATCTTCCTGGACGAGGTGGGAGACGTGCCGGCCGCCATGCAGGCCAAGCTGCTCCGCGTCCTCCAAGAGCGCCGCTTCGAGCGCGTCGGCGGCACCCAGAGCATTGAGGTCGATGTCCGCGTCATCGCCGCCACCAACCGCAACCTGCAGCAGATGGTCAAGGAGGGGAAGTTCCGGGAAGACCTGTACTATCGGCTGAACGTGGTCAAGATCGACCTTCCGCCCCTGCGCGACCGCCCCGAGGACATTCCGCTGTTGGCCACCCATTTTGCGCAGAAGTATGCTCGGCCGGGCAGCGGCCCCAAGCAGATCGCCCCGGAGGCCATGGAGGTGCTGCTCCGCTACCGCTGGCCTGGGAATGTCCGCGAGTTGGAAAACGCCATCGAGCGCGCCTGCATCACGGCCCAGGATGATGTCATCCGCCCCGAGAACCTGCCGCCGGAGTTGATGAAGCCGGCCAAGACACGTTTCGCCTTCGACATCGACCTGTCCCGGCCGCTGGCCGAGCAACTCGCCGAGGTTACGGCGGCGTTTGAGGAGCGCTACCTGCGCAAGGCCCTGAAGAAGAGCCGCGGCCACGTCGGCCGTTGCGCCCGCATCTGCGGCCTGTCCCGACGGAGCGTCAGCGACAAGATCGCCCAGTACAAGATCGACAAGTCCCAGTTCAAGGACGGCGAGTAATCCGGTTGCCGCCGACCCCGAAATTGAGAACGTCTCCTCCCATCCGCTGATGCGGCCTCTTCCCGCCCGGCCGGTCCCGGGCTGAACCTCCTCAATGCAAACGAGCTTCAACCCGGCGAAGCCACCGGCTCGCTAAACTTCCTACCTGATAAGCTCTTGCTCATCGCTTTCCCGATTGTGCAGCGAGGCGGCCAGCAGCCCAGCTGAGGTCCCGACTAAGAATTGGCACAGTTCGTGCATCACAATGGATGAGTTGGCATGGCCAGACTGCTGACCGATCCTTTGGGGAATGCAGCGATGGTTGGGACAAAAGAAGTCATCAAGGAGACGATGGACGACGCCGCGGACAGCACTCGGGAGCTGACCATCCGGGCCGAGGAGAAGATCAAGGAAACGGTTGCCGAGGTCAGCGAGGAGCAGGCAAGCAAAAGGAATCGGGCCCGAGCAGAGTAATACAGGATCAGTTGGGGTTGTCCTCGTTGCCGCTTGCGGCCACGGAAATGACACCGGGGTGTCACTTGGTCCCCGGTCAAGATGAGGATACGTCTTGGCAGAGAAAGGACGGACGATGGCCACCCGACTCGGCTCCAACCGATGGCAGCGCTCGCTGGCGGTTTTGACCACTTTCGTCGTCGTCGTGCTGGTCATTGCCTGTCTGTACCTTGCCCGGTCGGTCCTTATCCCGGTCGCCCTGGCAATCCTGCTGACCTTTCTGCTCAGCCCGCTGGTCACAGCGTTACAGCGGCGCGGCCTGCGGCGGGTTCCGGCGGTCATCGTGGTGGTTGCCCTGACAGGGCTGCTGCTGGGCGGGCTCGGCTGGCTGCTCGCCGACCGGGTGGCAAGCCTGGCCAATGACCTGCCCGCGCATCGAGAGAACATCACCCGCAAGCTCAACGACCTGCGCGGGCTGGGCAAGGAAGGCACGATCGAGAAGGTCTCCCGCACCGTCAAGGAGGTGGCCAAGGAGCTAGAGAAGGACAGCACACCGACCGACCCGGACAAGAAGGTATTGCCGGTGCCGCCCATCCCGGTGAAGGTGGTGGAAGATGCTCCCCTCTTGGGACTGGAGACATTCTTACAGAATGCCGGTCCGCTGCTGGAGCCGTTGGCATCCGCCGGACTGGTGGTGGTGCTGGTGATCTTCATGCTGGTCCAGCGCGAGGATCTGCGCAACCGGCTGATCCGGCTCTTCGGCCACGGCCACCTCACCGTGACCACCAAGGCCCTGGACGAGGCCGGCCAGCGCATCAGCCGCTATCTGCTGATGCAACTGATCATCAACAGCACGTTCGGACTGGCCATCGGCGTGGGGTTGTTTTTCATCGGCGTGCCGTATGCCCTGCTATGGGGGTTCCTGGCTGCCGTGCTTCGCTACATCCCATACGTCGGGCCGTGGGTGGCCGCCCTGCTGGCCCTGGCGATGACCCTGATCACCTTCGAGGGCTGGACGCCGCTGCTTGTGGTGCTGGGGCTGTTCCTGGTCTGCGAGCTGATCAGCAACATGGTCATGGAACCGCTCCTGTACGGCCAGAGCATCGGCGTCTCCGAGGCGGCGCTGCTGGTGGCGGTGGCCTTCTGGACGTGGGTCTGGGGGCCGGTCGGCCTGGTGCTGGCCGCCCCGCTGACCGTCTGCCTGGTGGTGCTGGGCAAGTATGTCCCGCACCTGGAGTTCTTCGACATCCTGTTGGGCGCCCGGCCGGTCCTGGGTCCCGACGTCCGCTACTACCAGCGGCTGCTGGCCCGCGATCAGGACGAGGCGGCGGACGTGGCCGCGGAGCAGCTGCGAGCGTCGTCACTGGAGCAGGTCTACGATCACATCCTGATCCCAGCCCTGACGGCGGCCCGGCGCGATCTGGAGAATGAGCGGCTGACCGAGGACGAAGCCCAGTTCGTGATCACGGCGACGCGCGAGATCGCCGAGGAGTTGGCCGTCCAGGCGCGCGAGCAGACCCCCGTCGAGGAGGCTGGGGCCGCCCCGCTGCCGGTGGTTTCGGTGATGGCCTGCCCGGCCCGAGATGAGGCGGACGAGGCCGCCCTGGTGATGCTGCGGAACCTGCTGGAGCCGGCCGGCTGCCGGGTGGAGGTCATGACCAGCGAGATGTTGGCGTCGGAAGTGATCTCCAAGGTCGGCGAGGAGCGGCCGCCGTTGATCTGTGTGGCCTCGCTGCCGCCCGGCGGGTTGGCCCACACGCGCTATTTGTGCCTGCGGCTGCGGTCGCGCCATCCCGGCCTGAAGGTTGCAGTCGGCCGCTGGGGCCCAGGGACCGACCGGGAGAAGGACCGCGACCGGCTACAGGCCGCCGGCGCCGACTACCTCGGGACGACCCTGCAAGAAACGCGCAACCAGATCCTTGAATTCGTGCGCGTCTTCCGCCACCGCGCCCAGTCGGAGACGACCGGGGAAGCCGTTGTAGTGGCCGCGGCGGTGTAGCGGCGGCCGGGCTTCGTCGGCAAGTAGGTGTCATGCTCCCTTCGGGGGCGTCTTGAACCAGGGCCCTTGAGCGGGCCCAAAGGAGGATTGCAATCATGGCCAACGCAGGAACCCGCAACTTCGGCCCGAACCTCGACCCGCTGACGGCGCCGGAGCGGCGCCCGGGCCAACCGGCCCCCGAGGGCGGCGAGAGCGGCCTCATTGCCACGGTGAAGGAGAAGGCCCAAGACATCGCCGAGACGGCCGGCAATCTGGCCGGTCAGGCCAAGGAAAAGGTGCAGGGGCTGACCGCGGCAGCCGCCGAGTCGGTGGTCGGGGCCAAGGACACAGTCCAGGAATGGGCCGCGGCCGGCGCCCGCTGGACCGGGGAGACAGCCGCCGAGGTCGGCGATCAGCTGACCACGCTGATCCGCCGCTATCCGATGCCGGCCCTCTTGGCCAGCTTCGCTCTCGGCTTCCTGATCGCCCGCGCCCTCAAGCGCTGAGTAACGGTCTTACCCCGTATCGTCGGAACCGGTCGTTGATGCTGCTTGCGGCTTGGCCCGGAGCCGCAGGTGGCATCAACCGTGCCGGCGGTAACGATCCTCAGCCTCGGCGCAGGGATGTCGCGCCATTTTCGCACGCTTCCTGAATTCCCCCGTAGGGGCGGTTTCGGCCCTTGTCTTGTGGCCCCTCATGCGGGTTCCTATAATTTGGGTGATGGTGAAACGGTGCCTGGCCCCGCGATGAGGTAGAAGGACCGTGTCGGACCGACGGCGGATTCTGGTCCTGGAAACCCCCGGCCACCCGGCGAGGAACCCGTTCGAAAACTGCCCGGTTGCGCACGACCTGGTCCGCGTTGACAGCCTGGCCCACGGGGCCGCCCTGCTGCGCACCGAAACCTTCGACGGCATCTTCCTCGACCCCGCCGACCCCATCCTGCGCGACGGGGCGGGGAACCTGCTTTGGGCCAAGCACATCCTCGAAACCCTGGTGGATGGTGTTGCCGTTGTCGGCACCGACTTGACGGTCCTCTGGGCCAACCCCATGTTCGAGACGTGGTGTGGCGGCCCCGCCCAGGGACGCGGCTTCTACGAGGCGCTCGGCTCGCCGGAAATCCTCGGGCCCGATTACTGCCCCTTCCATACGGCCCTGGCCGGCAAGTCTGCTACTACCCGCCTCCACTGCCACGACAACCGCTACCTGGAGCTGCACATCACCCCTGTCCGCGAACCCGGAAGCGACCGGGTCAACCAACTGATCAGCCTTGGCCGCGATGTCACCGCCGAGGTGCAGCAGCAGCAGAAGCTCGACGCCCTGCACCGCGCCGGCCGGGAGTTGGCCGCCCTGGACACCGAGCAGCTCGCCGAGATGGGGCCTGAGGAGCGCATTGAGCTGCTCAAGCAGAACATCCGCCGCTTCACCCACGATCTGCTCCATTACGACGTCATCGAAGTCCGCTTGCTCGACCGGCAGACCGGCCGGCTGGAGCCGCTGTTGGAAGAAGGCATGTCGCCCGAGGCGGCCCAACGTGTTCTGTACGCCGAAGCCAAGAACAACGGGGTGACCGGCTTCGTCGCCGCCACCGGCAAGAGCTACCTCTGTCCCGACACCGCCAACGACCCGCTCTACATCGAAGGAGCCCCGGGGGCGCGCTCCTCGCTGACAGTCCCCCTCATTTACCAGGACCAGGTGATCGGCACCTTCAACGTCGAGAGCCCCCAGCCCAATGCCTTCGACGAGAATGACCTGCAATTCGCCGAGATCTTCAGCCGTGAGATTGCCGACGCCCTGCACACGTTGGAGCTGCTCTCGGCCGAGAAACGAAGCACGGCCACACAGTCGATCGAGGCCATCAGCCGGGAGGTGGCCCTGCCGGTGGACGAAATCTTGACGGCAGCGGCCGCGGTCCTCGACCGCTACATCGGCCACGACCCTGAGATGGCCGAGAAGCTGCGGCAGATCCTCCGCGGGGCTCGCTCGATCAAGCAGGTGATTCAGAAAGTGGGCGAGAACATCGCCCCGCCGGTGCCGGCCCCCGGTCGGCCGGAGGATGCCCACCCCCGCCTGAAGGGAATGCGCGTCCTGGTGGCCGACAACGACGAGCGGGTCCGCCGCTCGGCCCACGGCCTTCTGGGGCGTTGGGGCTGCGTGGTGGAGACCGCTCGCGACGGCCAGGAGATGCTTACCATGGCCCGGCTGGGCAACTACGATGTCATCCTCGCCGACATCCGCCTGCCCGACCTGTCCGGCTACGAGGCGTACCGGCGACTACGCGAGGCCCAACCCCAGGCCCGGGTAATCCTGATGACGGCCTTCGGCTACGACCCGTCCCATGCCATTGTTAAGGCCCGGCAGGAAGGACTCCGCTTCGTGCTCTACAAGCCGTTCCGCGTCGATCAGCTCCTGGCCGCTCTGGAAAATCCCGAGCCGCTCCCGCCCCCTGCCCCCGCCGTGGCGCGGGCCTGAGCGGCGCCTCCGGTTCGACGGAAAGGGCGGCCTGCCCGATTCCCCTTGACCCCGTCGCAATTTTCCTGGTGTAAGATTGGTTGTAATGGTTTCTCGCTCCGGTTGAGGACAGTGAAGAAGGAAGGCAGGAAGGATGGGCTCGCCATCGCTGGACGCGTTGCACGGTCTGTTGGCGGCACTGCTGTTTTTGGGGGCCGTCATGGGTCATACCAGCCTTGTGGTGCTCAGCCACAACCGCTGGTACGGGGCGGCGCTGCCCCGCCGCCTGACCGACGTTATCCAGTTCCTGCACGGCCTGCTGGTGCTGGCGGGGCCGGCCGTCTTCTGGTACGCCTATGGCTTTAACCTGACCAACGCCTTCCTTCCCCCGCCCCGAGCCCCTGCCCGGCTCATTGGGGCCGGCTACGTCCTGACCTGCTGCCTGGTCGGGCTGGTTGGGCTGCCGGTGCTGACCTTCCGGCGTCGGCGGCATGGGCGTCCGCCGGCCCTGGTGCACAACCACACGCACACGGTTGACCTGTCGGCCCGGTTGGGGTATCGGCCGATCGGCGACGGCAAACTGCGCTTCCTGGCCCGTCTACCGGGCAACGAGATCTTCCAGGTCGATTTCGCCGAGCGTCTGCTGCGTCTGCCGCGGCTGCCGGCCGCCTGGGAGGGATTGACCATCCTCCATCTTAGCGACCTCCACCTGGGGGGCACCCCCGACCGCCGCTTCTTCCAGGAGGTGATGGACCTTTGCGCCGCCTGGGAGCCCGACCTGGTGGCCTTGACCGGCGATATCGTGGACAGCGACCGCCACCGCCGCTGGGTGGTGCCGGTGCTCAGCCGGCTGCGCTGGCGGATTGCCGCCTTCGCCATCCTGGGCAACCATGACCTGTGGTTCGGGCCGGCGCTGATCCGACGCCGGGTGCGGCGCAGCGGCCTGTGCATGCTGGGCAACAGCTGGAAGCAAATCGAGGTGCGCGGAGAGCCCTTGGTGGTGATCGGCCATGAGGGGCCATGGGTGAAGCCGGCGCCCGACCTGAGCAGCTGCCCGGCCGGCCCCTTCCGCCTTTGCCTGAGCCATACGCCGGACAACATCGGCTGGGCGCGGCGGCACAGCATCGACCTGATGCTGGCGGGCCACAACCACGGCGGCCAGGTGCGCTTCCCGGTGATCGGCTCGGTGCTGGTGCCCAGCGTCTACGGAAGACGGTACGACTGCGGGGTGTTCGAGGAGCCGCCGACGCTGCTGCACGTCAGCCGGGGATTGGGCGGCGAGCAGCCCCTTCGCTACAACTGCCGCCCCGAGGTCGTCAAACTGGTGCTGCAAAAGGGCTGAGGGCTGATGCTCACTGCCGAACAGGTGATCGCCGCCCTGGATCTGCGGCCGCTGCCGCGAGAGGGCGGCTTCTACCGGGAGACCTATCGCTCGGCCGACGTGTTCCCGGCCGCTGCCCTGCCGCCGCACTACAGACGGGACAAGTCGGCCGGCACGGCCATCTATTACCTGCTCACGCCCGACACCTTCTCTGCCTTGCACCGCCTGCCGACCGACGAGATCTTCCACTTTTACCTGGGAGACCCAGTCCGCATGTTACAGCTGCCGCCCGAGGGCGAGGGGCATCTGCTGACGCTGGGCCCTGACCTGCTCGGCGGCCAGAGCCCGCAGGTGGTGGTGCCGCGTGGCGTCTGGCAGGGGAGTTTCCTGGCGCCGGGCGGGACATTCGCTCTGCTCGGCACCACGATGGCGCCTGGATTCGACTTCGACGACTACGAGGCAGGGGATCGCGCCGCACTGACGGCGCGTTATCCAGCGTTCCGCGAGTTGATCGAGCAGTTGACCCGGTGAATCAGTTGCGCGGCCGCCCTGTCTTGACACGGAGGGCGTGCTTCCGGAGCGCCACCTCGATCCGGTAGATGCCGTCCTCGGGCCGACTGAAAAGTTCGCCGTCGAGATGGGCCGCCAGCGGCGCTTCTGACTCCACCTCGACCCGGCAGCAGCGGCCGGCCCACAGTTGCGGGTGGTGGTACGGCAGGTCGCCGGAGATCATCTGCGGCAGATAACGCACCAATTCCCAGCGTTTCAGGATCCCCGCCTGGAGATAGTCGAACAACCCATCATCGAGCTGAGCATCCGGCGCCAGCATGAAATTCCCTTCGCGCCGACCGACCGCCACCGTCAGGGCCAGCGTCGGTACCTGACGGACGACCGGGCCGTTGTCGGTATCAAAGGTCACCTTGAGTACCGGACAACGGAAGCGGCGCACCAGAGCGCCGAGCAGCCCCAGGCAGTACAGCGGCACGCCGCGCAGCCAGGGAATGCGGTTGCGCTCCAGAGTGACGGCGGCGTTGAAGCCGAGGCCGAGGCCGTTGACAAAGTAGCGCTCCCGGCCGCCGGGACTGCGCGCGATGCCGACATCGACCGGCCGTACCCCCTCACCGAGGCCGCCGTGCCGCCACCAGTCCGGATCAAGTCCCAGGCTGGCGGCGTAGTCGTTGGCGGAGCCAATGGGGAAGACCGCCAAGGCCACCTCAGGCCGGCCGGCCCGCAAGATGCCGTTGGCTACCTCGTGAATGGTGCCGTCGCCGCCGGCTGCCCCCACCAAGGAGAACCCCGCCCGGGCCGCTCTCAGCCCCAACTCCTCGCCCTCCCCTGGCTCGCGAGTGCACCAGAACTCAGCCCGCGGGCCGAGCGCTTGCCGCAGCCGCCGCAGCCGCCGCCGCGCCCGCCCCTGTCCCGCCGCCGGGTTGAGGATCACGCAAGCGTCTGTCTGGCTCATGAGGCTCAATTCTCCCGGCCGGGTGCGCGAACCCGAGTCGCCGGCAGGTGGCCGGGGCTGCATCTTCGAGGCCCCGGAATGACACGCCGGGGCATTGCTACGCACTGACTGACAGCCGGTGCCACGACGCCCCGGCCACCGGGCCCCTTTCGGGCCGAATGGTCTGGACAGCATAATACAGCGCGAAGGGAGATATCGCACCTGTTGCTCCAGCGCAAGCCGTGGCCCCAGTTGTCAGCCGGTGCCACGGTGCCCGGTCACCGTGCCACGGAACGACGGGGCGGCGACGCGGCTTGAATTCGCCCCCAGTTTTGGGATAATCAACGAGCATCCCTCCACGGGGTTTCGGAAGGGAGTGACAACCGTGAGGGACGGCCGACTCCCTGGTCCCTCACGGTCGCTGCTCTGAAAGACCTGATTCACCAACCTACTTCCGACGGCCTGCTTTCTCCTTATCCCGGCAAGGGCGAGCAGTTTCATGATCAGTTTTACCTGTTCGGGCTGCGGCCAGCGGCTAAAAGTGAACGAGAAGCTGGCCGGCAAGAAGGGCAAGTGTCCCGTCTGCGGCAGCCCCGTACAGGTTCCGCTGACCTCCACCCCCACCCCGGCGACGGTTGTGTCCCACCCCATGACCCCCGGCCCGATCGAGATGCTCGACGCCGACCTGGACACACCCCCCCCCTCGGACGCCGACGATGGTGCGCCCCGGCCGGCCGTCCCCCGAACCGACCCGGCCGCCGACATCAACCCTGAACTCTACGACTTCCTCGCCCCGCCGCAGCAGCCCGGGGAACTGGGACGGATCGGCAACTATCGCTGCCTGAAGGTGCTGGGCTGCGGCGGCATGGGCGTGGTCTTCGAGGCCGAGGATACCTACCTCAAGCGGCCGGTCGCCCTGAAGGTGATGCTGCCGGCCCTGGCAGTCAGCGAGTCGAGTCGGCAGCGCTTCCTCCGCGAAGGACAGTCGGCTGCTGCCGTCATTCACGACAACGTCGTCACCATCTATCAGGTGGGGGAGGACCGCGGCGTCCCCTTCCTGGCCATGCAACTGCTCCAGGGCGAGACGCTGGAGGACCGCCTCAAGCGGCGCAAGCGGCTCCCCCCCGAGCAGGTGCTCCGCATCGGCCGGGAGATTGCCGAGGGATTGGAGGCGGCCCACCAGCGCGGCCTGATCCACCGCGACATCAAGCCGAGCAACATCTGGCTGGAGGCTCCCCGCGATCGCGTCAAGCTCCTCGACTTCGGCCTGGCCCGTGCCGCCGGGGGAGACTCGCGGTTGACACGCCTGGGGACCGTCCTAGGCACCCCCGCCTACATGTCGCCGGAGCAGGCCAACTCCAAGGCGATGGATGCCCGCAGCGACCTCTTCAGCCTGGGCTGCGTCCTCTACCGTGCCTGCACCGGGGTACTGCCGTTCGACGGCGACGACACGCTGGCCATCCTGACCGCACTAGCCCTGCGTACGCCGCCGCCGGTCAGCCGGCTTAACCCCGATATCCCGGAGGCCCTGTCGGACCTGATCATGAAACTCCTGGCCAAGAAGCCGGACGACCGCCCGCCGTCGGCGCGGGCGGTGGCGCAGGCCTTGGCCGCCATCGAGAGCAGCAGGAGCGGGACCCGGCGGCCCCGGGCCGGCGGCATCGTGCAAGAGCCGCTGCCGGCGCGGGTGCCCGATGCCCTCCCCGCTGACATACCCGATGCCCTCCCCGCCGACGAGGCCCCCGCCCGGTCAGTCGAGCGGACGGAGAAACGCGATACGCCCTTCGAGGTGGTCACGGACGAGCGCCCGCGATTCCGCTCCCCTTCCTCCTGCCCTCTCCCCCCTCGGGGGGAGAAGGGAAGAGGGAGGGGGGCGTCCCGCGCGCGGGGACAGGCCGACCAAACCTGGCTCTGGGTTGCGGTAGCGGCCGGCGGCATCTTCCTCACCGCGCTGCTGCTGGCCCTGCTCCTGTTGCGCGGCTCGAAGGAAGGGATGCTCATTGTGGATGTGGGCGAGTCTGGGGCCGACGTCTATGTAGACGGCGAGCTGCAAGCGGTCACCAGTTCAGCCTCCGACAACGCGGTGCGGTTGCAGCTGCCTCGCGGTGAGTACGAGCTGAAAGTGATCAAGGACGGCTATGAGCCGCACATCCAACAGGTTGCCATCGCCTCCGGCAGCGTCGAGATTGTCCGGGTCCGCCTGGAGCGCAAAAAGGACATGACTAGCCGCGGCACCAAGCCGTCCCCTGAGCCGGAACGAGAGGCGCCTCGTGAGCTGGAGCTTCCCGTCCCGGCCGGGATGGCCTTCAGCGTGCTGGCGCTGAATCCGAAGGCAACCCGGCTGGTCGCCGCTCACAACCAGACGATCGTCCTGTGGAACCTGACCACTGGCAAAGAGATGAACCGGACGCGCGATGAAGGCCCCGTTTCCTGCCTGGCGTTCTCGCCTGACGGCCGGACACTGGCGACCGGCTCGTCGGCCGGCAAGGTTACACTGCGGGATGCCGAGACGCTGGCGCCGCTGCAAACCAGCGACCTCCGGGAGACGCCCCGGGCGCTGGCCTTCTCGCTCGACGGCACCGTGCTGGCGGCGGCGGTCGGCGACCGGGTCAAGCTCCTCGACCCGGTCAGCGCCTTTGAACGCGGCACCCTGACCGGCCATGAGGGAACCGTTTATTCCATCGCCTTCACCCCGGATGGTCGGGACATCGTCACCGCCGCCCTGGACCGGACGGTGCGGCACTGGAACCTCAACACGCATGCTCAGCAGGCCAAGTCCGACGGCCCATCATCGCTGTTGGGCGGACCGCAGCTTTCGCCGGACGGGAAATTGGTGATCTGGCGCCGCAGCGCCAGTTCGCAGTCGGTCTGGGATGTGCTCGCCGGGCAGGAACTGGTTGCTTTCAAGGGGCGGGTCTTTTTCGTCCCGAATACACGGCTGGTACTGGTCGGCGCCGATGACGGTAGCGTCGCGCTGTACGACCTCACCAGCCGACAGCGGCAGGCAATCGCTTACCCGGACAAGGAGGGCAGGCCGCTCATCACGGCTGCCTTCAACCCCGACGGTAAGGCATACGCCCTGAGCCTCCCCACGGCGCTAAAGGTGGGGGCCACGGCCACACTGCTGACGTTGCAGGAGAGCCCGCCGCCCCGTTCGCCCGGTCCGCCCACTGGCGTCACCCGCACTGAGGTCCGGCGCATCCCCCTTCCACGGGGGGTAACCGCCGCGGTGTTCGCGCCGGACGGCCGACAGGTCGTGCTGGGGTGCAGCGACGCCACGCTGTGGATCTGCGACCTGGACAAGGGGCAGGCGATTGCCCCGCTGACCGGGAAGGAACGGCGAACCCCCGGGCCGCTCAGCGACCTCTGCTTCCTGCGCCGCGGCCCGCTGCTTCTGGCCGCCGGCCCGGACGGCATCCGACTGTGGGACCTGGCCTTACGCCGGGAGGTGCCGCGCTTCGACGCCGACGCCGCGCAGCCCGGCATGCCGCCAGCCGTCGCTGCCGCCCTCGCCGCCGACGGCAGCCGGGCCCTGACTCGGACCGGGAGGACACTGCGGCTGTGGGATGTGGAAACCGGCAAGGTGGTGAAGAGCTTCGAAAGTCCCAACCAGACCGATTTCTGCCTGGCCCTGTCGCCCGACGGTAAACGCGCCCTGGATGGCATCACCCTGTGGGACCTGACGACCTTCCAGGTGGTCCGGCAGTTGGAGGGGCACACGGCCCAGGTCAGCCGGGTCGCCTTCTCTCCGGACGGCCGCTTCGCCCTGACCGCCTCCGCCCTGGACGGCACGCTGCGTCTGTGGGAGGTGGAGACGGGAGTGGAACTTCAGGTGATGCGGGGCCACACGCCGAGCAGCATTGCCTTTTCGCCAGACGGCCGGTTCGCCCTCAGCGGCGGCCCCGACCGCACGATTCGGCTGTGGGAGCTAGCCAGCGGCCGGGAGCGGCACCGCTTCGAGGGGCACACCGGCGACATCCTCTGCGTCGCCTTTTCGCCGGACGGCCAGCATATCCTCTCCGGCAGCGACGACCAGACAGCCCGCCTCTGGGCGATACCTCCCAGCGCCCGCACGGCCCCATGAGAATAAGGCCGCACTTCGTCCCTTGCTTCCATGCGGCCACGGCGTGTTAGTCGCGGAAAACCTTGCCCGGCGGCAGTTCCTTGACCTCGATCTTCTTGAACTTGACCGTTGTCCTGGGGTCGTGCCCCTGCAAGGCGAAGTGCCCCTTGGTGTAGCGGCTCTCCGGGTCGGTCCAGTCCACCGTCTTCTTGCCATTGACCAGGATGATGATATGGTTGCCGTGAGCGATCACCTCCTGGGTGAACCACTCGTTCGGCTTGTGCGGGGCGTTGTTGAGGACCGTGATCTGGTCGCGGTACTTGGCCAGTCCGCCCGCCGGGTAGAGGCTGCCGGTCCGGACCGGGTCGTGGTGGGTGGCGTTGATCTGGGCCTCGTACCCCTTGGGGAAGCCCGGGCCAAACTCGGTCCGGAAGTACTGGCCGCTGTTGCCGCTGTCGTTGATCATCGCCTCAATGCGGTAGTGGAAATTCTGGTAGTCGCCGCGCTCGCTGAACAAGTGGCTGGGCGGCCCGGAACCAATCAGGATGCCGTCCTCCACCCGCCACAGGGGGACGATCTGGCCATCCTTCAGCTTGCCGTCATAGCCGACCAGCTTGCCGGCCTTCTGCTTGGGGATAACCTCGACGATGGCCGGGCTCGGCTTGTCGTGCAGCTTCCAGCCGGTGAGATCCTTACCGTTGAAAAGCTGCACCCAGCCCGAGTCGTCAGCCTTCTGGCCGTCGGCCAGCGTCGGCAGCATGATGACCGCCGCCGTCAGCACACCCACTCCCAGCAAATTCCGACACATGCTTGTCCCTCCTCAGGAGCGGCCCACGGGGGCCGGGTTGCGATAGGGGTTGACTCACTTCCGGGGCGGCAGCTCGTTGGCCCGCGGCGTCACCTGTTGCAAGTTCGGCGTGACATCGGCATCGACGTTGCGCAGAGCCCAGGCCAGCCCGCCGAGCAGCAGCTCCTGGAAGATCGGATTCTCCCAGACGTCCTCACGGTGGCCCATCGAGGTGTAGAAGACCCGCCCCTTGTGGTGCAGCCGGGCCCAGGTGGCGGGGAAGCTCGGCCGCTGGTAGTCCGGCCCCTCCATGCCGGTGGTGTCCTGGACCAGGATGACGTGCAGATCGGGGGCGAAGTTCTTCAGCGCGTACCACTCCTCGAACAATTCGAAATCCTTCAGGTTGCGGGCGCCGGGGAAGGTGTTGTCCACCACCCGCATTCGGGCCTTCTGCTGCTTGCCGTGGCGGATGAACTCGCCGCCGAGCATGGCGATGTACGGATCGAGCTTGTCGCGTTCCTGGTTGGCGAAGCGATCGCCGGGGGTGTGCCAGGTGTCGCTGGCGCAATGGCAGCCGACGAAGCCCTTGCCCGCGGCAATGGCTTCTAGCAGCCGCTTCTTCCCTTCCGGCGGGACCGGCGGCGTGTTGTCCCGGCTCTGCTCCTTGCCCAGATCGCCCTGCGTCTCGAACAGGAAAGCGTCGTACTGGTTCAGGTCATCATTGATGAAGACTCGGCCATCCTTCTCGCACTTGACATCAAAGTTGTGCTTCTTGCCCAGGTCAGTGACGATCCGCTCGGCCAGCGACAGCTCGCCCCCCTTGCCGCGCCGGACAACCGAGTGTTCAAAGCCCTCCGAGCGGGTAAACATCAGGATGCGCCGCCGGGGCCCCTGAGCAGCCGCCCAGCCCATTGGGAAGGACGCCAGGCCCAGGGCCAAGGCGCCGCCGATTCGTAGCATCTCGCGTCGGTTCATGGTCTCTCCTTGCAAGTGTGATTTACTGCGTGGGGGAACAGGGCGATCTGGGCGTCAGTGTAAAGCGACAACCGGCGCCAGGCAAGCAGCCGGCGGCGCATAGGTAGCCCATTCGGGCGAATAGGGGGGCCACAGCCGGCGCGCGAAAGACCACGGCCTTCTGCGCGAGCATCTCGACGAAGGAGATCGCCCAACGCCCGTCCGAGGCGCCGGCGAGGGCCCGTAGCATCCCTCGTCGGCGCCTCGGGCAGGTGCCGCCTTTTCATCCATCCCGCGCCCTACGGGTTCGAGCGTGCCCCCGCCTTTGCCTTGACCGCCTCCGCCGCCCGGGCTTCCTGCGCCTTCAGCCAGGTGTCGTAGGCCTTGGCCCGACCGGCGACGTACTTGTACGTGTCAAAGATGGCGCCGTTGCCCAGGGCGCGTGGGTCTTGCTCCTCGCGGAGCATCGCAAGCATCCGGTCTCGCAGCTCCCCCATCACCTTGGCATACGCCGGGTCATGGGCCAGGTTGCGCACACACTCGGGGTCATCGCTCAGCCGATATAGCGCGTCGGGCGGCCGTTTCCCGAAGCAGAGTTCGTAATAGTAGCCGCCCAGGGCCTTGATCACTTCCTTGGTCGGGCCTGGATCGCAGTTGCCGAAGTCGGTCTCCGGGTTCCCCGCCGGCCAGCGGTCCGGGAAATAGTTGTGCACGTAGAGGTACTCCGTCGTGCGGATGGCCCGGACCGGGTAGCCCCAGTCGTTGGGCCGGCCGAGGTCGTGGCGCTCCTTACCAACCAGCATCACATTGCGCGACGGGTCCACCCAGCCGCTCTTCTCCGAGCGAAGGATGTCCACGAAGCTGCGGCCGGTCATCTGCGGGTGCGGCTTGAGGCCGGCCAGCTCCAGGAAGGTCGGCGCGAAGTCGCGCACGTTGATGAAGTCCTCCACCACTCGGCCCGGCTTGACCCCCTGGCCCCAACGGATCGCCAAGGGGAGATGGAAGGCGTCCTCGAAGATTTGCCCCTTGACGAACGGGAAGGGCATGCCGTGATCGGAGGTGACCAGGATGAGCGTGCGGTCCAGCTCGCCGGCGGCCTCGAGCACCTGGAGGGTCTTGCCGATTTGGGCATCGGCGTACTCGACCTCGACGGCGTAATCGAGCAGGTCGCCGCGCACCGCCGGGACATCCGGGAGGTAGGCGGGCACCTGAACATCCTCAAGCCGCTTGCCGAAGCGGACACCGGAGTTCAGCTCGTAGGCGCGGTGCGGCTCAGTGAAACCCATCCAGAAGCAGAAGGGTTTGCCGGCCGGCCGCTGTTTCAAGAACGCCTCGAAGTTCTTCGAATAGTCGTTGCGGCCGATGCCGGAGGTCGGCGGCTGGGTGCGGTGCTCGTCAAAGCTCGGCCCAGCGGGATTGCGCTTGAAGCCGGTGCTGCGGAAATCGCCTGGGCCCCACCCCTTGCCGGTCAGGCCGACAACATAGCCGGCCTTCTCCAACAGGTCGGGGTAGACGGCGAACTTGCTCGGGAAGATGCCGTTGTGGCAGGCGGCTTCCTCAAGCTGCCAGGTGTTGCGGCCGGTGAGGATGCTGGCGCGGCAGGGGCTGCACTTGGGGTTGGAGGTGAAGCAGTGCTTGAACAGGATGCCCTCGCGCGCAATTCGGTCAAAGTTGGGGGTCTTCACCCAGTTGCAGCCATAGGCGCCGGCGTGCTTCCAGCCCCAGTCATCGAAGATGATAAAAAGGATGTTGGGACGCGGGGGTTCGGCAGCAGCGAGCCGTGCGGACGGCAGCAGCAGCATGGCCGCACCAACCACCCCGGCCAGACGGGTAGGGGAAAACAGCGCGGTGTTCATGGGGGTTCTCTCCGGATGAGCCTGAACGTTCACCGCCGACCGGCAGGACCGAGGCCCGGCCGGTCCTTCTCCGGCATGCGTCTTCAGGCGTCGGGATCAGCGGCAACGGGGGAAGTTTACACCCCTGGACAAATGACGGCAACGCAGCCGAGGATTGCGGACAAGAGACGACTCCGGGCACGGGAGCAGCCCCGAAGGTTGACCGGGAAGCGCGGGTAGGTCGGCGTGCCGGTGATATCCTGAATGGGGTGATTCGGGTGCGAGGATCCAGGGCGCGGCAGCGGCCGGGAGCGATTCCTCTGGCCTTCCGCCCGGCTTCTTTGTAACTTGCGGGCTGCTTCGGGTCAGTGCCTTCACCCGAGTCAGAGGACCCACCATGTGCTCAGGCAAGGATGCCGTACACTTCCTGCTAGCCCTGCTTCTGGGGTTGGTTTCTTTGGGTTGTGTCGCCAATGGGGGCCCCCGCCCGGCCCGATGGCAGCCGCAACCGGCGGCCCGGGGGCCGGGACGCTCTGCGGAAGCCGTCGGCCCGGTTGCCCTGGCCGAGCCGCGGCCGGTCTCCCCGCCGCCCCAATCCGGCCCGTCTCCCGCGGCGCCCAACCCGACCCCGCCGACGCCGCCCGCCGCGCCGCCGGCCGACTCCCCCGTTTCTCTCCCGACCCCTCCGGGGCCCGCCGGCGCCGCCGCCGATTCGCTGGGCGAGCTGCGGCAGCTGCATCGCACGGCCGCGGAGCGCTACGCCGGCATTGACTCGTACATCGCCCGTCTCCGACGGCGCGAACAGGTCAACGGCAAGAACGGGCCCGAAGAGATCCTCAGCTTCAAGTTCCGTAAGCACCCCTGGAGTGTCCATTTCAAGTGGCTCAGCGACCCGGGCAAGGGGCGCGAGGTGGTCTATGTCCAGGGGCGGCACGGCGGCAATATCCACACGCTACTGGCAGCTGGCGATATCCCCCTGATGCGGGGCGGGATGCGCGTCGCTTTGCCGCCGAACGACCCGCGGGTACTGGCCCGCAGCCGACACCCCATCACCGAGGCCGGCATCGGCTCCCTCATCGACCGCTTCGGCGACCTCCTCGCCGCCCAGGAGGCAGGCGACCGGCGGCGCGGCACCTTGACGTATCTCGGCCCACAGACTCGCCCCGATTACCTGACGCCGGAAGGCCAGCCCGCGACACTGGAGGCCGTCGAGCACGCTATTCCCCCGGGCAGCGATCCTAACCTGCCGCGCGGCGGCCGACGCATGTACTACTTTGACCCGACCAACGGCTTGCCCGTACTGGTCGTGACGCGCGATGACAGGGGCCAGGAGGTCGAGTACTATTGCTTTGACCTGTTCCTGTTCAACGTCAAGCTCGATGACGACGACTTCGACCCCGACAAGCTGTGGCACAAGCGCTAGACTGCCTGACCTCCGCTCCCCGACCTGCACCGTACCGGATCGGGCCCGGGAGGAGGATCGCGACCGCTCTCCTGGTGCTGCTGCTGTGGGTCGTGCTCCTTGACTTCCCTACGTTCACGGCCGGCCCGGCACTGGATCACTCCTGGCAGCAGGCGCTTGGTTACTTCCTCAAGAACCGTCTCCAGGCCGGCACCGATTACATCTTCACCTACGGGCCGCTCGGATACTTCTACACCCGCGCTTACGATCCCGACCTGTTCGGCCCCAAGTATGCCTGGGAGCTGATCATCAAAATGGCAATCGCCCTGGCGGTCGTCCGGGTCGGTAGCCGCATCCCGCAGCCGACCGCCCGGGCCGTCTTCTTCCTCGCGGTCCTTTTCCTTCCCGACCACCCCGATGCTCTGTATCCGTTCTTCATCCTCCTGCTCGCTGTGATCCCCTTCGACCGGGTGGCCGGGGCTGAGTCCGCGAAGCTCTGGCCACCCCCATCCAGCTGGGCGGTTCCCTGTGCGGGGCTGCTGGGAGTCCTGGGACTGGTGAAGTTCAATCTCTTCCTGTTCGCCCTGGCGGCAATGCTGGCGCTGGCGCTGACTCTCGCCGCGGAGAGACGAAGGCGGGCTGCGCTGGCGGCCGTGGCGTCCTTCCTGGTATGCCTGATGGCAGCCTGGATCCTGACGGGCCAGTCCCTCGTCAACCTGCCGCGCTACCTCCATGGCTCGATGCAGATCGCTGAGGGTTACGTCGAAGCGATGGCTGCCGAGGGTAGCTCGGGCGAGGTTTACCATGCCCTGGCGGTTATGGCCTTGTTCCTGGCCGCGCTGGCCGCTTGGGGGTTAAGGGCCCTGGTCCGTCCCCAGCGGGTGCTGTTGCTCGGCCTTCTGGGATTGAGCCTCTTCCTGCAATGGAAACATGCCTTTGTCCGCCACGGCTGCCACACCATGATTTTCTTCTCGTTCGCCGCCCTGGTGCCGCTGGTCGGGTCAGCCATCTTCCGGGCGGATCGGCCGTCGCGCCGGCGCACCTTGCTGGCCGCCGCCGGCGTGACGCTGGCCCTGTTCGGCGGATTCGCCTATGACCCATCGGCGGTTCGCTTCCTCGGTCCCGTCCGGCAGCGCTTCGAACGGACCGTGGCGAATGCACAGATGCTGCTGTTCCCGGCGCCAGCGCGAGAGAAACTGGAGGCACAGAGACGAGCCCTCGAGAAGGCATGGTCGTTGCCGCGCGTCCGGGCCGAGGTTGGTGCGGCGACCGTCGATGTGTTCTCCCATCAACAGGGGGTGGTGCTGCTGAACGGTCTGCGTTATCGGCCGCGGCCGGTCTTCCAGAGTTATTCCGCGTACACGCCCTACCTGCTGGCCGCCAACGCCCGTTTCTACCAGAGCGACAGTGCCCCGGATTACGTCTTGATCCAGCTGAAGCCGATCGACGACCGCGTGCCCGCTTCGGAAGACAGCCCGGCCCTGCGGGAAGTCTTTCGCCGTTACCGTCCGGTGCTGGTTGAGAAGTCGTTCTTGCTGCTTCAGCGAGCCACGGAAGCTGCCGCTCCTTCGCTCGGTGCGGTGATCGGTGAGACGACGGCCCGGTTCGGCGAGGAGGTACGGTTGGACCACCTGTCCGGCAGCCGGCAGAGCATCCAGGTCCAGGTGCGGTATGCCGCCTGGGGCAGGATGCGGAGACTCCTCCTCCGCCCCTCTCCGCTGTTCCTGCGCGTGGCAATCGATGGCGAAGGAGTTCGCCACTACCGCCTGATCCCGGCGCTGGCGGAGGAGGGCTTTCTGCTGAACCCGTTCATCGAAGACACCCAGGGCCTGCTGCGGCTCCTGGAGCAGGGCGGGGGAAAGAGGGTCCGGTCCCTTTGTGTCACCGACGCGATGACGGGCTCGCCCGGGGCGGCGCCGGCGTGCTACGAGGATGAGGTCCGGGTGGTGATCCGGGCGGGTTGGTGACAACCCCATGCTCTTCACTCGGCAGGTCCCATAGCAGCGCCCGTGCCTCGTCCACGGTGAACGGCAGCGGGTTATCGCTACCGCGCAGCAGGAGCCAGGCGTTCTCGGTAGAGGCGCAGTGAGGAATGCTTAGCCAGCCGAGGGCTTCCCGTGCAGTATCTGCCGCGATGCGGTGACGGCGGCAACGGGCGTCGATCTCCTCGATCCGCCGTAGCACGGCCGTCTGCTCGGCCCTCTGGGGATCATTCCACCAGTTGTCCCAGGTCCATGCCAGCCAGCGTGCCGGGTCGTTCCACAGCATCGTCAGTTGTTCTCCGGGAGTCATCCCCCCGGCCGGCCAGTGGGCTAGGACGCCGCGCGGCAGGTTGATCAAGAACAGCAGCCCGATCAGCAGCAACAGCCAGCGCGCCTGACGCCGGGACAGGCCGTCTACCCCCTCACCCCCACCCCTCTCCCCCTTGGCGGGGGAGAGGGGAGCAGACCCCGCCAAAGGGGAGAGGGGAGCGGACCCCGCCAAAGCGGAGAGAGGAGCAGACCCCGCCAAAGCGGAGAGAGGAGCAGACCCCGCCAAGGGGGAGAGGGGAGAAGAAGTTTCTCCCTTTTCCCTTCCCGGGGGAGAAAGAGGAGGATTCCTCCCCTCTCCCCCGTTTCGGGGGAGAGGGGTTGGGGGTGAGGGGGCGGCCAGCCAGTGCGGCAGCCCGCCGCAGAGGAACAGCGTCAGTCCCAGCTGGGGCAGCAGGTGATACCGGCTCCAGTTCGGCTGGCTCATGCCGGCATAACCCCAGTCGGCGCGGGCGCTGTAGACCAGCAGGTAGCTGCTCAGGATCAGCCCCAGTCCCAGGACCAGCAACGGCCGCTGCGGCACGCCACGCCACCACCACCATCCCGCGGCCGTCAGCGCGCCCAGGCCGACAAGGATGGCCCAGCCGGGCAACTCGACCCCGGCCAGGCCGAACATCCCCAAGGCCAGGTTCTCCACCAGCGAGCGGCCGGTGTACTCCAGTCCGGTCAGCGGCTGAAACGCCTCCAGGGCGGTCTTCTGCTGGTAGTGTTCCAGGTGCAGGATGTGCTGCGCGGTGCGCGGCAAACTCACCATCAGAAAAATCAGACTGCCCACTAGCGGCACCAGGGAGCACAGGTAAGGAACCAGCGCTTGGGCAGCGGCGAGCCGACCCGCCCCGGCTGACGATTGCTTACGGTCCGAGATAAGCAGATACAGGCAGCAGAGCGGGCCGGCCAGGATGCCAGCAGCGAACCAGGCGGGGGCCAGCGCGGCCGCAGCAACGCACAGGGCCAGGGCGCGGGGTTGGCCGGTCTGCCGCCAGCGCTGGGCGGCCAGCAGGGCGAGCAGGAGGATATCGAGGGCGAGCACCGCGAAGCTGGCCGCGAACCAGTAGACCGCCTGTTGATAGACCGTGCTGACACCGAAGAGAGCCATCGCCGTCAGGCCGTAGAGAGGCTGGCCCAGCTCGCGGCGGACAAAGAGATAGACCAGACCCATGCCGGCCAGCAGGGCGATGACTCCTTGCAGCCCGGCCGCATACGGCACCGCGGTGGGCCGGCCGGCCACCTTGATCAGCAGCCAGGTGCTGAGCCGGCCCAGCGGCATGGCGTGTTCGTTGGACGGCAGCCAGAGGTTCTGCCACGCTCGTTGCCAGTTTGCCGACTTCAGGAGGATCTGGCTATCATCTTGCAGCAGCAACGGCCGGAGCGTGGGGTAGGCGTACAGAGCCAGCATGGCCAGCCCAGCCGCCCCCGCCACCAGCCAGATCCTCATCCGCCTCATCGAGATCATTGGGGTATGATTCCCTAATGCCAGCTCCAAGAGCCCGATGGTGCCATCCAGAGTGGCTGGGACGGAACGCCGCGACGCCCTGGTCTGCCGCGCCGAGGCTGCGAGGATGTCACCCGACACAAAGTTTGATCGTTAATTGCGACATAATGTTTGACCATGAAATCCGCCACCCCGTTTGGCCACTGCCGCGCCGGTGTGCTGCGGAGAGAAAGACCATCCGCCTTATCCCCGTGCGAGGACCTCTCCTGCCGCCTCCGACTCCCCTACCCCTCTGCCAAGCCATCGGGCAATGGCAGCAACAGCATCCGACAGCTACCGCGATCACCTGGACCTGGGACTCCCCCCGTATGGTCCGGCGCCTTGTGCGGCGTTTCCACGGCCACGGCACAATTCCCTCTGCTGCGTGCGGTCATCTCTGGGCCCCGCTCTCAAGGGGCCGGTGGCCTACGGCGGGGAGTCGCGCCCAGGCCACTCCGCCGCAACGGCGGCGCAGTTCAACGGTGAGCTTTCTACCATCCAAGGGGGACGGTTTAAGGCTGCCAGGCTACCGAAGGGATGGACGGGACCCGTAAGTACGCTTGGTTTCCCGGACTTCCGAAAGGAAGCCCGGATTTTTTTATCCCGCCAAGACCGCCAGGACCGCAGCAGCCCAGGGGAAGGAGGAACGCCCAACAACCAAGCGGCCGCCCGCGGCCTAAACGGTGGGGGGCGGGGAATACGCCTGCTGAGCACGGGCGTACACCTCACGCAGGGCGATGCCGTGTTGCCGTGCCAGTCGGGCGCAGTCCTCATACTCGGGGCTGAACACCGGCCGTCCCTCGCGCCAGGCCAGCTTGCCCCGGACCGGCCCCCACGGCGTCTCGACCGTGCCGACTTGACGCCGCAACTTGTGCCGGCTCACCGGGTAGCGGCGGATACCCAACGTTGTCGTCTCGCGGAACAGGATTTCCTCCAACGCCGGCAGCGCTGCCTCCGGGGCCAGCACGCTCAGAAGCACCCCCGGCCGGTTCTTTTTCATGAAGATCGGCGTGCTGAAGACATCCAGTGCCCCGGCCGCCAGGAGCAGTTCGTAGCAGTAGCCGATCACCTCGGCCGGCAGGTCGTCCAGGTTGGTTTCTAATACCCAGATGTGGTCCTGCTCCCAGCCTTCCGGTGATGGGCCGTGGACTTGGGGGGATGTGCCCACGAACAGGCGGAGCAGGTTCGGCTGTTCGACGAACTCACGTTTCCCCGCTCCGTAGCCGATCCGCTCAACCGTCATCACCGGCTGCTCCACCCATTCTTGCACCAACGTGGTCAGGATGGCAGCCCCGGTCGGCGTGGTCAGTTCCGCCTTGATCGGCGACGACGCCAGCGGCACGCCCTTGAGCAGTTCGGCGGTCCCCGGCGCGGGGATCGGCATCAGCCCGTGGGCGCATTTCACCATGCCGCTGCCGGTCGGCACCGAGCGGCTGGTAAAGCGCTCGGCGCCGAGCAGATCAATGCCAATGGCTGTGCCGACAATGTCGGCGATGCTGTCAAGCGCTCCGACTTCGTGAAAATGGACTTTTTCCAGCGGCAGCCCGTGGACGGCGGCCTCGGCCTCGGCCAGCCGGCGGAAGATGCGCCGCGCCAGGTCGCGCTGCCGCGGCGTCAGGCTGCCGCGCTGGAGAATTGCCTCAACGTCGGGCAGGAAGCGATGGGTTTCCTCGTCAGCCGCCTCGATGTGGACATAGGTGGCCGCGAAGCCCCCCTTGCGGGCTTTCGTCACCTCCAGTCGCAGCGGCAGGCCAAGCGAGTCAAGACCGTGGCGGATGGCGTCGGCGTCCACGCCGGCGTCGATGAGGGCGGCCAGCGTCATGTCGCCGCTGATGCCGCTGAAACAATCAAAATGGGCTACGCGCACAGCGGATGACCTCCTTGCCGTTGATTCTACCAGCCGGCCGCGACGCCGCCCATCGCCACCCAGGTCGCGCCTCGATCCGGCTCGCCGCCTGGGAGTCGCCTCTAACTCATCTGACGCCTTGCGGTTATTCTGTGTACTAGACTCCCCACAGAGTTACCCGACGATCGCCCCCGAGCTGGGAGTCAACCGCCGTGTCTGAGATCGCTTCCTATCTGGAGACGCTGGCCGGCCAGGCCCACCCCGAAGGGGGCTGGGGCTACGCGCCGGGCCAGGCGATGCACCCGGAGCCGACCTGCCTGGCGCTGCTGGCCTTGTCGCTGGAGGCCGAGCGGTTCCGGCCAGCCATCGACCGGGGGCTGGCGGCGTTGCAGCGCTGCCGGGCGTCTGACGGCACCTACCGGCCCATCGGCGGCCGCGAGGAGGCGGTCTGGCCCACGGCGCCGGTGTTGTTTGTGCAGGCGGCGCTGGGCCGGCCGGCGGAAGAGGTCCGGCAGACCGCCGCGGTGCTGCTGGCGCTGCGCGGCCGGGTCGCCAAGGATGCGCAGGCCGCCGAGGTGCATGACATTGACCTGAAAATCATCGGCTGGCCGTGGGCGCGCGGCAACTTCTCCTGGACCGATCCGACAGCATGGGCTTGCCTGGCCCTGCGCCGGGCCGGCTTTGGCGGCGCGCCGCGCGTCGCGGAAGGGTTGCGCATGTTGCTTGACCGCGCCTTCGATGAAGGCGGCATCAACTACGGCAACCGCCGTATCCTCGGCCGGCTCACCGAGCCGATCCCGGGGCCGACGGCACTGATGCTCCTGGCCCTGCAAGGGCACGGCGACCATCCCCGCGTGGCCGCCGCCGTGAACTACTTGCAGCAGCATGCCCGGACCAGCACCGACCTCGAGAACCTGGCCTGGGCCCGACTGGCCCTCGACGTCCACCAAGACCAACCGCTCGTGGAAGAGACCCTTGCCCTGCTCCCCGAGCGGATCGTGGACGCCCACCGGCGGCGCGCGGCGGTCCGTTGGTTGCGTCCCTCGCCGGTCCGCGAGGCACTGACCGCCCTGGCCCTCGCCACCGACCGCGGCAACCCCTTCCGATTGCGGAGTGCGGAGTGCGGATTACGGACTGAAGACGAAGACGAGGGACAATCCGCAATCCGCAATCCGCCATCCGCAATGCGATCCCGGTCGCTGGGCGAGCGCATCCGATCGACCTTTCAGGGGCTGGTCATTGCCGCGGTGGGCCAGCTGCGCCAGCCGCCGCCCCGGTCCGCCGTCCACATCGCCGCGGTGAGCGACTATAACGCTGACCTGGCAGCCGTGCTGGAACAGCAGTACCAGGCCTTCCGCGAGCGCGTGCCGCTGACCGGCCGGCGCGTCGTCCTCAAGCCCAACCTGGTCGAGTACCACCGGGACAAGGTGATCAACACCGACCCCCGCGTTGTCGCCGCCGTCATCGAGCTCTGCCGGCGTCAGGGGGCGAAGGAAGTCATCGTCGCGGAGGGGCCCGGCCACTGCCGCAACGTGGAATACCTGGTCAACGCCAGCGGACTGGGCGAGGTCCTGGAGCGGTATCAGGTGCCGTTCGTCGATGTCAACCACGACGAGCCGGTCAAGCTGCCCAACCTGGGCCGGCTGACCGGGCTGGAATACCTCTACCTGGCGCGGACGGTTGCCACGGCTGATGTGCTCATCTCGCTGCCCAAGCTGAAGGTCCATCATTGGGCCGGCGCCACGCTGTCGCTGAAAAACCTGTTCGGCATCATGTCGGGGATCTGCTACGGTTGGCCGAAAAACGAGTTGCACTGGCGCGGCATTGAGAACAGCATCGTGGACATCGCCCTGACACGCACGCCCGAGCTAGCCATCGTGGACGGCATCCTCGGCATGGAGGGGGATGGGCCGATCAACGGCACGCCCAAGCATGTCGGCGCTCTGATCATGGGCTGCGACCCGCTGGCGGTGGATGCGACCGGCTGCCGGCTGATGCGGCTCAACCCGGAACGGGTCGGCCACCTGATGCTAGCCTACCACAAGAAGCTGGGCCGGCTGCGGACGGAAGAAATCGACCAGCTGGGCGAGCCGATCGACAGGCTAGCTCAGCCGTTCCGCACCGTGCCGCATTTCCAGAACCTGTGCCTGGATACCCCTCGGCTCGATACCAGGCCGTGCCCCGAGGCGGTCGGCAGCAGCAGCGGGCGTTAGCCGGGCGGTCCGCCCTCAGCAACCGGATTTCGTGCTCCTGGGCCATATTTTGCCCGCCTTGATTTGTCCTCCGGAGAGCACTACAATCCTAGTGGCCCCCCGGAGTGTGCTCCTCATTCGACAAGCAACACTCGACCTCCATTCTCCGGACACCAGACCCCGGGGAAGAGGCCTTCGGGACCCAGGAAGGGGGGGCCCAGGCTCCCGGCCGGGCCTCGAAATGATTCCCACCTTGGGGGGCATTTTGACGGCGGCTGCTATTCGGTTCGCGGAGCAAGAGGATCAGCAACCATTTGACACGGACTAAAACCATTATCCTGTCCTGCGATTCCCGTTCCTCACTTTGGTCCTCTCCCTTGGAGAGAGCAAAGGGAGGGGGGGGAAGGCGGATGGTCGGAGACGGCTGGCAATGTATGAGCGCTTTACGGATCGGGCCCGCAAGGTGATGCAGCTGGCCAACCAAGAGGCCCAGCGCTTCAACCACGAGTACATCGGCACCGAGCACATCCTCCTCGGTCTGGTCAAGGAGGGCTCCGGCGTCGCTGCCAACGTCCTGAAAAACCTCGACATCGACCTCCGCAAGATCCGGTTGGAGGTCGAGAAGATCGTCCAGTCGGGCCCGGACATGGTCACTATGGGCAAGCTGCCCCAGACGCCGCGGGCCAAGAAGGTAATCGAGTACGCCATCGAGGAGGCACGCAACCTCAACCACAATTACGTCGGCACGGAACACCTCCTCTTGGGCCTCCTGCGTGAGCAGGAGGGCGTGGCCGCCCAGGTCCTCATCAACCTGGGGCTCAAGCTGGAGGACGTGCGCGAGGAGGTACTTAACTTGCTGGGGCATAACATGGACTCAGGCGAGGGCGGCGGCGAGCGAGCAGCCAAGCAGGGGAAGTCCAAGACGCCTGCGCTCGACAGCTTCGGGCGCGACCTCACGGACCTGGCCCGGCAAGGCAAGCTCGACCCGGTCATCGGTCGGCAGAACGAGATCGAGCGCGTCATCCAGGTGCTCAGCCGGCGCACCAAAAATAACCCGGTGCTGCTGGGCGAGGCCGGCGTCGGCAAGACCGCTATCGTCGAGGGGCTGGCCCAGATGATCGTGGACAACAATGTCCCCGAGTTGCTCCGCGACCGCCGCATCGTCGTGCTCGACCTGGCCATGATGGTTGCCGGCACCAAGTACCGTGGCCAGTTCGAGGAGCGGATCAAGGCGGTCATGAACGAGGTCCGCCGGGCCAGGAACACCATCCTGTTCATCGATGAGCTGCACACCCTGGTCGGGGCTGGCGGTGCCGAGGGGGCCATCGACGCCTCCAACGTCCTCAAGCCTGCCCTGGCTCGCGGCGAGATCCAGTGCATCGGCGCCACTACCCTCGACGAGTACCGCAAGTACATCGAAAAAGACGGCGCCTTGGAACGTCGCTTCCAGCAGATCATCGTCAACCCGCCCTCCAAGGAGGAGACGATCGAGATTCTGCGCGGCCTGCGCGACCGCTACGAGGCCCACCACCGCGTCCAGATCAAGGATGAGGCGCTGGAGGCGGCCGTCGAGCTGTCCGACCGCTACATCAGCGGCCGTTGCCTGCCCGACAAGGCCATCGACGTTATCGACGAGGCCGGCGCCCGCGTCCGCCTCAAGGCGATGACCCGGCCACCCGACCTGAAGGACCTCGATGCCCAGATCGAACAGCTCAACCAGGAGAAAGAGGCCGCCGTCGCCGAGCAGGATTTCGAGAAGGCCGCCCACCTCCGCGACCAGGCCGACAAACTCAAGAAGAAGAAGGAGCAGATCACCCGCGAATGGCGCGAGAAGGCCAAGGAGATCGACGGCGTCGTCGATGAGGAAGTGATTGCCGAGGTCGTCAGCAAGATGACCGGCGTGCCGCTGAAGAAGCTGGGCGAGGACGAGACGCAGCGGCTGCTCAAGATGGAGGAGGAGCTGCACAAGGCCGTGGTCAGCCAGCGCGAGGCGGTCTCGGCCATCGCCAAGGCGGTCCGCAAGAGCCGCGCCGGCCTGAAGGACCCTAAGCGGCCGATCGGCAGTTTCATCTTCGCCGGCCCAACCGGCGTCGGCAAGACGCTCTTGGCCAAGCAGCTGGCCAAGTTCATGTTCGGCGACGAGAACGCCCTGGTGCAGCTCGACATGTCCGAGTACATGGAGAAGCACAACGTCAGCCGACTGACGGGCGCTCCGCCCGGCTACATCGGCTACGAAGAGGGCGGCCAGCTGACCGAAAAGATCCGCCGTCGGCCGTACAGCGTCATCCTGCTTGACGAAATCGAGAAGGCCCATCCCGATGTCTGGAACATCTTGCTACAGATCATGGAGGAGGGGCGGCTGACCGATAACGTGGGTCGGACCGTGGACTTCAAGAACACGATCCTGATCATGACCACCAACATTGGCGCTCAGCAGATCGTCGGCAAGACCAGTTTCGGCTTCAGCCGCCGCGACGAGCAGACGACCTACGAGAAGATGAAGGAAACGCTCAAGCAGGAGATGGAAGGGACCTTCCGGCCAGAGTTCCTCAACCGGGTGGACGACATCATCGTCTTCCGCAGCCTCACCAAGGACGACCTGAAGCAGATCATCGACATCGAGCTGTCGAAGGTCTCGAAGCGGCTGAAGGAGAAGAACCTCGCCCTGGTCCTGACCGACGAGGCCAAGGAGCTGCTGATCGAGAAGGGGTCGAGCCTGGAGTTCGGCGCCCGGCCGCTGCGGCGGGCAATCGAGCACCTCCTGGAGGACCCGCTGAGCGAGCGGCTGCTCAAGGGCGAGTTCATCGGCAAGGACACGATCACGGTGCGGGTCGAGACAGCCGATGGCGAGAAGAGGCTGACCTTCGACGCCACCGTCGGCCCGGCAGCCGAACTGGTCGGCGCCGGCAGCGAGAGCAAGGGCTGAGCGCCCACAGGGTAATTAACCCCAAGGCCCAACCCCGTGAGGTTGGGCCTTTCTTTGTGCGCGGATCTGGTCCGCTCTTGGCCGCTTGCGCCTTAGCGCTAAGGCGCAAGCGGCCAACAAAGACCAGTATAATGGATGACGGTTCTGCTTACGTGGTTCTCTCCGAACCTTTGCGCGGCGGGAGTGTCTTTTGAAGGGTGATCTCGTCTCACCCCCCTGTCCGATGTCTGTTCGTCTAACCGGCGCCCCGCGGCCGCCGGTCCGATAACCGAGCCCAAGTCTCGTCCATCCACCGAGGAGGAGTCGCAGCCATGTTTAATCCGCAAGCCTATGAGAACTCGCGGCCCGACGGCATTGGCGTACTCGAAATCGCCGGCGGCGAGGAAACAGACCAGCCGCGCCGCTTCGTCCCCCTTCGACAGACTGACCTCAAGGGGGAGGTCGTCGGCCCGCTGGCTGCGCTGCGCCTGACCCAGACCTTCGGCTACACGCGCGAGCAGTGCGACCAGGTACTGGAAGCGCTCTACCGCTTCCCCCTGCCCGGCGACGCCGCCGTCACCGCCGTCCGTGTCCGCTTCGGCGACGTGGAGATCCGCACCGAGCTAAAGGAACGCGGCAAGGCCGAAGCCGAGTACGATAAGGCCAAACAGCAAGGACGACAGGCAGCCCTGGTCACCCGCGAATCGCCTGATGTCTTCACCCTCCAGGTTGCCGGTATTCAGCCGGGCCAGGATATCACCATCGAAACCTCCTATGTCCAGCTCGCGCGGGCCGAAGGCCCTGGCTGGTCGCTGCGCATCCCGCTGACCACCTCGCCCCGCTATGTCCGGAGCGACGAGCAGACCTCCCGCCACGCCCAGGGACAACCCTTGTTCCTGCTTCGTGATCCCGGCCATCGTTTCAGCCTGGACCTGGGCCTATGCGGCGCCGGAACCGTGCAGAGTCCGACGCACCGCCTCGATGTGACGCGCGAGGGGCAGCGGCTCCGCGTCCGGCTGCAGGAGGGCGAGGTGTTGCCCGACCGCGACTGCGTGCTGTCCTGGCGGCCAGCGCAGGAGGCGGATCGGCCCTCCTTGCAGGTGCTGCTCCACGACGACCGCGGCGACGGGCAGGTGTACTTCCTGGCGCTGGCAACTCCGCCCGCCACGCGCGACCCCGGCCGGGGCGTCCCCCGCGAGGTGATCCTGCTGGTGGACCACTCCGGTTCCATGGAAGGGCCGAAGTGGCAGGCCGCCGACTGGGCCGTTGAGAAGTTCCTTTCCGAGCTGTCTCCGCGCGATTCCTTCGCGCTGGGGCTGTTCCATGACAAAATCCGTTGGTTCGCCCCGGCGCCCCGGCAGGCCGACCCCGGTACGGTCCGGGAGGCGGTCGAGTTCCTCAAGCGGCACCGGGACAGCGGCGGCACCGAACTGGGTGTGGCGCTGGAGCAGGCACTGCACCAGGCGCGGGCGGAAGGAGAAGTCGCCCGGCACGTGCTGATCATCACCGACGCAGCGGTCAGCGATGCAGGGCGCATCCTGCGCCTGGCCGACCAGGAAGCGGCCCGAGCGGATCGCCGCCGCATCAGCGTGCTATGCATCGACGCCGCGCCGAATTCGCTTCTGGCGAACGAACTGGCGGAGCGCGGCGGCGGGCTGGCCCGTTTCCTGACCAGCCGGCCCGAGGAAGAGGATATCACCACCGCTCTGGACGAGGTGCTGGCCGACTGGTCGGAGCCGGTGCTGGCCGGGTTGCGGCTGGAGATGAACCGCCCGCAGGCGGAGGCCGCCGGCCGCGACACGCTTGCTTCGTCCTGGAGTGGCTGGAGTGCCATCGATCTCGGCGACCTGCCCGCCGGCCGTCCTGTCTGGGTGGCAGGACGGGTGCCGCGCGGCGGGAGTCGAGACCTGACCTTCCGCGTGATCGCCGGCCGCAACTGGGAAGTGGCGAGCTGCCGGCTTGACTTGCAGGAGGCAGACGCCCGGCCGGCCCTGAAGGCGCTCTTCGGCGCGCGCCGCGTGCGGGGGTTGGAGTATCTCATCCACTCGGGCTACGAAGGGGACGAGCGGCGCGACCAACTCCGGCGCCTCGGCTATGACCCCGACCAGATACTGACTGGGCCATCGGGGAAGAAAGTGTACGCGGAGAACGCGCGGGCTGAGACCGCTGCCGCGCTGCGCGACCTGCTGGTGAGGGAATCGCTCCATTACGGATTGATCAGCGCAGAGACGGCGTTTATCGCGACTCGAACCGAGGCGGGCAAGCCGGTCGAGGGCACCGTCGCCGTGGCCAACGCCTTGCCCGCCGGCTGGTCGGAACACTTCGCGGGCGGTTTCGTCGGAGGCTTGGGGGGCGTCCGCCGGCGGGTTATCTCCGGTTCTGCCTTGTCGGTCAAGAGTCCAGGGCCGATGGGTTTCTTTCGTGCAGCCCTTGCCCGCTCGGGCATGGCGTCCGCCGATTTGGAGACCGCCTCCGAGGAGTCCTTCATGGGCCTTCTCAGGGCGGAAGAGATGCCGGCCGCTGCCCCAGCAGGGTCCGCGGTGCTGTTCGCCGGCACGCCCCGGTTCGCGGGGGGTGAGGCGGTCCTGTTCGATTCGGCCGCCGCGCCGGGCCAGGTCCCCGAGCGGGCGACCATCGACCGGCTCCAGGTGCGTTTTCCGGACGGCGCCCCTGATCCGGCGAGTCTCGATCCGGGCCTGTGCCTGCTGATCTTCGTGGACGACCTGGCCTCGCCGCGGGCGCGGGCTCGGCTGGCGGACGTGGTCCGGCAGCGCGGGGAACGGCCACTGAACCTGCTCCGGCTGCCCGGCCAAGTGGTGCGGCTGGTCCTGGTCGATCCGGCCGGGGCGTGGGCAAAGGCGGCGCCGCGCCTGGAGGTGGCGCTCGGTTGGTAAGGCCCTGGCAGCTGAGGAGCTGCCATGCAACGGCCGATGTTCCGTATTCTCGACCGCGCCCTGAAGACCGGTGCGGCCGAAATGGCCGGGCGGGGGCGGTCAGCATACGGAGTTGATCCTACCCCTTCGCAAAGAGCGCCTTGATCGGCTGCCCCTTGCCGTCCTCGGTGACGTAGAACGGCCGCTTCTCGACCTCGAAGGCGGTGCGCGGCGAGATCCCCATTGCCGCCAGGATGGTCGCGTGCAGGTCGGGAATGGTGACCGGGTTCTTGGTCACCAGCAGCGGCCGCTCGGGGGCCGTCTCGCCGTAGAGGAACCCTTTCTTCATGCCGCCGCCGAACAGGACCACCGAGCTTGAGCCGGTGAAGTGCCGGTGCAGGCCGTAGTGGATCATCTGCTTCATCACGTCGGTCTTGGCCCGCGACTGGTCCTTGGCCGTGCTGCCAGGGACTCCTTCAATCATCATGTCGCGGCTGAACTCGGTGGCGATGATCACCAGTGTCCGGTCAAGCAGGCCGCGCTCCTCCAGGTCGAGGATCAATTGCGCGATGGGCCGGTCGATCTCCTGCTTCATCCGCTGGACGGTGGTGTGGCCGTTCTCGTGGGTGTCCCAGTGGAGGAACGGAACGTACTCGGTCGTGACCTCGATGAAGCGGGCGCCGGCCTCGGTCAGCCGACGGGCCAGCAGACAGCCGAGGCCGAACCGGCCGGTGTTGTACTTCTCGAAAATCTCCTTCGGTTCCTTGGTCAGATCAAAGGCGTCGCGCTCCTTGGAGCTGAGCAGCCGATGGGCGTTGTCGATCGCCCGTAGCATCGACTCGTGATGGTAGTCGCTGGCCAGCTCGCCGACCGGACTGCGCTTGAGCAACTCCTTGAGCTTCCGCTGGCGGGCCTCGAAGCGGCCGGGGGTCATCCCCTTGGGCGGGCGGACGGCAGCGACGGCATCGGTCGGGTACGGCAGGTTGAACGGGCCGTACTCGGTGCCGAAGAAGCCGCCGGTGGTGAACGCCTTCAGCTCCTCGGACTCGCCGATTCCTTCGAGCCGCTGGCCGATGTTGATGAAGGCGGGGATGGCCGGGTTGTTGGGGCCGCGGACCCGGGCGATCCAGGAGCCGAGGTGCGGGCAGGCCACCGTCTGTGGCGGAACGTAGCCGGTGTGCCAGTGGTACTGGTGCCGCGAGTGAAGGATGTGGCCCAGATCGGCGACCACGTGCGAGCGGATGAGCGTTGCCCGGTCCATGACCCGGGCAATGTTTTCCAGCCCCTGCGAGATCTTGATGTTATCCACGACCGTGTCGATGGCCGGGAAAGTGCAGAGGATCTTCTCCGCCGGGACGCCGACCTCGAACGGGGTGTAGCGCTTGGGGTCGAAGGTCTCGGGCGACGCCATGCCGCCGGCCATCCAGAGCAGGATGCAGGTGTCGGCAGTGGGCCGAGGGTGTTCGACCTTCTCGGCGGCCCCAAGCGGCCGCGGCGCGCCGCCGGCCAGGGTTGTCAGGGCGGCGGCCGTCATGCCGCGGAGGAAGTCACGACGGGTGAGGTTGGTTGTGAGCTGAGTGGCCGTCATTGTTTTTCTCCTCAGCCTCAGAGAGGGAGGAACTGTACCAAGCCATCCCACTCGTGTTGTTCGCTGCACAGGATCAAGATCAGAATCTCTTCGATCATCCGCCCGATTTGCTCTGGACGGTCGCGGATAACGAACACACCAGGCATCGGTAGCCCAGCTGCCACGCGATCCCGGGCAAATCGCGGCATCGTCTTTCGGTCCTGCGTCACCAGAATCCGGCCCTCTGCGGCGGCCCATTCCCCATTCAAGGACTCGTGGATCCATTGCCGTGCGCAGTCCGGCGTCCTGGGCCCGCACGATATCCAATTCCGGCAGACGTCAGCGCAATGCTCGGTAGAACTTGCCGTTGACGTCCGCGTCCGTGGCTAGCCGGAGCCTCGCGCTTCTCCAGCAAAGCTTTCCGGCGCAACAACTCCTCCTTGAACCCTGGCCGAGGGGGCTGTGCTGCTTCAATCTCCCGACGCACTGCTTCCGCCCCTTCGTCCTGCTCACGGAGGTAGGCCTCAACCTCCTCCCTGTGAGCCAAGTAGTAGCCAATCAGCGTGTAGACGTCTGATAGGCCAAGGATGTCGAACGACTCAACGATTTCCTCCGGCGTGGCGCCCGCCTTGTAATGCTCTACGATGCGCTCAAGAGGGAGGCCCGATCCGATCACGCGATAAACGCCGTCCTCCGAACGGATCAACGGCACGAGACGCGGCGCAAGATCGAGCGTGATTGCCATGAGCTTCTTCCTTTCCAACTCCATTCTACCGGATCAGCTGAAACTCCGGTAGCATGACCACGACCCAGAGGAGGTCGGCCAGTCCCTCGGCGGTCGGCGGCGAGCCGAGGACTTCGCGGGCGGCGGCCAGCCTGGGACTCATCAATCGTTCGCTCGCGGTTGACTGGGTATCTCCGGGCTATCCCCCACCGATTCGGTTTGCCAGAATCATACTATTTCGATGCGGTGGGCAGTGATCCAGATATCAATCTGTTCAAACCGCCCTTTGAGGGTTTCCTTGATCTGCCGCATGGTCTGCCAGTTCTCCGGCGTGTCTTCCACGTCCAGCCGAATGCGAATCAACTGATCGGAGTAAACGGTACTCTGGTACAGCCATCGGCCGCGAATTACGACGGAATCTGTGCTCAAGGATTTCGAACCTGATCATGGGCATCCTTCACCTCGGCATCCGTGGCTCGGCGATAGCCGATGTGCTGGTCCTCGAGTACTTTCAGGGCTGCCAGGGGAACCTGATAAACTTCACCGGGCAGACTGCTGATCTGGGAGCGCGTTGCCAGCTCATAGAAACCACGCACCCGCTCCTCCTGGGTCAGGAATTTGATGTAAATCGTATGCATCGACGAACCTCCCCTGCGAGAGAGCAGCTCCTTTCACAACCGATTCTACCGGATCAGCTGAAACTCCGGTAGCATGACCACGATCCAGAGGAGGTCGGCCAGTCCCTCGGCGGTCGGCGGCGAGCCGAGGATATCGCAGGCGACGGCCCGTTCCTCGGCCGTGGGACGGCGACACAACGCCCGCAAGTAAATCTCCTCGACCCGTTGTTCGGGCGTCGCCTTGGGATTGGCCTTCAGCAGGTTGGCGGCGCCGCGGGCTAGGAGGTCGGCCAGGATCTGCCCGTTGGACAGGTCGAGCGCTTGCAGCGTGGTCAACTGGTCGGGGCGGGTGGTGACCACCTGCTCGCGGTTGGGCCGGCCCAACGAACGCATCAGGGCGTCGGCATTCACCAGCGACGCCCGGAGGAAGCGGCGCTCCTCCGGCACCGACTCGGCGAAGGCCGGCAGCTGCACGGGGGCAGCCGGCTTGGTCGGCCCGGTCCGCGTCAACATCCAGACGGCGTCCATGAACTGCTCGGCCGTCATCCGCTTTAGCTCCGGTCCCCGGAAAATGTACTCCTCCCCGGAGGGTTCCTTCGGAATCGGCACGACCCGCGAACGGTACGCGCGGGACGTGACGATGTGCTCGATCAACTTCTTCAGGTCGTACTGTTGGTCCGCCAAATAGGTCGCCAGGTAATCGAGCAGGTCCTCCGACCAGGGCCGGCCGGCCATTGCATCCACCGGATGGACGATACCGCGGCCCATGAGTCGATGCCAGATGCGGTTGGCGATCGTCCGGGTGAACCGGCCGTTCTCCGGGTGCGTCACCAGCCGGGCGAGTTGCTCCAGCCGCTCGGCCTTCGGCCGGCTCGCATCAATATCGCCCAACTCAGGGAAGAGGAAGCGCGGGCGGGCCTGCTTGCCGGTCGGCTTGTCGCAGCGGTGGACCTCCAGCGGTTGGTCGGCGATGACAGCGGCCATGCTGTAGGCATCGTCGAGCTTCCAGTGATCAATGAAGCTATCGTGGCAGGAGGCGCATTTCAGGTTGACGCCGAAGAACACCTGGGCCACGTTCTGCGCGAACTGCAATTCCGGCACCTGGCTGGCGTTGACATTGCCGCGCCACTTGATCCCCTTGATAAAGCCCTCTGCCTCGGGCGTCGGGCTGATCAGCTCGCGGACAAACTGGTCATAGGGTTTGTTTTCCAGCAACGAGCGGTAGAGCCAGGTCGTGATCTGTTTGCGGCCGCCGTCGATGTAGCCGGTCCCCGCGTAATCGTTGCGGAGCAGGTCGTTCCAGAAGGTCAGCCAGTGCTCGGCATAAGCCCGCCGGTCGTCCAGCAGCCGCCGGGCCAGCCGCCGGTCCCGGTCCGAGGTGTCGTCCTTTCGGAAGGCGTCCACTTCCGCGGGGGTCGGGAGCAAACCGATCACGTCAAGGTAAAGCCGGCGGATGAACGCCACGTCATCAAGCGGCTCGGGGGGCGAAATCCGGTGCTGGGCATAGTAAGCGTCAAGGAGACGGTCGATGGGATGGTCGTTGCCGTTGCGGGGCGGGGGGAGCGTCGGTCGGCGCGGCTTCAGCGGCGCGACATAAGCGGTGACCTTGAAGGTGAATCCCGGTTCCCAGGGGAGTCCCGCGTCGATCCATGCCCGAAGCAGCTCGATCTCGCGGGCCGAAAGCGCTTCCCCCTTGGGCGGCATGCGGACCTCCGGATCCCTACTGGTGATCCGCCGGACCAACTCACTCGCGCCACTCTTGCCCGGGACGACCACCTTGCTCTTGAGGAGGTCTTCCCGGGTGTCGAACGAGACCGATCCCTTGTACTTGCCATTGGTGTGGCACTCGGCGCAGCGGGCCTTGAGGAGCGGGACAATATCATGGGCGAAATCGACCTTCTTCACCGGCTCCGCGCGGGCCGGCTCGGCGGCGATGGCAGTCTGGACCGCAAAGACAAGGAACAGGTAAGCCAGGATACTTCGCATGGGCTGAATCCTTGGTGGGAGGGCAACAGCATGGAGACGTGTCCGGGCGGCAGGGCCGCAAGCTCCTCTTGACCAGCCCGTCCACAATCGCAGGTTTGTCTGATCATAATCAGTAGTCGGCGAATCTACCAGTCCTCGGCCGATCAGGGATGCAGTTCCATGGCAGAGCATCCGGGGCCGCTCCCCAAGACGGGGATGGCTCTGATCTTGCATGGCTCGACGTGGTTGAAAGAGCCTGGCGGATGACGCAGGCAGTGCCATTGCACCTAGGTCCAGCAGGGCGATATAGTGGAAGGTGAAGTGAGCGTCGTGTGGATGCCGACCTTCGCTGGGGATTCGACTCCGGCTCACCGTCTTGAGCAACCGTCCGGGGCTGAGGATGGGCCGGTTGTTAGGTATCCGGCCCTGAATCGTCTGGTAAAGTAGACCACTCGCGGTGGTGTTTCCTCCCGTCCCGGGGCGGGAGTGGATAGAACCTGTATGAATCCAAGTCCGCCATCGGCCGATACGCAGCACGCGGACTTCGAGGCTTTGTACCAACGGCATAGCCGCGAAGTGTGGGCGCTCGCCTACGCCCGCTGGATGAACGCCGACACGGCGATGGACATCACCCAGGAGGCGTTCCTCCGGCTGTGGAAGCAGTGGGAGAGTGGGGAGAAGATTCTGAATCCGCGGGCCTGGCTGCTACGGGTGGCTCGCAACCTGGCGGAAGATCACGCCAAGAGCGCCTTCTGCCGCAACGGCACCTATCCTCCCCAGACAATGAACGGCGTCCGGTCGAACGCCCCGCTCCCGCTGGAACGTCTGGAACGGGAAGAAACCTTCGCGCAGCTGCGCCGGGTGCTGGGACAACTTTCTAACGCCGACCGCGAGATCCTGACTTTGCGGTATGCCCTGGACTATACTACCGAGGAAATCGCCGAGACGTTGGGGATCAACGACACGGCCGTACATATGCGGCTGAGCCGGGCGCGGCAGCGTCTGGCCGAGCGCCTGAAGGCCCAGGGAGTGGGACAGGTCCCCTGAGTCCGGCCGGGCCTTTGCCCCGGTCGTCGGGCCGAGGTTGGGTTGGTACCATCATGAATCTTACGGATCGACCGCTTTTTGATAGGGCCGAGTCTGGCCGTCCTGGGGAAGTGGACGACCTGCTCCGCGCCTTCTTCCAAGCAGAAATGCCGCGGCCCTGGCCGGCCTGTCCGGAGTTGCCGGCCCGGGCCTTGTCCTTTCGACCGATCCCCGAGCGAGCGGGACGGATGATGACCCGCAGCCGCTTCGCGCTGGCTGCCTCGGTCGGGTTGCTGCTGGCTGGCCTGGCGGCGCTGGGCGGCAAGTTTTCCGGCAGCCCGGAGACACTTGGCGGCCCGGCCGGACCACCCACCGCTAGCCGCGTGAAACCTTACGGCAGTAATCAGGTGGACCTGAAAGAGATGTTGATCCAGGAACAGGACGGCACGAGCTACAAAGTTATCGTCTCACCCCGGTGAGAGCAGGGTCTTCCGTTGCCCTGCTGATGGAGTGGAACGCCCTTGAGAGCCCACTACACTTTGACTCTGGCCCTGCTGCTTGCCCTGGCCCCCCTCGGTGCGGCTGCCCCGCAACCGGACCTCCCCACAAGCGAAGAAGGGACTTATCTGGGAATTCTCTTTAGCGCGGTGCCGGCGGCGCGCTACGCTCAGTTGCCCAACCTGCCACGCAACCGCGGAGTGCTGATCACGCATGTCCTGCCTGATTCACCGGCGGCAGCTGCCGACCTGCAACGCGACGATGTGCTGGTCGGTTACGACGCCGAGCAGATCCGCGACGGCGAGCACCTGGCGCGGCTGATCCGCGCCGACAAGGTCGGCCGCAAGGTCAAGCTGACGTTTCTCCGCGCCGGCCGTGAGATGACCGCCGCGGTCACCCTGGCGTCGGGGCCGATGCTCCAGCTCGCTCCAGCGGTCAAGGCTGCCGGGCAGGAGGCTGAGGTGCCGCGGTCGGCTGCCAAGCAGGGCAGCCCGCCAGTGGTCAGCGTGGCGGCCACCCCCTTGGCCGACGGCAACGTGCGGCTGACGATCGAGTACTACCAAGAGCACACCGGCCGGGTCCGCAAAGTGACCTGCTCCGGCAGCCCGGCCGAGATCGACCGCGAGCTGCAGCGGCTGCCTACCCGCATCCAGGACCTGACGCGCGTCGCCCTCGACCGCATGCGCGCCCTGGAATTGCACAAAGGAGTTCGATCGACCTCCTCGGCCCCGGTGAAACAGCGCTAAGGCACGATCCATGGCCCCGTTGTGCCATCATCATCGTCGGTCCCTGCGTCAGGAAGGGCCATGTCGCGCTGCTGCCCGGCTGCTGACCTCGACCTGGCTGGCGACGGACGACCACTGGCACCAACACGGGCTGCCAGGGATCGATGCGTAAGCCGGGAGCTTTTACCGTCATGAGTGTCGGTTGAGGACTCGGTCGCCTGGGAAGGATAAGAACCAGTCCACCCAGGAGTCACCGATCAAGACGTCGGCGATGCCATCGTCGAGCAGGGTTTCAGCGTTGAGGAAATAATCGCCGTTCTGCCGGTGCTCGTTGCCGCCGTTGGTAAGGTCCTGAATGCGCCGCCCGCGCCGCCAGGGCATGGCCCACTCCATCAGGATAGCCTGGAGCGCCTGCTCATTCGCGCTGTAGACGGTGTCGCCGCCGATCAGGATACTTCCCCCGTGGGGGTTGCCCAGCCAGAAGAGCTTCCTAGAGAACAGTCGATCGCTCCCCTCCCCGCCGAGGAGGAGGTTTCGGCCCGAGCCGCCGATCATCCGATCATTGCCCGCCTCGCCGCGTAGGATATCGTTGTTCCTACCCCCGGCCAGCACATCGTCCCCATCGCCGCCATCGAGTTGGTCGTCGCCGCCGAAGCCGCGGAGAACGTCGTTGCCCTCCAGACCACGGATCAGATTGTCCGCGCGGTTGCCCAGGAGAGTGTCGTCAAACGCGGTGCCGATCAGGTCTTCGATGGTCCCGTGGATTGCGAGCGTGTTATTGCCGGCCCCGATCCGCTGGGTTTGGCCCCGGCCCTGCCGCAAGTCTACACGCACCCTGGCCGTAGCGTTGCGGAAGTCCAGCGTATCCAGGCCGGAGGAATCCCGGATTCGAAGAGCGCTGTCCTGCGTGGCGAGAACGTAGGTATCGTCGCCGGCGCCGCCAAGAAGGTGGATGAAGCCCGCAGGTACTGGCTGGCCGGCCACACTCAATCGGTCATTACCGCCACCCGTGTCAATGACCAGCGACTCGGCGCCGTTCCAATTAACCATGAGGCCAGCATCGATCATGGCCTGCGGGCCGTTGACCGTCACGAGGTTGGCAGCGTTGCCAAGAAGAAGCTGAAGTGTGTCACGTGTACCCCGGCCGTCGTGGAACGTGATGCCACCGGGCAGCTGGAAGAAGTCGCCGGCCGTCAGATCGAGGGTCAACCGGTCCGGCCGGCCATCAGCGCCGTTGATTGTGAGCGAGTACAGCTCGTCGAGTGGCTGGCTGGCGATGACCCCGCGGTTGCTGTCGCGCACTTCCAGGCGGTCGCGGTTGCGGTAGACAGTCCACTCGCCGGCGTTGGTCGGCATGGCGAGCACCATGTCCACGCTGGCGGCGCTGCCGAAATGCTTGCCGCTTACGGGTTGACCGGCGGTAACGGTCACCTCGTGGAACCCGGCGGCAGGGGTGGTCAGCCGCCGGCCGACTTCCGGGATCACGCGGACCTGGTAAGTGCCTGCGGCGAGGCCGTCGAAGGCATACAGGCCGTGCGGCCCGGTGACGGACACCGGTTCGCCCGGGTCGAGCCGGCCATTGCGGTTCAGATCCACGTAAACGGAGACGCCCGCGTGCCCCGGCTTGCCGGGCAGCTCGTTGCCGTCACGGGTGACGTCCTCGAAGGCCCGACCGTTGATCTGGCCGAACTGGGCGTTAACAAAATTGTTGTTCGTCGAGTTCTGGCCGCTCAGTTGCACGGTGATCGGGGTCGGCATGGTCACGGAGTCGTTCCAGACGACGGTGACATTGCCGGTCGATTCGTCCGTGACGACCATTTCGGGGAGGCCGTTATGATTCAGATCGGCCACCGCCATAGAGAGTGCGCCAACGCCGTTGGGGGCCAGAGACCAGTTGGTGAGCTGCGCCGCTGTGAACCAGCCGTCGGAACTTCCCGTGTTCAGGGCAACGTAGAGGGCGTAGAACTGCTCGGCCGGTTGTTCCGTCACCCAGACCAGGTCGGGCCGCAAGTCGCCGTTGACGTCCCGGAGGAACACGGAGGGAATGTACGTGCCCGACCCGCGCGAGAACGCCAAGGGAGCGGAGAAGGTGCCCGCCTCGCTCTGGAGCGCGTAGTTGAACTTGCCGTGCGCGTCGAAGACGCCGATGTCGAGCAAGCCGTCGCCGTTGATGTCGCCGACGACCACGGTTTCTCCGGCAGGAAGGACATTGATGCTTTGGCTCTGGGAGGTGGAAAAAGTGCCGTTGCCCGATCCGTAATACACCATCGGACTGCGATAGTAGTCCCCTTGTACGATGTCGTCAATCCCGTCGCCGTTGATGTCGCCGATCGCCAGGATCCCACTCCCTTGGATGAAGCCCTCACTGATCGCTATCTTACCGTTGAAGGGGAAGACGCCCAGGCCGAAACGCTCCCCGTGACTCGTAAAATAGTGGTACGACGCGACCAGTTGCTCGCCCCCGCCGGAGAGGAAACGGCCCGCCCTCAGGTCGATGGGGGTGGTGGTCGTGCCATCATGAACCGGAAGAATCCACGGGCCTTGGTTAGAGAATCCACTGCCCTCGTTTCTCAGGATCCACGCGCCGCCACTGGGAACCTGTATTGGGCCCCAGAAGGAGAGATGCCCAACAAGGGGCCCCTTGTCGAGGACCGCAAGGTCTTGCCGGCCGTCGCCGTCGAAGTCCCCGGCGACAATCTTCAGCAGGTTGGCGGTCGGCTTAAACGTCACCCCTTCGGTCTCGCCCGACTGGATCTGATAACCGCGTGGGCTGTCGAAGGACCCGTTGTAATAGATCCAGACCTGGTAGCCCGAGCCGACGCTGTCGAGCACGGCAAAGTCGATCTGGCCGTTGCCATCGAAGTCGGCCGCAGCAACGGAAGTGGGCAACGGGGTTCCCTCGCCGGGGACATGACTGGTCTGGTGCCGCCACAATTGCAGGTCTGACGTGAAGGGCTGGATTTCCCGCCAGCCGGACGGGACTGCCTGGCTGACGGTGTACGTCCCCGGCAGGAACGAGCCGGTGAACGAGTAGCTGCCATCGGCAAGGGTAGTCGTGCTGCCCACTACCTGGCTGCCCTGCATCAGCGTCACGGTCCAGCCTTCCAGAGGGGTGGTGGTTGAGTTGAGTACGCCGTTGTGCAACTCATAGCCGGTAATGGTGCCGCCGATGGTGAGGAACGGATAGACACTGAAGTCCTGCTGGTCGATCAGATCGAAGGGGTCGTTGCTGGTGGCCACCGTCCGGGTGCCGGGCGGTATCGGGGTGGGCGCGGTCTGGAAATAGTTCGGCCGCTGCTCGATAGCCACGGTATAGGTGGTGTTGAGCGCGACGTTATAGAAGGTATAGCGGCCGGACGTATCGGTCACCACGGCGACCTCGCCGGCATCACGCTGGCCGTTGCCGTTGGTGTCCAGATACACGGTCCAGCCCGACAGACCAACCGCATCTGGGTCGGGCACGCCATTTTGATGGCTGTCCCGGTAAACCGTCCCACGGATGGCGGCCAGCAGGTCGAGGCCGAAGTCTACGACGACCTGGTCCTGCCCATCCCAGGTGATGGTGGTCGGGTTCGGCGAAGGCGAATGGGGGTCCATCTGGTAGCCGTGGGGAACTACCACAGCGACGGTGTAGGGCGTGTTGGGCGTCAGGCCGTAGAACGAGTAGAAGCCGGCGGAACCGGTGATGCTGCTCGGATCGGTATTCGGATCGAACTGGCCATTGTGATTGAGGTCGAGGTAGACAGTCAGCCCGGAGATGGCCTGGCCGCCGTGGGCCAGGTCGGAAACCTGCCCGCTCAACGGCGGCTGGGGGATGAGGGGGTTGCTGTAGGCGGATTTGACCGGCACGTTGGTTCCGTCGTTGATGACCGCGTAGACATAGTGCGGCACCGGCAGCAAGCCCGTCAAGTTCCAGGGGACCGTCGCCCCCAGAGATCGGTACGGGATGCTCTGCAAACCAGGGATCGGCGTGCCGTCGTACCCCGCCCCGTCGTAATCGTAGAACAGCGACACGGTGGCTACCGAGGTGAAGGATTCGTCCACGGTAGCTTGCAACGGGATGGCTATCGTCCCGCTGCTGGAGGGCGAAGGCAGCTGGCCCAGGGCGATAGTGGGCTTGGGGTAAAAGAATCCCGAGGTGAAAACCGGTGCACGGGAGAACTTCGCGTTGCTCGTCAGAGTCAGCTGGTACTGGCCTTGGGGCAGCGGCTTGTCCGGATCGGTCGCGGAACCGACGAGGTGGACCGTCAGGGAAGTCCGCGAGCTGAGGCTGGGGACCAAACCAATGCCGTTCGCGGTCGAGAACTGGCTCTGGTCGATCACCGTACCGTCCGGCAGCGTGACGGCGACCGATTGGTTCCCCAGGGCTTCGGGCCAACTCACCGTCAGCAGCGCGCTGGTGGCCCCGGTGGGGGCGATAAACGAGGCATAATACTGGTAGCTCTGCGGTTGCTCGCGGCTGCCCTGCTCGATGGCGTCGATCTGGTGGTGGCCGATCACGGACACATGGCCCTCGAAATTCACCTTGACGCCGATCTCGGTCGAGAAGAAGAACAGATCGATGTGGACCCAGCCGGCCACGAAGTCGTTCGAGTACGAATCGCCGGCGGCGTATCTGAGGGCGAAATCGAGGTCTCCCAAGGTGTCGCCGCCGATGAACGGGATGAAGTCGGGAACCCGCACGCCGGCCTTGGCCAGGAAGAAGATTTCGCCCCCCCCGGTGATGGTCACCGTTCCCGCGACCTGAAAGATGTCCCAGTAGCCGTTCACTTCCAGATGTGCCTGGTAGATCAGGTCCCCCCAGTCCAGACGGAGCCAGCCCTTCCCGTTCCCAATGACGCCCGTGGGCGTGCCCGTAACCGGGTCAAGCCACATGCCGGCATAGAAGTCCCCCTCCAAGTACAGCATGTCCTTGTCAACGGTAAAGGCGCCTTTCGCCCCGAAGAGGGCAAGGTCCCGGGGCCCGAACGGCGTTTGAAAATTCTCCATGGTGTCGCCCCAGGCCACGGTCAGACTCCCGGATACGACAATGTCGCTGGGGTGATCGAAGTTCTTCACCTCCCCGCTGATTCCTTTGAGCACCAGACCCGTATCCCCAATCTCGATGTTCAGGCCGGACGCACCGAAGCCAATGGTATTCAGGTTGCCATTATCGAAACCGATCTGGGCCTGGACCGCGAAGTTCGCGGGGAACCACACGACCGCGTCCACCTCAAACGAGAGATCCGAGTGGTCGTAATTGATGATCAGGGTCAGGTTGTCAATGACGAACGCCCCCAGAGAAACATCGCTGAGGCTGAGGGTGAAGTTATCGAACTGGAACTGGCCATTTTTGAAGACAATGGCAGGCTGGTTCGCAGTACCCAGTACGGCTGTGGCATTGAACAGCTCCGGCACCGAGAGCGTGCCGGACAGCTGGTACTCCTCCTGGGCTGCGTTGTACTGGAACACCAAGTTCTGAACTTCTACCGCCACCGCGCTCATGATCATCGGATTCACAACCTCCATGCGGAACCCCTCGACCTTGCCCGTGGCTCCGGAGATGGTCACGCCCGGGGCGTCGCGGTCTCCCAGAGAGCCCGCGAAATAGACCGGGTAATTGGTGGACAGGGAAGCCGTGCCGTAGATCGCGTAGTGCTGCTGGGTGAAATCGTACTCCCAGGTCAGGTCAGATGCATTAAGCTGTAAGTTCCAGATCGCAATTCCCTGCGGCATGCTGAAGCGGACTTGCGTGACTACACCTCCCTGAACCGTCAGGCCGGGGTTGTCTAGACTCCCCAGGCTCACGTTCCCGTTCACGATCTCGTTGCCGCTGGTTGAAACCTGCAAGCCGCCATACATACTGAAGATCCCCTGGTTGGCGGAGTAGGCGATGTTCAGGGTAGAGGGGCTCAGGGACAACCCGAAGAGGGTGATCGACGGGTCCCGGACTGGCTGGTTGAGATCGCTCAGGCTGACCCCGTTCGGATCGATGGTCACATAATCGCTCCCCTGGACCGCGACGTGCAGGCCGACCAGCTGGTCGATGGTGAGGCTGCCCTGAAGCTGAAGGTAGGCGTCGTCGGTGGAGCCGCCGCCGGGATTGGCGAAGAGTAGGAGGGTAGGTAGGAAGTTGGTCCCTTCGACCTGGATGGTCAAGGCATTGACCAGACTCACACCGGCGCCGACCAGATCAGCCACCGCGAAAGTGCCCATCCCTTGCCAGAGGGGGATGCCGGCCGGCGTAGCCTGGACTACCGAATCGAAGGTGCCGTTGACCGTGAAGGTCGGGGCGGTTGTGCCGACGGTGAACGAGACAGAGCCG
>DATLYH010000402.1:0-32453 GCA_035575035.1 Gemmataceae bacterium
TGAGATCAGCTATGCGGCCAACTGGCAGTTGTTCCAGCAGCCGACCAAGGCGAGTCCGACGGCGCCGCAGGCGTATGCGGCCATTCCGCGGTCGATGACCGATGGCACCAGCAACGTGGTGATGTTTGCCGAGATCTACCAACTCTGCAACACCAACTCCACCCGCCGGTGGCGGAACACCGCCTGGATCGGCGACCCCGTGCCCCAGGCTGGCACCATGCACATCATCGGCATCACCAACTCGGCAACTGCTTTGAGCCGCAACCAGCCGGGCGGTGCCCGACCTGACAACCACTGGCGGAACGTGGCGACGTTTAACCGGATTCCGCCGACCCGGACGGCCCCTAACCCGGCCATCTCCAATATTCCGCTGCAATCCAACGTCAACACCCGAAATTCGGGCAGCCTGGACCAGGTATTCCAGACGGCGCCGCGGAACAACCTGGCCCCGACAGGGAGCCAGACGTGGCCGCCCACCGACAACCGCGGTGGTTGCAATCCGCAGCTGGCGCAGACGCCGCATGCCGGGGGAATGCTGGTCTGCCTCGGCGATGCCAGCGTCCGCTCCCTGCAATCCTCGATGAGCTTGACCACCTGGCGACGGGTGATCACCCCCGCCGACGGCGTGGTCCTCGGTCCCGACTGGTGAGCGGAACAACGGTCGTTTCGGGTGTGCCCCGGAGGGGTCGGCAGGCCACCGGCCCGACCTGACCGCGGCACACTGCCCTGGCCGGGCAAGGAGATCCCCGCTCTCCTTGCCCGGTTCTCTTTTCTCCCCCCCCCGGCCTAATGACCGCGGTACAATGCCCCCGGACCGCCCCATCGCGCGGGCGGACAAGGGAGTTGCCATGCCACTGCGGGTTATCGACCGTGTTCCGGAGTTGAAGGCCCTTGTCGGCCAGGAGATCGGCGTCAGCGATTGGCTAGAAATTAGCCAGGCACGCATCAACGCCTTCGCCGACGTCACCGGGGACCACCAATGGATTCACCTTGACGCCGAGCATTGCCGGGCCGAGTCGCCCTACGGCACCCCGATTGCGCACGGCTTCCTCACCCTGTCGTTGCTGAGCTGCCTGCACGCCCAGGCGGTGCAGGTCCGGGCCGGCTTCTCCCGCGCGATTAACTACGGCCTGAACCGCGTCCGCTTCCCTGCTCCCGTGCCTGCCGGCGCGCGCATCCGTGCCCATTTCGTCTTGCAAGAGGTGGGCGAAATCGAGGGCGGCCTCCAGCTCAACTGGCTCGTCACCGTGGAAGGAGAAGGTCAACCCAAGCCGGCGCTGGTCGCCGAGTGGCTGATCCGTCTGTATCGCTGAGGGATGTCTCACCAGGCATTTCGAGGTACGACGAGCCCGGAGCGGCCGCGACGGGGACGACGAGCCCGGGCGGCCGCGACGGGTAATGCAACCGCGTCCCGTCGCTCAGCATATTGACCCCAACGAAAGGACCCGGCACCAGCAGCTCCAGACGAAGCACTCCCCGGAGACGACGCGTCCAGACGAAGCACTCCCCGGAGACGACGCGCTGGCTACTTTCCCTCCCGCGGGTTCTCCTTTAGCATGAGGGCATGAAGATATGCATCAGCGAAGCAACCACCATGCCCGGTACTTTTGCTGAGGATGTCGCCGCCTATGCGGACGCCGGCTGTCCGGCCATGGAGGTCTGGTTGACCAAGCTGGAGCAGCATCTCCAGAAGCACTCCGCCGCCGACACCCGCAAGCTGCTTGAAGACCGGGGGATGACTCTGGCCGCCGCCTCGTACCAGGGGGGACTGCTTCTTTCTCAGGGCGAGCCGCGGCAGGCGCACGTCGATCACTTCCGCCGCCGCCTCGACCTTTGCCAGTTCTTCGGCATCCCGACGTTGGTGGTGGCCGCCGACTTCGCCGAGGCGGTGGACCGGGCCCGGGTGGAGCGGGCCGTCGAGTCCCTCAGACAAGCAGCGCAATGGGCCGCTGCCTTTGGCGTGCGCCTAGCCCTGGAGTTCCACGGCCGGGCGCCGTTCTGCTCCAGCCTGGACACGGCCCTGGCCCTGGTGGCCCAGTGCGGCGAGCCCAATGTCGGCGTCAACCTCGACGTTTTCCACTACTACGTCGGCCCGAGCAAGTTCGAGGACCTGGCCCTGCTGACGCCGGACAACCTGGCCTTCGTCCAGGTCTCGGACCTGGCGGGCGTGCCGCGCGAGCTGGCCGCTGACTCCGACCGCGTCCTGCCCGGCGATGGCGACTTCCAGCTGCGGCCGATCATCCAGCACCTTCGCTCGCTGGGCTATCAGGGCTGGGTGTCGCTGGAATTGATGAACCCGGTTCTCTGGCAGGTAAAGGCGACTCAGGTGGCGGAGTTAGGTTATGCCGCCGTGCGGCGGCTTCTGGAGCCGGAGCCGCTTACGGCTTAACGGCGCCAGGCCGCGAGCGGCGCCGGGCCAGTTCCCTCTGGACCCATCCGGCGGGCTGCGTTACAAGGAAGAAAGGAGGCCCGGGGGACGTCCTCCGGGAGTCCGCGTGAGGGAACCAGGGAAGAAGGGGCTCCCACGCAGCCCCGGCAAGCCACGCCACGATGGGTAAAGTCTCCGGCATAACCGCCCGCAACGGGCAGACACAACGGCCGCTCAACGCCTACGAAAGCATGGTTCGTGCCCTCAGCGACCGTCTGGTTGAGGCGCAGCGGCCCATCCGCATTCTCGATGCCATCAAGTGGGATGACGACATTGAACGCGCTTTCTTCGCGAAGGGCTGCCGTGAGCTGCCGCCGGTCACTCGCGAGTACTACCTCTCCCGCCCGCTCCCCTTTGACCCCCAGCAAAAGCTGCACGAGTTCCATCAGATCGAGCGCGACATCCGCCGGCAGCTCGGCGAGTTCAACGCGCCGGGCCAGATCATGGCCCGCATGTGCCAGGAGTACCGCGAGGTCGTTCACCTGCTGATGCACCGTGGCACGCCGCTCTTCGCGGAAATCTCGGAGCGGCTCTACGGCAGTGCCAGCGACAGCTTCCACGCCGGCGATCCCAACCTGGCCGACCTCGGCCACATGATGTCCGACATCCTGGACAACCTCTCCCACGAAACCATCTTCGGCAACCATGAGCCGACCGTGGACGCCCGCCAGGCGGTGGAGGTACTTTCCAGCCGGCTGCGGGAATACTTCCAGGACCCCGCGGCGGTACGGGTGCAGCTGTCCGACGGCATTGTCGCCGATGCGGCGGCCGGCAGCGACTACATCAAGATCCGCGGCGACGCCCGTTTCACGGCCCGGCAGCTGCGGCTGCTGGAAGTCCACGAAGGCTGGGTCCACCTCGGCACGACGCTGAACGGCCAGCTGCAACCGGTCTGCACCTTCCTCGGCAAGGGCCCCCCCTCCGCGACCATCACCCAGGAAGGGCTGGCCGTCTTGACCGAGGTTGTCGCCTTCGCCTCGCACCCGGGCCGGGTCCGCCGGCTGACCAACCGCATCGAGGGGGTGGCGATGGCCGAGGCGGGGGCCAACTTCCTCGAGGTCTATCGTTACTTCCTCGACGAGGGCTACGACTCGCGCGAGAGCTACCAGCACAGCATGCGCATCTTCCGCGGCAGCCTGCCGGAAGGATGTGGACCGTTCACCAAGGACCTCTGCTACAGCAAGGGCTTTGTGATGGTCTACAACTTCATCCGCCAGGCCGTCAGTCGGGGGATGGTCCGGCGAGTGCCGCTGCTGTTCTGTGGCAAGACGACGCTGGCCGACATCAAGACGCTGGCCCAGTTGGTGGACGAGGGACTGGTGGTGCTGCCGCGCTACCTACCGCCGCAGTTCGCCGATCTGCACGCCTTGACCGCCTGGCTCTGCTACGCCAACTTCCTCAACCGTCTGTCGCTGAAGCGCATCGAGGAGGACTACGCGGGGCTGTTCTAGCGCGCCCTGACGCCGCTCGCCTTCGGCTCACGGCCAAACGGGAGGGGAGCGCTCATCACCCGTTCCAAGTGCGCCCCCCCACGTTGTGGCATGGTCTCCGGACCATGCCACGGCCGCGGACCGCAGGTCTCCCCTCCCCCCGGCCAGGGAGTTCTGCGGTCACGCCGAGGGGCCCGGTCGGGAGACCGGGCCCCAACCAGTCTGTCGCTGAAGCGCATCGAGGAGGACTACGCCGGCCTGTTCTAGCGCTGCCGCCCGCGCTGGCCTTCGGCTCGCCGGACTACATGGGAGAGGAGGCAGTCATCACCCCTTCCAGGTAGGCCCTCGCCTGGGGCACCTCGCTGGGCTGCAAATGCTCCAGGATCAGCGGCGCCTGGGGTTGGTGGCGGTCCAGCAGCCGCAGGAACAACCCGTAGTCGAGAAGGCCCCGGCCGGCCCGCGGCGTGCTCACCTCGCCCCCCGCGATGCGGATGTCCTTGGCATGGACCACCGGGGTCCACCGGCCGAGCTGCTCCACCATCTGCTCCAGCCAGTCGGCGAACCTCGCACACAAATCCTGAATGGAAGCGGCGGCCGCCGCTCCCAATAGAAAGTTGACCGGGTCCATGATGAAACCGAGGTTCGGGTGGTCCAGCTCGTGGCGCAGCCGCACAGCGTCCTCGACTGTGGCCAGCACCTGAACTGGGTCCGCCTTGAGCAGCAGCGTCACGCCGTGCTCGGCCGCCACGGCCAGCGCCTCGCTCACAATCAAGCGTAGCTCCGTCCAGGCGGCGCGCGACCGGTTCGGCCCGTAGGGCAGCCAGGGGCTCTTGGGGCTCAGACTGCCGGTCTCGGTGATGACCCGGTCGGTACCGAAGTCCCGGCAGTGGCGGATCAGAGCGTGCAGGCGGATGATCCCTCGGTGCCGGCGGCCAAGGTCGGGGTCCATCAGGTTGGTGGAAGCAGCCAGAGCGGCGATCTGGATACCGGCGTCCCGGAACGGTTCGGCGGCCCGGCGGCAGCGCTCGGGCGTGATCTGGCCGGGCTCCTGGAAGATCAGGCCGGGGAAGTTCGGCGTCAGTTGCACGCAGGTCAGTCCGTTCCGGCGGCAGGCCTCCGCCACCGCCGCCGGCGGGCCGCGGAACAGATGCGAGTGAACACCCAGGGGATGAATCATGATCGGAGGTGCCATCGCGATCGGAACCGACGATCCTCAGCCACACCCTTCCGGATGACGGTTATAATGCGGTTGGGGCCTGTCCACAAGTTCCCGGACGAGGACGGCATGGCCGAGGAGCGTGAGCCCTGGACCCTGACGGCGCGCTGGCTATTCCCCGTTTCCGGCCCGCCGCTGGAGCGAGGAACCATCACCATCGAGGGGGACCACATTGTCGCCGTGGAGCCGCAAGGCCGACGGCATGCCGATCTGGACCTGGGCAATGCCGCCATCCTGCCGGGACTGGTCAACGCCCACACTCACCTGGACCTGAGCGGGATGCGGGGTCTGGCCCCGCCGTCGCCTGACTTCACCGCCTGGCTGCGGCAGGTGATCGCTTACCGCCGCAGTCGCCCACCGGAGCAGGTGCAGGCCGACATCCGCGCCGGGCTGGAGGAATGTCTGCGCTTGGGCACGACGCTGGTCGGGGACATCGCGAGCGAGGGGGCCAGTTGGGATGCACTGGCCGGCGCCCCGCTGCGGGCTGTGGTTTACCGCGAATTACTCGGTCTCCCCCCGGAGCGCGCCGAGCAGGCCCTGGCAAGCGCGAAGACCTGGTTGGAGACGCACCCGGCCACGGCCACCTGCCGCTCCGGCCTCAGCCCGCATGCGCCCTACAGTGTCCGCCACAGCCTGTTTGCCCGGTCCGCCTGGCTGGCGTGGGGCCACGACGCACCCCTGGCTGTTCATCTGGCCGAGTCCCGGGAGGAGCTGGAACTCCTACGCCACCGCCGCGGCCCTTTGGTGTCGCTCCTCTGCGAACGGGGGGTCTGGTCACCGGGCGGCTTGGTCTCCAGCCCGACCCAGGTGATGCGGCTCTGCAAGGCGGCAGGGACAAGGCTGTTTATTCACGGCAACTATCTCTCCCCGGGCACACGGTTCGCGCGAGCGGCCAGCCTCATCTACTGCCCGCGCACGCACGCTGCTTTCGGCCATCCGCCGCACCCGTGGCGCGAGTTTCTGAAGCGCGGTGTCCGCGTCGCGCTCGGCACCGACAGCCTGGCGTCCAATCCTGATCTCGACCTGCTCGCCGAGGCGCGCTTCTTGCACCAGCGCCACCCCGACGTGCCCGGCGAAGTGCTGCTGCGCATGGCGACCCTCTCTGGCGCCGAGGCGCTGGGCTGGGCCGACCAGACCGGCAGCCTCGAACCGGGCAAGTCGGCCGACCTGGTCGTAGTCCCGCTGCCCGATGAAGACCGTGCTGACCCGCATGCGCTGGTGCTGGGGTCGGCGCAGCCGGTGCGGTCGGTCTTGTGGCGGGGCCAGTGGGTGTCGCCCCCCTCACCCCTCCCCCTCTCCCCCGAAGCGGGGGCGAGGGGAACAATCGCTTCCCTCACCTCTCCCCCGAAGCGGGGGCGAGGGGAGCAATCGCTTCCCCCCTCTCCCCCCTTGGGGGGAGAGGGTTGGGGTGAGGGGGGCGGCGTGGTGCCTTGAAATCGGGCCCGGGCGGCTGTATCAAACCAGCGGGAGACCGCGGCACACCGGCCGGGCTCCCGGAGTGAAAAGCGACAATGCCACTCGGTTACCTCTGTCTGGTCCTGCATGCCCATCTTCCTTACGTCCGCCATCCGGAGTGGGACGACTTCCTCGAAGAAGACTGGCTCTACGAAGCCATCACCGAAACCTACATTCCCCTCCTGGAGGTCTTCGACGGCCTGGAGCGCGACGGCGTGGACTGGCGGATGACCATGTCGGTAACGCCGACGCTGGCGGCCATGCTGGCCGACCCACTCTTGCAGTACCGCTATGTCCGCCACCTCGACAACCTGATCGCCCTGGCCGGCAAGGAGGTGGAGCGCACCCGCTGGCAGCCGGAGTTCCATCACCTCGCCCTGATGTACCAGCGGCGCTTCATCCGGGCCCACGAAGTCTTTGTCACGCAGTACCGTAACAACCTGGTCAACGGCTTCCGCCGTTTCTTCGAGACCGGCAAGCTGGAGCTGATCGCCTGCGCGGCGACGCACGGCTTCCTGCCGTTGCTGACCATCAATCGCAACGCCGTCTGGGCCCAGATCGAGATCGGCTGCCGCGCGTTCGAATGGCACTTCGGCCGGCGCCCGCAAGGGATCTGGCTGCCGGAGTGCGGTTACGCCCCGGGCATCGACGAGATGCTGCGCGACGCCGGCCTCCGCTACTTCTTCACCGACACACATGGCGTTCTCTTCGCCGAGCCCCGGCCCCGGTTCGGTGTCTACGCCCCGATTGTCTGCCCCGCCAGCGGCGTGGCGGTCCTGGCGCGCGACACCGAATCGAGCAAACAGGTCTGGAGCTCCATCGAGGGCTACCCGGGCGACTACAACTACCGCGAGTTCTATCGCGACGTCGGCTTCGACCTTGATTACGACTACCTCCGTCCGCACCTGCACCAGAGCGGCATTCGCAGCCACCTCGGCATCAAGTACTACAAGATCACCGGCCGGACCGAGCACAAGCAGCCGTATGACCCGAAGGCGGCCCTGGAGAAAGCGGCCGAGCATGCCGGCAATTTCATGTTCAACCGCGAAAAGCAGGTCGAGTGGCTGTCCGGTTCGATGGATGGCCGACCGGCCCTGATCGTCGCCCCTTACGACGCGGAGTTGTTCGGCCACTGGTGGTTCGAGGGACCTGACTGGATCAACTTCCTGCTGCGCAAGATTTGCTACGATCAGCAGACGATCAAGACCATCACCGTGCCGGAGTACCTGGAGCGCCACCCCCGGTTGCAGCTCAGCCAGCCGGTGTTTTCCAGCTGGGGCTACAAGGGATACTGCGAGGTCTGGCTCGAGGGGTCCAACGACTGGATCTATCCGCACCTGCACGAGATTGCCGACCGGATGGTGGAGCTGGCCCGGGAGAACCCTGACCCCAGCCCGCTGCGCCGCCGTGCCTTGAACCAGGCGGCCCGCGAGCTGCTGCTAGCCCAGTCCAGCGATTGGGCCTTCATCATGAAAACCGGCACCATGGTGGAATATGCCCGCGAGCGGACGCGCGTCCACATCCTGAATTTCAATCACCTGTATGAGCAGCTCCAGCGCAATGACATCGACGAACCGTGGCTCGCCGAGGTCGAGCGCCGGCACAATATCTTCCCCGACCTCGATTACCGGGTTTACGCTTGATAGACAAGCGGCGCGTTTGCCGCTTGCGGTTTGGCGCCAAGCCGCAAGCGGTGAAGAGGATCATCTCTCACCGGGGCGCCCGGTTCGCGGACGGGCATTGCAATCCGCAGATCACCTGGTAGATCGGCCGCAACACGGGCGGAACGCACTTCTCCAGGCTCGATTTGCGGGTCTGGGCAACGTAGATTTGATCGAACGGCTGGACGCGGAGGTTGGTGCTCAGGTCTCGGTCCAGGACAATGGCCTGGAGATCAACATGGTAGATGAGCGGGGCGCGGCCCTCGACCACCCGAGGGCGGATGAGATGGACCTGCGCCGGCGCCGCTCCTGCGGTGATTCCCCCGGTCCGCTGCAGCAGGTCGGCGACCGTCTCTTCTCCCTGGTAAGGGACTGCCCGCTGCAAGCCGGTCACCGCGCCAAAGAGATAGACCTGCTGGCTGTTGTACTCCGCCACCCGGACACGGACCCACTCCGGCGGCACACCCGCCCGTGCGGCGATTTCACGGGCGATCTGCAATGTGGTCTGCCCTTCCACACGCAGCAGGCCCAGCGGGCCGAGATCAATCCGACCGTCCGGTCCCACGGGCCGGCGACCGCCCGGCTCGGTCCGACCTTCAATCCTCACTTCCAAAACATCCGGGCAGCCGACCTGGTAGCCGGCAGCGGCACGGGTGCTGCGGGCTGCCAGTTCCCCGTCCGCCCGCATCGCCTCATCAACCCGCTGCCCGCCTGCGGTGCAGCCGGCGAACCACAGCAGACCGCATAGGAACACGGGAGAGTACGACGAATTCCCCCTGTCCTTGCCTTGTTTCGCCATCGTGTGGCATGCCTGTGATTCTTTTCCCGGCCGCGCTCCCCGGCGGCTTCTATGCTTGTTATCATCGGCGAACGTTTTTGCGGCCCTTGAGTGCGCCGGGGCAGGCCCCCGAGCAGGCGGGCCTTACACCGGGCGGAGGCAAAATAGGATGACGCCGGACAGTGGGTTGATCGTGAGCGTCTCGGGCATCCGGGGAATCATCGGCAAGGGGCTGACGCCCGAGACGGCAGCCGCGTTCGCAGCCGCCCTGGGAACGTATGCCCAGGGCGGCAAGGTAGTGCTCAGCCGCGACGGCCGGCCCAGCGGCATCATGTTGCGTCACGCCGTCCTTGCCGGCTTGTTCAGTACGGGCTGCGAGGTACACGATCTGGGGGTCGCCCCGACGCCGACCTGCGGTCTTGCGGTTCGGCGCCTCCAGGCGGCCGGCGCCATTCAGATCACCGCCAGCCACAACCCGGCCGAGTGGAACGGCCTAAAGCTCTTCGGTCCCGAGGGCCGGGTGCTCAGCGCCGTCCGGGGGAAGGAGGTCCAGGCGCGGTTCGAGGCCGGGGCTTGCTGCCGCGTGCCGTGGGACCAGCTGGGCCGGGCTATTGCGTGCCACGAGGCCCAGGAGTGGCACCGCGAGCGTGTTTTGGAATTGCTTGATGGGCCGCGCATCCGCTCACGCGGACTCCGCGCATTCCTCGATGCCAACGGCGGTGCCGGCGGGCCGCTCGGCCGCAGCCTGCTCGAGGCGCTCGGGTGCCGGCCGGTCTGCCACGGCTGCCGGGCCGACGGCTCCTTCGAGCACGAGCCGGAGCCAACCGCCGAGAACCTGCGCCACATCTGCCCGTTGGTGCCGCAGCAGGGGGCCGACATTGGTTTCGTTCTCGACCCCGACGCGGACCGCCTCGCCCTGATCGATGAGACCGGGCGGTACATCGGCGAAGAGCTGACGCTGGCCCTGGCGGTGCAGTTCCGCCTCCGGCAACAGCGCGGACCGGTTGTCATCAACATGTCCACGTCGCGGGTTGTCGAGGACATCTGCCGGGAGTTCGGCGTCGTCTGCTATCGCGCGGCGGTCGGCGAGGCCCATGTGGTGGACCGAATGCAAGAGGTCGGCGCCGTCATCGGCGGCGAGGGGAACGGCGGCGTCATCGACCCGCGCGTCGGCGGGGTGCGCGACCCGTTCATCGGCATGGGGCTGGTCCTGAATCTGATGGCCGACACCGGCCGAAGGCTGAGCGAGCTGGCCGCAGCGCTACCGGCCTACGTCATCATCAAGGACAAGTACCAGGTGGACCGCGACCGCCTGCCGGCCTTGTTCGCCGGCCTGGAGAAACGCTGGCCGGACGCGCGTGTGAATCGGCTGGACGGCCTGCGCCTCGACTGGCCCGACCGCTGGGTCCATGTCCGGCCGAGCAATACCGAGCCGATCGTGCGCGTCATTGCCGAGGCGCCCGCGGCGGCCGAGGCGGAGCGGCTGTGCCGGGAGGTCGGGGCCGCCCTGGCGGGATAATCTGCTTTCCCGGACGGCCGGCACGGTTTATCCTGACGCGAAGGCCCGACCCGGCGGCCCACCCAGGGGGCGAAGCACTTCGTCCTTGTCCGGTCGCATAGGTACGCCCCGAGGCCGGGACGCTTTGGGTGACCTCCCCATGAACCGCTACCACGCTGCCTTGCTCGCTCCCGCCCTCCTGGTCCTGGCCGTGCCGGCCGCCCCGCAAGCGGCTTCCACGGCGCTCCAGCCGGTCAACCTGGAGACGGTCAACACCCCGAAGGACGAGGATGATCCCTTCCTGGGGAGCAATGGCCTGGTCCTTTACTACTCGTCCAACGCCGCCGGCAAATTCGACATCATGATCGCCACCCGACCGGCGCTAACCAAGCCCTGGCTGCCGGGCAAACCGCTGGAGGACTATATCCAGACCAAGGTCGATGACCGCAGCGCCTTCGTGACCGCGGAGGGTCATTATCCCCAGTTCCTCTACTTCGCCACCAAGAAGGACCAAAAGACGAACAACTTTGACATCTACGTCTCGGTCAAGCAACGGGAGGGGGTGGCGTTCGCGGCCCCGACGCCGCTGAACACCATCTGCACCGCCGCCGATGAACTGCATCCCTGGCTGAGCGCCGACGGGCGCGACCTTTATTTCAGCCGGCGGATGGGGGATGAATGGCACCTCTACGTGGCCAGCCGGTCGAGCAAGGGCGGAGCGGCCGGCTTCGGCGAGCCACGGCGGGTCAAGGAGATTCCGGCCAATTTCCACCATGCGACCTTGACACCGGACGGCAAGACGATGTACCTGCAAGGCCCGGTAGGGAAGGGACGCTGGGGCCTGTTCCGCAGCAGCCGCAGCGGCTCGGCCTGGAGCGAGCCGGTGGCGCTGGAGGAGTTGAATTCGCCGGCGGCGCCGACGGGAGACTGCTCGCCCAGCCTGAGCGCCAACGGGTCGCTGTTGTACTTCTCCTCGGATCGGCCCGGCGGCAAGGGAGGGATGGACCTGTGGGCGATCCGCACCGCTCAGTTGCCGAAGGGAAAGTGAGTCCGGACGCTCGGCATGTGGTCGCCGTCGGTTCCGTCACCTGTGAGGGGGCGGCAAGGCGCACCCCATCCTCGCCTCGGGTTTTCCGCGCCCATTGCGGAACCGGCGGCGAGACAGCACCCCGGGTCGCCGTCATTTTCCCAGCGCTGCCTGGGCCGCTGCCAGACGGGCGATCGGCACTCGGAACGGGCTACAGCTGACGTAGTCCAGCCCGATCTGGTGACAGAACTTCACGCTGTCCGGGTCGCCGCCGTGCTCGCCGCAGATGCCCACTTTCAGGTTCGGCCGCACCGCCCGTCCTTTCTCCACGCCGATTTTCATCAGTCCGCCGACCCCCTCGAAGTCAATCGTCTGGAACGGGTCGCGCGGCAGCAAGTCGTTCTCCAGGTAGACCCGGATGAAGCTGCCGTAGTCGTCCCGGCTCATGCCGAGGGTGGTCTGGGTCAGGTCGTTGGTGCCGAAGCTGAAGAACTCCGCCTCCTGGGCGATCTGGTCAGCCGCCACGCAGGCCCGCGGCAGTTCGATCATGGTCCCGACCAGGTACTTCACCGTCATCCCCTTCTCGGCGAAGACCTTGGCCGCCGTGTCGCGCACAATCTTGGCCTGGGCTTTCAGCTCGGGCAGGAAGCCGACCAGCGGGATCATCACCTCCGGCTCGACCGGGATGCCTTCCTTCTGGACGTTGCAAGCCGCCTCGAAGATAGCCCGGGCCTGCATCTCGGTGATCTCGGGGTAGACGATGCCCAGCCGGCAGCCGCGGAAGCCGAGCATCGGGTTGAATTCGTGCAGTGCTTTGACCCGCTCGGCGATTTTCTGCTTCGAGACGCCCAACTCCTTCGCCATCTCCTCCTGCCCCTTGTCGTCATGCGGCAGGAACTCGTGCAGGGGCGGGTCGAGGGTGCGGATGGTCACCGGCCGGCCCTTCATGGCCCGGAAGATGCCCTCGAAGTCGTCCCGCTGGTACGGCAGCAACTGGGCCAGGGCAGCCCGGCGTTCCTCGGGCGTTTCCGCCAGGATCATCTGCCGCATGGCCTTGATGTGGTCGAAGAACATGTGCTCGGTGCGGCACAGGCCGATCCCCTCCGCTCCGAAGGCAACGGCCTGCTCGGCCTGCTCGGGCAAGTCGGCGTTGGTCCGCACCTTCAGCTTGCGAACCTCGTCGGCCCATTGCATGAGCTTGGCGAACTGTTGATAGACGCGCGATTGCTCGGGCTTGAGGGTCTTGTCGATCAGCACCTGCACCACCTCGCTCGGCTTGGTGGCGACCTGGCCGGCCATCACCTCGCCGGTGAAGCCGTCGATCGAGATAAAATCGCCTTCCCGGAGCACAGTGCCATCAACGGTGACGGTGCGGGCGGCGTAGTCGATCCGCAAGGCGCCGCAGCCGACCACGCAGACCTTGCCCATCTGCCGGCTGACCAGGGCAGCATGGCTGGAAGCGCCGCCGAAGGCGGTGAGGATGCCGTCGGCCGCCTGCATGCCGCGGATGTCCTCGGGGCTGGTTTCGCGTCGCACCAGGATGACCCGGCCGCGCGGATCGCGCCGGCCGTGGGCGTCGGGCTTACCGTATTTCGCCACCCACTGCTCGGCGTCATCGGCGAAAAACTTGATGATCCCGGTGGCGGCGCCGGGGCCGGCGTTGATCCCCTTGGCAATAACCTTCGCCTTGCGCTTGGCCTCGGGGTCGAAGATCGGCTGGAGAAGTTGATTGAGGTCGTCCGGCGGGATGCGCCCGGCCGACAGCGCCTCCTGCTTGCTGATCAGGCCTTCCTCGACCATGTCCACGGCGAAGCGGAGGGCGGCGAAGCCGGTCCGCTTGGCGTTGCGGGTTTGCAGCATCCAGAGCTTCCCCTTCTGAACGGTGAACTCGATGTCCTGTACATCGCGGTAGTGCCGCTCAAGGATGCCGCGGATCTCTTCAAGCTGCTTGTAGACGGCGGGCATGTCCTTCTTTAGCTCGGCAATCTTCTTGGGGGTGCGGATGCCGGCGACTACATCCTCGCCCTGGGCGTTGATCAGATACTCGCCGTAGAACTCTTTCTCGCCGGTGGCCGGGTCACGGGTGAAGGCGACGCCGGTGCAGCAGTCGTCCCCCATGTTGCCGAAGACCATCGAGCAAATGTTGGCCGCCGTCCCCCAGTCGTGCGGGTAGCCGTACTGCCGCCGGTAAACGATGGCCCGCTCATTGTTCCACGAGTCGAACACCGCGGCGATGGCCCCCCACATCTGCTCGTCCACATCTTCCGGGAAGTCCTTACCGGTCCGCTCCTTGACCGCCTTCTTGAAGCGCTTGACCAACTCCTTGAGATCGTTGACGTCCAGCTGCGTGTCGAGCTCGACCCCTCTGGCGTGCTTCAGCTCATCCATGATTTGCTCGAAAGGATCGATTTCCGTCTTGCTCTGCGGCTTCATGCCGAGGACAACATCGCCGTACATCTGCACAAAACGGCGGTAGCTGTCCCAGCCGAAGCGCTCGTTGCCGGTCTTCTCGATCAGGCCGCGGAGGGTGGCCTCGTTGAGGCCGATGTTGAGGACGGTGTCCATCATGCCCGGCATGCTGACGCGGGCGCCGGAGCGGCACGAGACGAGGAGGGGATTTTTGGGATCGCCGAACCGGGCCCCCATGACCGCTTCGGTCTTGCGCATCGCCTCCTCGACCTGGGCCTTCAGCTCGGGGGGGTATTGACGGTTGTGGGCGTAGTAGTAGGTGCAGACCTCGGTGGTGATGGTGAAGCCGGCCGGCACAGGCAGGCCGATGTTGGTCATCTCGGCGAGATTGGCCCCCTTGCCGCCGAGAAGGTCTCTCATATCAGCTCGGCCCTCAGCCTTGCCACCGCCGAAGAAATAGACGTATTTAGCCATGAGCATACTTTCCTGGGGCTGCCCGGTTCGGGCGAGGAGGCGCAGCCGGTTAGAGACACGACCGGAGCGAGCATCCGGTCCTCCGTGATGGTGGCAATGTACGAATTACTGCCGGGAGTGTCAAAGGCGCTACGACGGGCCAGAAGCCGGGCCGTCCACGGCACTCCCCTCGCAATTTCCCCGGCGGACAGGAGCCCTCCGAGGGCGAAAGGATGGTTAGCCCGGCGGCCAGCGCATGTCCCGGCCGCCCAATAGATGGAGGTGAAGATGCGGTACCGACTGGCCGGCCCGCTCCTTGCAATTCAGTACCAGGCGGTAGCCGTCGTGCAGACCGAGTTGCTTTGCCAGGCGGGCGGCGACCAGGTGCAGATGGCCGAGCAGCTCGCGGTCCTGCTCGGTAATCTCATCATGGGTAGCGATCACCTTGCGCGGGATGATCAGCACATGGACCGGCGCTTGCGGGTTGATGTCGCGGAACGCCAGACAACGGTCATCCTCGTACACGATGTCGGCCTTGATTTGCCGGTCAATGATCTTCTGAAAGATGTTGTCTTGAAGCATAGCAGTAATCAGAGGCTAAGGGTCGATTGCCCATCCTTCTCTGATATGGTAGGAAGTGCCCCGGCAGAAGAGGAGGGCCGGTCAAAGTGGGCCGTTGGCCGTTCTCACAACGGATGATCGACGACGGACCGCTGCCATGCCCTGGATCGTTGGCATTGACGAGGCCGGTTACGGGCCGAACCTGGGGCCGCTGGTGATGACCGCGGTCGCCTGCCGGGTGCCTGCCGCGCTGGCCGGCGCTGACCTCTGGCAGGCCCTGGCCCCGGCCGTGCGCCGGCCGACCGACCCGGCCGACGGCCGGCTGCTGGTGGCCGACTCCAAGCTGGTTTACTCGACAGCCCGCGGCCTGGCCGGCCTGGAAGCCGGGGTAATGCCGCTCCTTCCGCTCCGCGCCTGTCCCACGCTCGCCTGCCTCATCGGCCGACTTTGTCCCGCGGCGGCGGCCGAGCTGGGCGGCGAGGTGTGGTACACCGGCGCCAGCACCCTGCCAGCCGCGATTGCCGCCGACGAATGGGCCGCGGCCGCGGAGCGCTTTGAACTGACGTCCCGGGAAAGACAGGTTGTCTGGGGGCAGGTGCGCAGCGTGGTGGTCTGCCCGCGGCGCTTCAACCAGATCGTGGACCAGGGGGGCTCGAAGGGGGCGGTGCTGGGCCACGGCCTAGCGGAGCTGCTGCGGGCCGGCCTGATCGAGGAGGACGAGGAGCCGGCGTTCTTCTTCATCGACAAGCACGGCGGCCGGAACACCTATGCGGCGCTGCTGCAAAGTGCGGTGGCCGAGGGGTTCGTCATCGCCCACGAGGAAAGCAGGCAGCGCAGCGTCTACAGCATCGCCGGGCGGCCCCGCGCCATCCGGTTGACCTTCCAGCCGCGGGCCGACGCCGAGCATTTCTGCGTCGCGCTGGCATCGATGATCAGCAAGTACCTGCGAGAAGTGTTGATGCGGGAATTCAACCGCTTCTGGCAGGAGCGGGTGCCGGGGCTGAAGCCGACGGCCGGCTATCCTGGTGATGCGGCCCGGTTCTTCCAGGCGATCCGGTCGGCCGCCCGACAGCTCGGCCTGGCCGAGGAAGCGTTGTGGCGGCGGAAGTAATCGGCCCGGTCAGGGCCGGAATGCCAATAACTCCTCCAGGTGCGCCTGCACCGACTCGGCCAGGGCATCCAGGTTATAGCCGCCCTCCAGGCAGCTGACCAGCCGGCCCTTTGCATGGGTCTTCGCCACGTCGAGCACCTGTTGCGACAAGGTCACGAAATCCTCGACCTCCAGGCCGAGCGAACCGATTGGGTCCCGCACGTGGGCGTCGAAGCCGGCGCTGACCAGGACCAACTCCGGCCGGATCTTGTCGGCGGCCTTCTCGAGGGCAGCAGTGAACCGATCGTGGTACTCCTTGCGCGGCGTACCGAAGCGCACCGGCACGTTAAGCGTGTAGCCGAGTCCCCGACCCGTGCCGGTCTCGTCGGCCGCCCCGGTGCCGGGATAGAAACCGCCGCCGTAGCGGTGGATGCTGAAGAACATCACCGTGGGATCATCGTAGAAGAGGTCCTGGGTGCCGTTGCCGTGGTGTACGTCCCAGTCCACGATCAGTAGGCGCCTCAGACCGTGGGCTGCTCGGGCGTGGTGGGCCGCCAAGGCAACATTATTGAACAGGCAGAAGCCCATGCTCCGCGTCGGCGTGGCATGGTGGCCGGGCGGCCGAACCAGGCAGAGCGCAGTATGATCGGCCCCCGTCAGCACCGCCTCGACCGCCGCCACACAAGCGCCGGCCGCCGCCAGCGCCACCTGGAACGACGCCGGGCTGACCACCGTGTCTGGGTCGAGATGCCCGCCGCCGTGTCGGGCCAGCTGCTTGATGGCCGTGACCTGCCGCGGCGAATGAAGCTGCGTTACCGCCTCCTCTGTCAGCGGTTGGTAGGTGCCGGCGGTGCATCGCTCGAGCTGTCCAGCCTTCTTCAGGCGGGCCATGATGGCGCGCAGCCGGTCGGCGCACTCGGGGTGTCGGCCGGTGTCATGCTCCAGGAAAAGCGGGTCGGTGTAAAGCAGGGTCATGTCCGTCCGTTGCCGGTGTTCACGGATAGGGGTCTGTGGTCATTGTACTCGCGCGCCGGGCAGAGTTGCCATTCCTCGCCTTCGAAGCGGCACCCGGCGCTGACGCTTCGGGCTCGTCGTCCCCGGCGCTGATGCTTCGGGCTCGTCGTCCCCGGCGCCGGTGCGTGGCGACTAGGTGCGGCGATTGTTTGGCCATCGCTGGGCACTTGATGCGCAGCCCTGGCCCACCTCCCTGATTCACTGGACGCAATCCCACGTCCGTGGAGTGCCTGCGGGAAAGGGTGTTCTCTTCTTGCCGCGGCACGAGGTTTGCCTTCCCCTTGCTGAACAATCGGCCAGCGTGTTATCGTGATGATGCAAGTTTGCCGGCGCGGTTATCTAATTTGGGATCATGCCGAGTTTTGCCCACCCCTGGTTTCTGCTATTGCTGCCGCTGGTGCCGCCGCTAGTCGGGTGGTGGCTGTGGCGGCGCGGCGGGGCCTTGCGTTACCCGGAAACATCGCTGCTGGCCCGACTGCCCGCCGGGCGCAGCCGACTGGCCCGCGCGGCCGGTGCCGCCCTGCGGGGACTGGCGCTGGCCTGTCTGATCATTGCTCTGGCCGGACCGCGCTGGCCTGACCTGCGTACCCGCATCCCGGCGGAAGGCATCGCCATCGCAATGGTGGTCGATGTCAGCGGCAGCATGAACGAGCGGGACTTCCTCTGGCAAGACGAGCGCATCACCCGGCTGGAGGCGGTCAAGAAGGTCTTCCGTCTGTTCGTGGACGGCGGCGAGGGGCCCGGCGGCGAGCGGCTGGAAGGGCGGAGCAACGACCTGATCGGCCTGATCGCCTATGATGAACGGCCCGAGGTGGTCTGCCCACTGACTTTGAGCCATTCCGTGTTGCTGGGCCTGCTCGACCGACTTCAGCCGCGAGACGAGGCGACCAACATCGGCGACGCCATCGCCTGGGGGCTGGACCGACTGCGCAAGGCGGCCCCGCAGCGCAAGGTCCTGGTGCTGCTGACCGACGGCTACCACACCGTGACCAATCCCCGGGCCTGGAAGCCGCGCCAGGCCGCCAATGTCGCCGTCAGCCTGCCGGCCCCGGTCATCATCTACACCATCGACGCCGGCCGGGAGTCCAACGCCGTGGGGGAGTCGGCCGCCGACCGCGCCGCGGCCGTCGAGGTGCTGCAAGACGTGGCCAACCGGACCGGAGGCAAGTATTTCCCGGCCGATAATTCGCAGGCATTGCTGGCCGCTTGCCGGGAGATTGACCGCCTGGAGCGCCAGGAGATCGAGAGCTTCCAGTACCGGCGCTACCACGAGGCGTACCCGTGGTTCGGGCTGGCATCGTTCGTGTTGTGGGCGACCCTTTGCTTGTTGGAGACGACCGTCTGGCGGAGGTTGCCGTGAACCTGCTGCGTCACTGGTTTGCCCAGCCGGCGGCCCTCGGTCTGCTGGCGGTGCTGCCGGTCCTGGGGCTGATCGCCCTGATGGCCCTGCGTTGGCAGCGCCGGCGGCTCGCCCGACTGGCCAGTTGGCCGGCGCTGACGGCCCTGACTTTGGTGCGCCCGGGCCGGCGCAGGCTCCGGGCTGTCTGCCTGAGCGCGGGGCTGGTCTTCCTCGCCGTGGGCGTCGCCGGGCCGCAGTGGGGGCGCGAGGAGGGACAGACCGCCGCCCTGGGGCGAGACCTGGTCATCGTTCTCGATCTTAGCGCAAGCATGCAGGCCCGAGATGTCCTACCGAGCCGGGCCGGCCACGCCCTGAACGCCTTGGCCGAGCTGGCCGACACGGTGCAGAAGCGCGGCGGCCATCGGCTGGCCCTGGTCGTCTTCGCCAACCGGCCGGCGGTGCTCTGTCCCCTGACTTACGATTACGACCACTTTCGCGCGGTGCTCCAGGCGCTGGCGGAGGACGGGCCCCCGCCCGAACTCTGGCCGGCCAATCCGACCGCTGTGCCCGGAACGCGCCTGGGCGAAGGACTGCTGGAAGCGGTGGCAGCCCATGACGTGCGCTTCCCCGGCTACCAGGACATCCTTTTGATATCGGACGGTGACGATCCGACCGGAGACGAGGAGTGGCGGCGCGGGGCGCTGGCAGCGCGGGAGCACGGTATCCCCGTCCATACCATCGGCGTGGGCGACCCGGACCAGGACCACACGGTCCCCTTGAGCAACGGCAAAATCAAGACGCGCCTGCGCGAGGAGCCGCTCCAGGCCATCGCCCAGCTGACCGGAGGCACCTACACGCCGGCCCGGACCAACGCACTCCCCCTGGGCCAACTCTTCGTCGAGCGCATCGAGCCTGGGGCGGTGCGCGAGCACATGGACGACCCGCTACCGGTCTACCGCCTGCGCTACGGGTGGTTCTTCGTCCCGGCCTTGTTGTTCCTGGCGGCCACCCTGGTGATCCATGACGGCCTCACGATGAAACAACTCCGGCGGCCGATGGCACTGATCCCCTTTATCCCTGGACCCGAGGAGAGGACATCATGAAGCGCATCGCCCGGTTCGGTTGGCTGGCGCTGCCGGGACTGGCGCTGCTGGGCGCCGCGCCGGGGCCCGACCCCTATGACCTGATCCGACAAGGGAACACCGCCTTTGCCCGCGGCGATTACCCGGAGGCCCGGGATTATTACGAGATGGCCGCAACCCGGATCACGGATCCTGGATTGGCCGCCTTCAACAAGGCGGCGGCACTCTACCAACTCGGCGACTACCGCGAGGCGGAGCGGCACTACCGCTACTGCCTGACCGATGCCGCCGGATTGCGCCGCGCCCGTGCCTTTTACGGCCTGGGCAATGCGCTGCTCCGGCAGGGAGGAGAGCGCGGGGCGGAGGTGCTTCGCGAGGCGATCCATGCTTACACCGAGTGTTTGCGCGCAGGCGAGCCAGACGCCGAGCTGGCCGCCGACGCCCAGCACAACCTGGAGTTGGCCAAGCTGCTGCTCGCCCAGGCACCGTCAAAGAAAGGCCGGCCTGAGGGTGATGAGCCCCGAGATGGTCCCACCGCCAAGCCGCCGAACCAGGGGCTCGACGATCCGGGGCGTGCCCGCGGCCTTCCGGGCCCGGAACAGCCCGATCCCCGCGGCAAGATGATGCCGGCCGAGCCCGAGCCGGGCCAGGACCCGATCCCGACCGACCGCCGGCCGCTGCCGGGGGCTGGCCTGCCGCCGTTGTCCGACCGGGCGGACCAGGCACCGCTCTCGCCTCACGACGCCGCGCAACACCTGGATAACGCGGTGGAGCGGATTCGGCAGGAACGCCGGGCCCATCGCTCTCGCCTCCCCGGCGGCGCCGGCCACGACGTACCAGACTGACCCTCGGATGAGGAATTGCCAATTGCGAATTGCCGTCCTCCTGATTCTCCTCTCGCCCGCCTCCGCCCGCGCCCAGGGTCCGCTCCCCGACCTTCCCGTGAAGGGCCGGCCGCTGTACTTCGACGAGGAGCGCAGCCCGATCGGCTCGTTCCACACGCCGGCTGTCCGCGCGGAGCCGACCGAGCTACCAGCGCAGGACCCGCTGACGTTCACGGTGCGTATCACCGCCTCCGGTCCGGTTTTTCGTCCCCCCGCCCGGCCGAGGCTGCAAGAGTTTCCTGGTTTCCTGGAACAGTTCGACATCGAGGATATCCCCAATGGTGACGGCCGGCTTGATGAACGGACCTGGGAATTCGCCTACCGCCTCCGGCCGCGCCATGAGGGAGTGCAAGCGATCCCCAGTTTCCCCTTCGTCTTCTTCACGCCCGGTTATCTCCCCGCACACAAGGGTTACCAGACGCGGCACACGGCACCCATTGGCCTGACGGTGAAGCCGCGCCCCAAGGTGCGGTTGGCCGACGTGCAGGGCAAACAGCCGCCGCGGGCCCCTGATGTGGTTTACCAATTGGCGGAAGGCGCCGCGGTGCTACGGCGGGACCGAGTGGAGTCGCTGCCTGGTCCCGGGGTGCTCGCGGCACTCCTGCTAGCGCCGCCGCTTGTCTGCATGGGCTGGTACGCCGCCTGGCGCCGGTTTTATCCCGAGGCCGTCCAATTGGTCCGGCGACGCAGCCGGGCCGTCCGGCTGGCCCTTCGCGCTCTTCAAGCGATCGGCCCGGCAGACGCCGCCACGCAGGCCGAGCGGGCCACCGCCATTGTCATTGACTACCTGCGACAGCGGTTCGACTTGCCTGGGGCCCAGCCGACGCCTGCCGAGGTCAGCGCTCACCTGAGACAAGCAGGCGTGGCGGCCGACCTCGCCGAGCAGACGGCCGAATTCTTCGGGACCTGTGATGGCATCCGATATGCTCCCCTTCGATCCGTGGCAGACGAGGACCTGAAAGCAGCCGCCGAGCGGCTGATCCTGGCGCTGGAAGAGGCGTCCGAAGCGGGGCAGAGGACCGTGGCCGCTGGTGCATTCGCCATCCTTGGCTTACTGATCGCCCCTCATACGGCATCGGCCGCGGTCACGGACCTGGACCTTGTTGCCCGTGCGGAGGCGGCGTTCCGGGAGGGAGTACGTCTTGCGGATGACGGCCCCGCCGAGGCCCGGCGGTCGTTCCGGGAGGCGGCCCGGTTGTACGCGGAGTTGCGCGGCCGCGGCTTCTGCAATGCGGCCCTCTGCCGGAACGAGGGGAATGCCTGGTTGCTGGGCGGCGACGTGGCCCGGGCGATCCTGGCTTACCGGCGCGGGCTGCGGCTTGCCCCCGGCGACCATGCCCTGGGCGAGGGGCTGGCTCATGCTCGCGATCAGGTGGTTTATTCGTCGCCGGGTAGCTTCGGCCGACCGACCGGCGATTCCCGCCCGCCCTGGCTCCTCCGGCTCAGCCTGGGAAAGCACCTGGGGCTGGCGCTTGGCTGCTACAGTCTGGGCTGTCTGGCGCTGACGCGCTGGTGGATGACACGGCGTCCATCCTTGCCGGTCATTGGCGGCGCCGCCCTGTTCGTCGCGGCGACGCTGGGCGTCTTGCTTGCCATCCGAGAATGGCAGGACCGGCAGGAAGCGCGTTATCCGTTGGTGGTGATCGCGGACGACGGCGTGCTGCTCTACAAGGGGAACGGGCTGGCCTATCCGCACTACGAGACGCCGTTGAACGCCGGCGTGGAGGCCCGCCTGCTCTTCGTTCGCGGCGACTGGCTGCAGATCGAGCTGGCCGGCGGCGAGGTAGGCTGGGTACCGCAAAAGTACGTTCTCAGGGACGAACCGCCCGGTTAGCCGGCCGTGGACGCCCCAGCCTGGGCTGCGGCTTGGTCCTTGGCCGTTTCCACTACCTCGTTCAAGGCCAACCGGGCTTGCATCGACCGCTCCAGCGCCGTCCGCAGCACTTCCAGGTGCCGCGTCAACTGGGCGAAGGAGCCCGAGCCGATCAGGAGCACGTCGAGCGGCTCCTCAGCCCGGACCGAGGCGGAGCGCGGTGCTGCCCGTAGTAATGCCGCTTCGCCGAAGTGATCGCCTGCGCCCAGCACCGCCACCGGTGCGGCCCCCTCGTCCAGATAAACCCCTGCTCGGCCGCGCTCGATGATGTAAAACTTGTCGCCGGGCTCTCCCTTGTGGAAGACGAACTGCCCCGCCTCATAATGGGCGCGGCTCAGGCGCTCCGTCTGGAACAGGTTGAGCTGCACAATGTCGCGCGGGAAGAAAAGCTGCCAGAACCAATCAAAGGCGATCTGCACCTTGCGGGCCACCGTCGGCATCTTGCTCAGATAAATGCTCCGCCACAGCCACCAGGCCGGCAGGCCCCAGACCTTCAACCCGAACAGCAGGCCGACCGCCTTGTGGTTGCCGATCGAGGCGAACATGCCCAGCGGCTTGAAATAGAACGGCTGCGCCGGCTGGCCGGCGATGACGCGGAGCAGATTGCGGCCGAGCTGCTTGGCCTGCCGCAGGGCGAACTGGGCGGTCGGCGGCGACGGCTTCTGATCATAGGCATTGGGAACCAGGGCGCAGTCGCCCGCGGCCCAGACGCGCTCCTGCCCCTCGACGCGCATCTCCGGGGTCATCTTCAGGCGCGCCCCGGCCAGCGGCAGACCCGACGCGGCGATCAGCGGGTTGACCGTGGTACCGATGGTGCAGATCACCGTGCCCGCCTCAATCTCCGGACCGTCCTTGAGCCGGACGCCCTGCTCGGTTACTGCCTGGGCCATCGCCTTGACCCGAATGTCGATGCCGCTCCGGCTCATCTTGCGGTGGGCAAACTGAGCTAGCGACTCGGGCAGCTCGGGCAGGATGCGGTCGCGGGCCTCTAGCAGGGTGACGCGGATATCCTTGGGAGTGAAGGTGCGGTAGAAGCGGCAGCTGGCGGTCAGCAGGTCGCAGACCTCGCCGGCCACTTCGACGCCGCTGAAGCCGCCGCCGACCACCACGACCGACAGCAGCCGTTTCTTGGCCTGTGGATCGGTCTCGACCTCGGCCTTCTCCAACAGGCCGATCAGATGGTTGCGCAGCACCAGGGCGTCGCCGACGGTTTTCAACGGCCAGCCGTGGGCCGCCATGCCGGGGATGATATTGAGGTTGACGACCGAGCCGCAGGCCAGCACCAGATGCTCATAGGGCTGGCTGGCCGGCCGGCCGGCGGCCGTCTTGTAGTGGACCAACCGGCCGGCGAGATCGATACCGGTCACGGCGGCGGTGCGGCAGGCAGCCCGGGGAGCCAGCTGCCGAATCGGCGAGACCACGTGCATGGGATTGATCGACGAACCAACGACATCCCCCAGCAGCGGGGTGAAGACCAAGTGATTCTCCTGGCTGAACAGGACGATCTCCCAGTCCCGCGGCACACGCCGTTGCAGGTAGCGGGCGGTGTAGACCCCCGCGAACCCCCCGCCGACGATCACGATCGCCTTTGCTGCTGTACTCATGGGATGGTCCCCTGGGGAAACGATTCGTTCCGCTGATCGCAGGGTATCCGTTTTGGGAGACGCGGGCAAACAGATTCCGTGGGCCTCTCGTCAGGAGGGCACTTCCCCGGAGAGGAAGGGAAGGGTTTGAAGATGCTGCCGCATGGTGTAAAGTAGTGCCGTTCCTCCGGACCGGCGGTCAAAGCAGCAGGTACATGGAGCGTGCTTGCTGTGGAGCGGCTGCTGGGGGGAGCGAATGCCTCTCGATAACCTCAAAGGCAGCGGCCATGAGCGCTCCCATCCATATATGCGTCTTCGACCAGCAGCGCCAGGTCTTCGCCGGGGAGTTCAACGCGCCCGTGGAGCTGGGCCGTCAGGACGAAGGAGAGCTGCCGCCCACCCCGGAAGGCTACGCCCGCCGGTTGGAGAACGGCCGCTATCGGCTGATCATTGCCCGGCACGAGGAGATCAGCATCTCCCGCAAGCATGCCCTGATCGAGCCGATCTCCCGCGACACCGTCCGGATCACCAACCTCAGCCTGCGGGCCTCTATCGGACTGCCCGGCGGCACCGAAATCTGGCCCAACGCCTCGCGGCTGGAGCCGCTCCCCATCGTCTTGTCCCTGGGGGCCAAGACGGTCCGCATCCAGCCCCCCGCGGCCCTGCCCCTTCCCGATCCGCTGGAGCTGCAAGGGCTGCCCGAGGCGACCCGGCCGCCGGGATCAATGGAGCTGACCTTCGCGCGGTTCCCCGGCCTCCCTTTCCAGGAGAGCGACCCCAAAGGAGAGGCGCTGTTCAACTGGCTGAAGAGCACCATGGAGGTGCTCCAGAGCGCCGCCAGCTCGGAGGACTTCTTCGACAAGGCCGCCCAGGCCCTGGTGGATGTGGTCGGTCTGCACACCGGCTGCGTGCTGCTCTGGGACGGCAAGGACTGGACCATCAATGTCATCAAGACCGCGCCGAGCATGGACATCAAGCCGGACTGGCGCCCCAGCCGCAAGGTCCTCAACCGGGTCCTGGAGGTGAAGGGGACCAACTGGCAGCGGCCGGGCCAGTTCACCAACGCCGCCAGCCTGAGCGAGATCAAGTCGGTGGTGGCCGCCCCCATCCTCGACCGCCAGGGACGGGTGATCGGGGCGCTGTACGGCGACCGGCGGCTGCTCCCCGCTGTGCCCCCTATCACCAAGCTGGAAGCGATGCTGGTCGAGCTGCTCGCGGTCGTGGTGGCCGCCGGCCTGACCCGGATCGAGCAGGAGAAGGCAGCGTTGGCGGCCCGCATCCAGTTCGAGCAGTTCTTTACCCCCGACCTGGCCCGCCAGCTCGCCTCGCAGCCGCAACTCCTTGACGGCCGCGACTGCGAGGTGTCGGTCCTGGTCGCCGACATCAGCGGCTTCAGCCGCATCAGCGAACGTCTGGGGCCGACCAAGACCGTGGAATGGATCAACGACGTTCTGGGGGCGCTCTCCAAGTGTGTGCTCGACCATCAGGGGGTGCTGGTCGATTACACCGGCGACGAGGTGATGGCCATGTGGGGCGCCCCCAAGGAGCAGCCCGATCACGCCCGGCTCGCCTGCCGCACCGCCCTGGCCATGCTCAACGAGTTGCCCCGGCTGGACCGCGACTGGAAGGCGATCGTGGACGAGCCGCTGCGCATCGGCATCGGCATCAACAGCGGCCCGGCCCGGGTCGGCAACGTCGGCTCACGCTACAAGTTCAAGTATGGCCCGCAGGGGAACACGGTCAACCTCGCCAGCCGCGTCCAGGGGGCGACCAAGTACCTCAAGGTGCGCGTCCTGATCACCGGAGCGGTCCAGGCCCAACTCGACGATAGCTTCTGCACTCGGCGACTGTGCAAGGTGCGGGTGGTCAACATCGCCAGCCCAATCGACCTTTACGAACTGGCTCCTCCCAGCGAGCCGGGGTGGGACCAGCTGAAACAAGGGTACGAGCGGGCGCTGGAGATGTTCGAGATCAAGCACTTCCGGACCGCCGCCTCGCTGCTGGGCTCGCTGCTGGCCCGGAACCTGGACGACGACTCCTCGACGATGCTGCTGGAGCGGGATGACGGGCCCTCCCTGGTGTTGATCGAGCGGATCGTCAACGCCCTGCGCGAGGGGCCAAGCGAGTCCCACCCGGTCTGGCAGCTGCCCGGGAAGTAGCCTCGGGGAAGCGTCGGCGGCTAGGACGGGGGCGGGTCGCCGACCAACTCGCTCAGCCGTCTGATCCGAACCACGTGATGCCCTGGCTCCAGTGAGATGGTGTGGGCGGGATGCCCGCGCTCTAGTAAGATCGCCGTCAACCCCGCCGCGCGGGCGCCCTGGTAGTCGTTGACCCAATCATCACCCAGAAACAGAACCTGGTCCGCGGGCAGGCCGACCTCCTGACACAGGGCGGCGAAGAACTGCGGCGCCGGTTTGCGCCATCCGACCTCCGCGCTGATGATCAGGTGCCGCACCGGCCGCAGCGCGGGCAGTCCTGCGGCCACGCGGCGGAGGCGGGCATCGTAGTTCGAGGCGAGCCCAAGCTCGAGGCCGCGGTCGGCCAATTGCCGCAACACCGCCGCCGCCTCTGGGTCACAGTGCCAGGCCTCGGGTCGGCTGAAGTGATCGAACAACTCCTGGAAGCAAGCCTCGGGGTCGGCCGTGTCGTCCAGCACCTCGCCGACGATCTGCCGCCAGCGCTCGACCTCCCGCGCCTCGCTCGTCCGCAGCCCCGCGGCCAGGTCATGTTCTTCCTGACGCCGGAACGCGGTCCGGAAGCGTGTGGCAATGACGGACGGGCCAAGCCGGCTACCGTGACGCCGGCCGACCGTGGCATAAACCTCGGCTGCCGGAGGATCGGGATGGATCAGCGTACCGACCGCATCAAAGAAGACGGCACGAATGCCCTCAGGAATCATCTAAATCATCTATAAGCAACTGGTCAGGGACACCGGGAAAGTTTTGTCGGCGCCCGGGGCGTCCGCGACGGGTCTTGCCCGAGCCCGGCGCGTCCGCGACGGGTGGTCTCCGAGCCCGGAGCGTTAGCGACGGGTCTTGTCCGAGCCCGAAGCGTTAGCGACGGGTCGGAAGCCCCTCCCTTACGGCTCAAGTTTACCCACATTTCCCTATGCTATCAGCTGACCGCTGGGGCGCAATCAGCGTAGTCGCACGGAGGAACCGGGCAAGGATGCCGCGACGACCGCGACACCGACGGCAGGCACGCGTCGGTGCGGCCTTCCCACCGACAGGTCACCATCGAGCAACTCCAGTCCCACGAGGACGTGGTGTTGACCCTGCACGAGACCACCCCCGCGCCGGTGCCCGGAAAAGATGTGGGCAAACTTGAGCGCTGACGCCCCCCGCTCGCCTTACCGGGGGGCTCACGCCCCCCGCTCGCCTTACCGGGGGGCTCACGCCCCCCGCTCGCCCGGAACCGGGGGGCTCACGCCCCCCGCTCGCCTCACCGGGGGGCTCACGCCCCCCGCTCGCCTCACCCGACAGCGGCTGGCCTCGGGCTTTAGATAAACTGCATTCAATCGGCCGGCACCCTCCGCCGCCCCTTTTCCCATCCCCGCCATTTCTCTCCCAGCCCGGCGCGCGGCTGAGCCGATGAAGAAGGGGTCAGGGGTCAGAAGGCAGAGGGCAGGAGGCAGAAGGCAGGAACTCTTCGCTGACCCCCCATTACTTGTCTCCTTGTCTCCCCAGGAGAGGATCAGGCATGTTCGACTTTCTTGGACGGCTCACGACGACGCACGCCTGGAAGGTCTGTGCCGCGTGGGCGCTGGTCGCCTTGCTCCTCGGTCTGGTCGCGCCTGCCTGGGACACCCGCGCCCATGACGACGACATCCACTTCCTGCCGGCCGACTGCGACAGTGTCCGTGGTTTCCGTTTGCTGGAGCAGGCCTTTCCCCAGGATGTCTACGCCAGCCGGGTCATCTTCACCTTTGAACGGCCCGACCGGCCGCTCGATGAGAATGACTTTGCCCTTGCCGATCGGCTGGTCGCCGAGCTGCGGCAGCTCCAGCGGGAAGAGCCGGACCTGCAAATCGGCAGTGTCCACTCACACCGGGACCCGTTCATCGGCCGACGCCTGGTGAGCGCGGACGGCCAATGCACACTCCTCAAGGTTTCGCTCGGCACGCCTTACCAGGCGGTGAAGACCCGGCACACCGTGGACCGCATCGAGGCTCGGCTGCGGCAGCGTCTGGCCGAGGCGGGGCCCGATGCTCCCCGGCTGCTGGCCACCGGACCGGCGGGCGCCGGCCGCGACCTGACCCGCGCCAGCAGTGAGGGCCTGCACGCCACCACCGTCGCCACTGTCGCCCTGGTCGTGATTGTCCTGCTGCTGGTCTACCGGGCGCCCCTGTTGGCGTTGGTGCCGCTGGTCACCATCGTGCTGTCGGCCTGGGTTGCCCTGAAGGTGCTCGCCCTGATGACGCTGGTGCCTGGCGTCTACCTGGTGAACATCAGCAAGGTCTTTGCCATCGTCCTGCTTTACGGAGCCGGCACGGACTACTGTCTTTTCCTGATCAGCCGCTACCGCGAGGAGTTGGTCGGCGGGGCAAGCGGTGCGGCGGCGCTAGGCCGCAGTGTTCGGGCAGTCGGCGGGGCACTGACGGCCAGTGCTGCTACGGTGGTGTGCGGTCTGGGTCTGATGGGCTGCGCCGAGTTTGCCAAGATCCGCTGCGCCGGCCCGGCCATCGGGCTGAGCCTGGCCGTGGTCCTGCTGGCGTCGTTGACGCTCACCCCCGCCCTGCTGCACTTGCTGGGGCCGATCGTTTTCTGGCCGCGCTCGGGACCTGGGCCGGTCCGGGGGACGGGAGCCGACCTCTGGGAGCGGATCAGCCGGCAGGTGCTGGCCCGGCCCGTGACCATCTGGGGCGCCGCAGTCCTGCTCCTGTTGCCCCTGGCCGTACTTGGTGCCCGGCTTAGGCCGGACCACAGGCCCATAGGCCAGCTGTCGCCCAGCTCGGACAGCATCAAGGGACTGGAGGTGATCCAGCGCCATTTCACGGCCGGGGAGACCGGGCCGGTGACGGTGCTGCTGGCCGCGGACACCGACTGGAACAGCCCCGCGGGCCGGCACCTGGTGGCCCAGCTCAGCCGGGGTCTGGCCGGCCTGGCCAACGTGGCCGAGGTGCGCAGCCTGACGCAGCCCCTGGGACAACCGATCGCGTCGTGTCCGCCCGCTGGTCCTGGGGCGAGGAGCGGCGTGCTGGGCGGCCTCCTGAAATTGGCTCCCGGCGACCTGGCAGCCGCCGTGCGCGAGCAGGCGGGTCGGAAGGCGCGCGATTTCTACGTGGCGGCGCTGCCGGCCGATGCCGCCGGCCGACCGCGCTATGTGACCCGCCTTGACGTGGTCTTCGCCACCGACCCGTTCGACGCGCGGAGCCTGGCCACGCTGGAGTTGATCCAGATTTACCTGCGCGAGGAACTGCCGCGCACACGGCTGGTCTCGGGAGTGCAGGCGGAGTGTTACGGGTTCACGGTGGAGATGCGAGACCTGGCCGCCGTCACAGAGCGGGACCGGCAGCGGATCAATGGCTTGGTGCTGGCCGGCGTCTTGGTGATCCTGTGGGCGGTGGTGCGCCGGCCGTGGCTGGCGGTCTATCTGTTGGTGAGTGTGTTGTTCAGCTACTACGCCACCTTGGGAGCAGTGGCATTGTTCGGCCAGGCGTTCCTGGGGACGCCGCTGAACGAGGTGGAGTGGCGGGTGCCGTTCTTCCTGTTCACGATCCTGGTGGCGGTGGGGGAGGATTACAACATCCTGTTGATGAAGCGGGTGTTGCAGGAGCGGCGGCGCTGCGGCAGCGAGCAGGGGATGGCACGGGCGCTGGCCCGCACCGGGAGCACGATCAGCGCCTGCGGGCTGATCATGGCGGGAACCTTCGCCACGCTAATGCTCTCCGGGCTGGGCACGCTGGTGCAGATCGGTTTCGCGCTGGCGTTCGGCGTGCTGCTCGACACGTTTGTGGTCCGGCCGCTGCTGGTGCCGGCGTTCACGGTAGCGGTCTGGCGAGCGGCCGGTGTCAGCCGGCCGGTGGAGCGAGCGGCCGGTGTCAGCCGGCCGGTGGAGGCGTCGAGGGATACCACCGGCCCGCTCACGCAGCCCGCTGGCCCGGCCGCTGGGCAGCTCGGCAAGCGCCCAGCGGCCTGAGACGCCGCCTCACTGCGGCGGGGCCGCCTTGGCAGCGAGTTCCTTCTCGTGGACCAGGCGGGCAAGCTGCGATTTTTTGCGGGCTGCCAGGTTGGGGTGGACGATCCGCTTGGCCGCCGCCTTGTCCAGCTTCTTGGTGGCCAGGACGAACTCCTTCCGCAGCTGCTCCAGGTCGCCGGCGGCCGCCGCGGCCTTGACCCGCTTGAGGTACGTTTTGATCGCCTTGATGGTCGATCGGTTGCGTAGCCGCCTCTTGATGTTTTGCCGCAGCCGCTTCTTGGCGCTTTTGGTGTGGGGCATACGTCCTCCCGCGAGAATGATTCATCCGCAAAGAGTTGATTGTAAGTGGACAGGCTGCCGCGGACAAGGCGGGCGCGCCGCCTCCGGTTGTTGACGCCAGGACGGTTCGATGTTTCAAGCAGGCGGGCAGCCGGGACGGAACATGGCACCAGCCGTCGGCCGGCGCCGCGATGCCCCGGCCACCCTACTGCTTGCACGGAATGCCTCTCGATTTTGCCTTAAGGAAGCCGTTTAACCCTGTGCCCTACACAAAACCCAGAAAACCCCAGGGTTGCCCTGCCAAAATGGCAGTTGGGAAACGACTTTCCCACGGTTCCTCAAGTGGACGAATGTTCCGCGCGGAACATTGGGCGCGGTCGCTGATGATGAGGGCGGGCTAGCGGCTAGCGCCTCAAGTGGACGAATGTTCCGCGCGGAACATTGGGTTCCTTGGTTGGGAGGCCGATTCTTCCTGGCTCAGTCCTGGCCTCGGCAGCGCATCCTTGCGCAGGCGTTGTCGGTGGAGCAGGCTGATTCATCAAGGTTTCAGAGTTGGTTGATTCATCAGGTCATCAAGGTTTCAGAGTCGGTTGATTCATCAGGGCTTAATGGCTGGGCAGCTATGCTAGGACGTGCCGCGGTGACGGCGGCAGCCCGTGCCGCTCCGGGCCGGAACTGTGCTAGAGTTTCTCCATACCCCCGCCGGGCCGGCAAGGCCCCGAGCCATCCCCCGCCACCACCGTCGGAGAAGAGGACCAGCCATGAGCGAATCGTTGACGTATCCCGAAGTTTTCGACAGTGGCCCAACCCTTGCCCTGATAAGAGGGGCGCAGGCCGCCCTGCTGCTGCTCGGGCGGCGGTATCTCGGCGAACCCGACCGGGCGGCCGTCGTCGCCCTGGAGGCCATCACCGACCTGGACCGGCTTGACCGCCTGAGTGAGGGCCTGGCGCGGGTGACCAGCTGGCAAGAGCTGTTGGCGACGCCATGAGCCGCGGCCGTCCGCCTCAGGCCACCTGACGGAGCACCAGGCAGGCGTTGCTGCCGCCGAAGCCGAAGGAGTTGGACACCACCACGCGCACCCGCTGCGGCCGGGCTTGATGCGGGACATGGCAGAGGTCGCACTCCGGGTCGGGGTCATCGAGGTTGATCGTCGGCGGGACCGCCTGGCGATCCAGAGCCGCCAGACAGGCCAGCGCCTCTACCGCCGCCGCGGCGCTCAGCAGGTGCCCGGTCATGCTCTTCGTCGAACTCACCGCTACCCGTCGAATCGCGTCCCCGAGCACCATTTGCAACACCCGGGCCTCGGCCCGATCGCCGACCGGCGTGCTGGTCGCATGCGCATTCAGGTAATCAACCTCGTCCGGGTTGACGGCGGCGTCGGCCAGCGCGGCCCGCAAGGCGCGGGCAGCCGGGCCGGGGTCGCTGCTGGGAATGATCATGTGGAAGGCGTCGCTGCTGGCCCCGAAGCCGGCGACCTCGGCATAGGCCCGGGCACCCCGGCGGCGGGCGCCGGCGGCCGGCTCCAGCACGAACATCGCTCCCCCTTCCCCCATGACAAAACCGTCGCGGTCCCGGTCGAACGGGCGCGAGGCGCCCGCCGGGTCATCGTTCCGCCGCGACAGGGCCCGCAGGTTGCCGAAGCCGGCCAGTGACATCGGCGTGACAGCCAGATCGCAGGCACCGGCCAGACAAATATCCACCCAGCCCCGCTCCACCCAGCGCCGCGCCTGCGCCAGGGCGTAGTTGCCGCTGGCACAGGCAGCCGCCACCGTGCTCGCCGGCCCCGCCAGCCCCAGCCGCGCATGGACCCGCTGCACCAGCGACTGCCGGTCCAGTTCCGGCCGGTAGACACGGTTGCCGCCGTGCAGCTGGTCTTCCTCCCAGAACAGCAGCCACTCCGCCCCCAACCCCAGGACCATTCCCACCCGGACCTCGCTGCGCCGGTCCCACCAGCCGGCATCCCGCAGTGCCTGGACCGAGCACCAGAGCAGGAGTTGGTCGAACCGGCTCAGGCGGGCGAATTCCGCAGCATCCCAGGAGGGCGGCACCGGGATGACATCGACCTGGCCGGCGATCTGACAGGGGTAGGCCGAGACGTCAATGCGCGTCAACCGACGGACGCCGGACCGCCCCGCCAGCAGGCCGTCGGCCACGGCCGCATAGCTGTTTCCCAGGGGCGTGGCCGTCCCCACCCCGGTGATCCAGACGGCGTCTCTTCGCGTCACAGATTAGTCCCCACCCCAGGCCGCTCGCT
>DATLYH010000403.1:0-2600 GCA_035575035.1 Gemmataceae bacterium
CCGCCGAAGTCCGGCGCGGCCCCGTATCCGCCCAGCCGGCTCATTGCCCGGATCGACTGGGCCCCGAAGGAGACGATCATCCGCCGGGCGCCGGGCAGCGACAACTGGCCGCTCACCTGGGCGGACGACGGCCACCTCTACACCGCTTACGGCGACGGCTGGGGATTTGAGCCGAAGGTGCCGGAGAAGCTCAGCCTCGGCTTCGCCCGGATCGAGGGCGGCCCCGAGGACTTCCGCGGCGTCAACATCCGCTCGGCGACCGGCGAGCATAAGGGGGAAGGCGCCGCCGGGAAGAAGGCGAGCGGCATGCTCATGGTGGATGGCATCCTTTACATGTGGGTGCGAAACGCCGGGAATGCACAGCTAGCCTGGTCGGCCGACCGCGGCAAGACCTGGACCTGGGCCGACTGGAAGTTCACCGTCAGTTTCGGCTGCCCGACTTTTCTTAACTTCGGCCCAAACTACACCGGGGCGCGCGACGAGTATGTCTATGTTTACTCCCACGACTCGGACAGTGCTTACACCGCGGCCGACCGCATGGTGCTGGCCCGTGTGCCGAAGGACCGCCTCCGCGACCGCACCGCCTATGAGTTCTTCAAGGGCCTCGACCCGCAGGGGCATCCCCTCTGGACCAAGGAGGTCGCCGAGCGTGGGGCAGTGTTCACCCATCCGGGCAAATGCTATCGCTCGGGCATCAGCTACAACGCCGGCCTGAAGCGTTACCTATGGTGCCAAGTGCTGCCCGCCAGCAAGGATGCGCGCGGCCCGCGCTTCCAGGGGGGCTTCGGCATTTACGAAGCCCCCGAGCCGTGGGGGCCGTGGGCAACCGTGTTCTATACCGACAACTGGGACGTCGGCCCCGGCGAAACCAGCAGCTTCCCGACCAAGTGGATGAGCGCCGATGGCAAGACCCTTTACCTGGTCTTCTCCGGCGATGACTGCTTCGCCGTCCGCAAGGCAGTGCTTACGCTTTACCCGGAGGAAAAGCGCGCCCCCGGCGGACGATGAGAGCACGGTGCGTGGTTCATGTATGCGATGAGGCTGTCTCTTTCTCCCCTCTCCCCCTCCAGGGGGAGAGGGGAGGAAATGCGATTGTGCGTTCGCGCCGGCAGGGTGCACCGTTACGCGGCCTCCATCGGAATGGAGGAGAGGGGAGGAAATGCGATTGTGCAACGACTGCGCATGTTTCGGCATAAGGGGTAACGCATGCGATTGGCGAAGAAAGTGGCGATCATCACCGGCGCGGGACGCGGCATTGGGCGCGAGATGGCCCTGCGCTTTGCCGTCGAGGGAGCCCGGGTCGTGGTGGCCGACGTGGACGGCCAGCGCGCCGGTGCCGTCAGCGCCGAGATTCGGGCGTCCGGCGGCACGGCCCGGGCTGTCCCGGTTGATATCACTGTCCCTGCCCAGGTCGATTCCCTGATCCAGGCGACGTTGGCCCACTTCGGCCGGCTCGATGTCCTGGTGAACAACGCGGGCGTGGGTTTGAACAAGCCCTTTTTGACGACCACGCCGGAAGAGTGGGATCGCCTGATTCGGGTGAACCTGACCGGGACGTTTCTCTGTGCCCAGGCGGCGGCCCGGGTGATGGTCGAGCAGGGCGGCGGCCGGATTGTCAACATCGCGTCGATCTCGGGCCAGCGGGGCGGCCAGGGACGCGCCGCTTACGGGGCCTCCAAGGCGGGGATCATTCTGCTGACCCGGGTGATGGCGGTCGAGCTGGCCGTCCACGGCATCACTGTCAACGCCATCGCCCCGGGCCCGGTCGTCACCGACATGAGCAACGGCACGCACACCGAGGCAACGCGGCGGTCGTACCACGAGCGAATCCCGCTGCGCCGCTACGGCACACCGGCGGAGATCGCCGCGGCCGCCGTCTTTCTGGCGTCGGACGAGGCCAGCTTCGTGAACGGCCACACCCTGAATGTGGATGGCGGCTTCGACGCGGCCGGCCTGCTCTTCGACCCGGACGAGCGGGCCGGACAGACCCCACGCGTGCTGCCCAACGGCGAGACCTGCTCGGAAGGCAGCCGGCGATGAAAAAGCGCCACGGCGTCCTGATACTGCTGACCTCGCTGGCCGTCCTGACCTATCTGGACCGCCTGTGCATCGCGGTGCTCGGGCCGACAATGCAGAAGGACCTGGGCCTCTCGCCGTCCCAGTGGGGCTGGGTACTCGGGGCCTTCACCCTCGCCTACGGCAGCCTGGAAATCCCCGGCGGTGCGCTGGGAGATCGGTTTGGCCAGCGCCGCGTGCTGACGCGGATCGTGCTCTGGTGGTCGGCCTTCACCGCGTTGACCGGCGCCATCGGGCCATTCACGCTGGATAGCGGCCTTCGGCTGCGGCTGCCCGGGGGCGGGGAATTACCGCTGGTGCTCAATGCCTTTGTGCTGCTGGTGCTGGTGCGTTTCCTGTTCGGGGCGGGCGAGGCGGGCGCGTTCCCCAACATCTCCGGCAGCGCTTCCCGCTGGTTCCCCGCGGTGGAGCGGGCCCGGGTGCAGGGCCTGGTCTGGGGCGCCAGCCGGCTGGGGGCGGTACTGGCTCCCCTGCTCGTCGGCCTGATCGTGGGGGCCTTCCACAGCTGGCGGGCCGCCTTCTGG
>DATLYH010000404.1:0-3685 GCA_035575035.1 Gemmataceae bacterium
TCTGATCAAGGATGGTAAGCCGATCGAGGAGCCGGGGCAGATGCTTCTGATCAAGAACGATCCGAATTACAACGAGCAATGGCCGCGGGCCCTGGTCCCTTACAAGCGCATCTACGGCATCGACGAGCCGCCCCGCCTGCCGCCGCTGGCCAACGACGGCAAGCTCTCCCCCCACCTGCCCGAGGGAACGCCCTATGGGCTGGTCGGGACTTCCAGCCTTTACAAGCGGGAAACCTACCCAGCCGGCTCCGTCCCCAAGGGGGGCACCACGGCCGGCTACTCAGGTACGGGAAGGTATGGCTCTCCCCTGGACCGCGGCCTCGGCCTGATCGAGGACAGCAACAGCCTGAACTGGCGCTTGCAGGGAGCCGAGGCAGGTCTGTACAGCAACAGCGACATTCATGCCATCCGCATCCTGGCGATGGAGCCGACCACCCTCCGCTACCCCGGCCGGCGTTTCTTCAACCACCCGCTGGAGCGGCTGCGCATCTTGGGCGAGATTCCAGTGCGCAAGTTTAATGGTGACCAGCAACCGATTGACCCCGACGGCAACCCGGACACCAGCTTCCTGGCCAAGATCCCGGCCGACATCGCCTGGACATTCCAGACGCTCGACAAAGACGGCATGGTGCTGAACATGTCGCAGACCTGGCACCAGCTCCGCCCCGGCGAGATTCGCAACGATTGCGGCGGCTGCCATGCCCACAGCCAGAAACCGACCCGGTTCGAGGACACCGCCGCAGCCCGACCTGACTACGAAATCTTCGACCTGACCCGCTACACGCCGCTGCTGACCAGCAAGACGCGGGACGAGTCCGGCAAGAAATGGGATGTCAATGACGAAACCGGGCTGCGCTACGAAAGCGCCGTCAAGAACGTGGAGTACTTCCGAGACATTAAACCGATCCTGGAGCGGAGTTGTGTCGCCTGCCACACCAAAGACCCCAACCGGGCGCCAGCCGGCCAGTGGCTGGTGCTGGACGATGAGACTTCCGTCAGGGGCTACCCTGCCGCCTATTACAACCTGGTACTGAACGCGAACGTAAAACCTCAGGCCGTGAACAAGCGGGGGCACTACACTCCTTCGCGCTACATCGTCCCCATGCAATCCCGGAGCAGCCTCCTGGCCTGGAAGATCTATGGCCGGCGCCTTGACGGCTTCAGCAACGATGACTTTCCCAGCCCGGCCATTCCCGGCGATCCCAACTCGCTCCAGATCGCCGGGCAGCCGGTGCCGCCGACGCCGGAGAACCTCAGTCGGACCGACACCGATTACACCGGCAGTGTGATGCCGCCGCCCGAAGCGGTGACCGGCATGCGCCTCGGCCCCGACGGCAGGGAGATCAAGGTTGAGCCGCTGACCGACGAGGACCGCCGCACCATCGTGCGCTGGATCGACCTTGGCTGCCCGATCGACCTGGACTATGACCCGGCCCAACCGCAGCGACGCGGCTACGGCTGGATGCTGGACGACAACCGCCCGACGCTGACCCTCACCTATCCCCGGGCTGGGGCCAACGCTGAGCTGTCACGCATCCTTATTGGCATGGACGATTATTACACCGGGCTGAACCTGAGCACCTTCGAGGTGATCGCCGACTTCCCCGTGGACAGCGTCCCGGCCGGGCACAACCTGGCGCCGCGTTTCCAGGAGAAGTCGCAGGGAGTCTGGGAGTTAAAGCTGACCCGGCCAATCACCAACCTGCCCCGAGGAAACCTCCTGGTCTCCATCCGCGATCGGCAGGGGAACGTGGCCCGCATCGAACGGAAGTTCTGGGTTTCCGCTTCTGGGAAATGACCAGCGGCTCCCCTCCTTGATTCATCCGGTGGTGACGCAACAAGGCCCTGGCACCCAGGCGGGTGTCCAGGGCCTTGCTGTTTCTGGAACGGTCAGGGCCGTCGGTCGCTCCCCCTCTCACAGGGGGGCGATCAGCCCGTGGACGCCGATCGGCCTACCGTCGGTGGCGTTGGCGGGCGCCATCTCCCCCGCAATCACCACGGGCTGCCAGGGCGTGGCCTGGTTCGACGACGGTCCTTGGGTGCCGACGAGCCGATACTGGAATTGGAGCGGCTCGAGCGACAAACGCCACTCCCACCGAGCCGCCGCCTGGGCATTGGTCAGCCCTGCCTCCGGAGCGCCGACGAAATTGGACCCCTGGTTCGGATCGCCGTAGGGCACGATGAAGTCCGAGGCCTGCTCATACCAGTAGGCCCGGAAGTTCTGGCCGACAGCGCCATTGTAGTCGTAGACGAAAATCTGCATGCGCTGCAACAGGTGGACTTGAGCGGGGAGCCAGAAGTCAAAATAGATGTTGCCGCTCGGGTTGCCGTAGGGATCGCCGTAGCGAACATTCCGGATGATCATCGTCCCGGGATGGACCGAGACCGCACCACCTGCTCCCGGACCGGCAGGGTTGATTACCCAGAGGTTGACCCGGTTCCTCAAGTAGCTGTCCTTGATCTCGAAAGTTCCCGGTTCATAAACCGCCGTGGGGTTGAACTTGAGCGGCATGTGCATGCCAAAATTGAAGCCCTGCACATCGTTGTTCTGGACCAGGTAGTTCCGCGTACCGTAATCACCCCAGTTGTATCCCATCGCCGAACCCGGCAGGCCCCGAAGGACGAAACCGTCAAAGGTGAGGTGGATCGAGGGGTAGTTGACGACAGCATCCCGCCCGACGCTCCAGGCGGTAAAGTCCTTCATCACCCTCTGCGGAGCGTTCAGGTCCGGAGAGGGATTGTCCCCGCCGCCGATGTTCCAGTAACGAAGGGCATCCGGAGTGTTGTAGGCTTCGTTCCGGGCAAACTCGGCGAAAGGACTCGCGCTATACATCTCAAAAGCCGCCCAACCGATGTCGGCCGCCACATTATCGCGGATGATGTTGTCGTTGCCCCAGAAGAAGAAACCGTTGGCCGCATTGCCCCAATCGGTCCGGCCGCCGGAACCGCCCACCCGTACGCTGAAATTCCGCTCGATGATATTCCTCTGCGCACCGTCGTCCTCAGTGACGAACGCCGCCCCCATCCAGTTGTAGGCGACGTTCTCCCGGATCAAAACGCCGCGCGTGTCATGCACCGTCACCGGCCAGGCGATCTCGTGGTTGGGCAGCTCCGACCAGAGCGACGAGCCTTCGAGCCGGTTGCAGGGCTCGGGGCAATCCATCTGGTCCATGACGTGGTGGAAATGGACCGCGTAACGCCCTTGCCGTCCCATCATGCCGGTTGGGTCGGCCGGCTCCCGGAAGGTGGTCCGGCCCAGGTCGCGGAACTCGGCCCAGCGGAAATCACCCTCACCCGTGTGGGTCACCATGATGTGCCCGCGCGTGCCGGAGGGGTTTTGCGACCGGAAGATCACATTGCGGGTCAGGTTGCCCACGTGGGGTAGGAAATCGAGCACATTCGTCCGGGTATCGCCCGGCACAACCGGCGTGGCCAGCCAGTCGCTGGGGTGGCGGGCGGCGAGGCGCTCCAGCACCGGGTTGTTCTTGCGGTCGCCGCGAGCGCCGGGGTGGCTGTACTGCAAGGGCGTGGCCAACGTCAGGGTCAGGCCGTCGGCCGACACCGCCGCCAGGGTCAGGATCTCCGTCTCGCCCGCCAACCCTCGGGTGCCCGGAAGAACGAGCCGGTCGCCCGCCTGCCACCCCTGCACCGGCCGGGCCAGCCGCAAGGTGGTGTCGCCGGCTTG